>CAYPCM010000016.1:0-16476 GCA_964409225.1 uncultured Candidatus Saccharibacteria bacterium
CGGCGGTTTCTCTTTTCTTGGCCCCGTTAGAAAATAAGACCTTGTTTTATCAGGAATGGGAACTCTCTTCAGTAGACTGACGGATCGAAGAAAGCACGGCCAACGAGTTTCTAACGGGGTTGAAAAAAGAGGGATTTCGCGCCATGATGAGGCCATGATCGGTTTTGTTGAAGGCACGGTGGCCGGCCGCGAGGATTCGGCTCTACTGCTTCAAGTGGGCGGCATTGGTCTGCGGCTCCTTGTGGGGCCGGAGAGCTTGGCGAAGATACCACAAAATGGTACCAGAATAAAGGTTTGGACGCACCTTGCGGTGAGTCAGTTTTTGTGGACGTTGTATGGATTTTTGACCGCAGAATCCTACGGGCTGTTCCAGTTGTTTCTCGAAGTGCCGGGATTCGGGCCGCGGAGAGTGCTCGGTATGGTGGACGGCGCGGATCCGGCCAAAGCGCGCGCCGCAATTGAAGCAGAAGATGGTGAAGAGTTGGCGCGATTGTGCGGCATTTCGGTTTCGACTGCCGAGAAGTTGGTTGTGGGCCTGCGTAAGGTTCGCAAACCCGCCCACAAGAAGTCCGTGAAAGCTACTGGTAGTGCAGCGAGTTCTGATCAAGGTTTGGTCGAGGAAGCGCTCATCTCTTTGGGCTACGGCAAAACCGAAGCGCGCGAAGCTGCGGCGGCTTCATCCGGCGTGAGCGTGGAAGCGTGGGTGCGGGCGGCGTTAAGGCGAACAAAGAAGTGAAACCCTTGAAGCAGCATGTCGAAGTTGCGGAAAACAAGCCGGCCGCCACACTCCCTCAGCGATCGTTCGCTCGTCCAGCGACTCGCTCACTCTGTCCTCGCCACCCGGGCCGCCGCATGCCGTTCGCGCGGCGTCGCGCAGGCCGAGCGGGCAGGGTGCCGAGCACTCAAGACCTTGAGTGCTCGGCGAGCGAGGCCGAGCGAGATTGCGGCCCGCTCGCTGGGCGGGCCGACACGTCCGTGCGATACGGCTGCGGCGGCCTCCGGGGCGAGTCGCTCGCCTGCGGGCGAGATCGCCTCGCCCGTTCGGCCGACCAGACGACAAGCAGTTGTCGTCTGGCGTACGGCCTTACCCATGCCGGGTGGCTGCGGATGTCGCTTCGGGAGAGTGGCGGCCGCCCATGCTTCCTGACGAGGATTGCGTGTGAAGTGGGAACTTAAGTATGGCTACCTCACTACTTATTGTCGCGCGGCTTGGTCTTGCCTCCCTTATTGGTTTCGAGGGCCTAAATTGGTTTGGCGTGCTTGATTTCACGCTTGATTTCAGCTGGCTTGGGCTCATGGTGACGGCAGTGGCGGTGCTCGCGCTTCTTGAGGGTTCTGCGTTTCTCCTCAAACGCACAACCGGCCGGGGCCTGCATCCGGTTGCCTATTTTGCCGGAGCGGTAGCGCTGGCGGTTGATGCCATTGGCGACATTGTGCATCTTTACGGCCGTTTCGCCTGGTATGATCAAGCCGCGCATTTCCTCGGAGGGGCGGTGGTGGGGATTGTGGCGTTTAACGTGCTCTGGCAGCTTGAGGGCGTTGGGCGAATACGGATCGGCGCGGGGTGGCGGAGTCTGTTCATCGTTTCGATGGGGGCGCTATTCGGAAGTTTGTATGAAATCGAAGAATATCTCGAAGATCTCTGGAAGTGGCACCGGCAGGTGCGGCTTGGCGACGGGCCGGATACTGTAAACGATATTATTTTCAATATCTTGGGCGCTTTGGCTGTGGCGATAATCGCCGCGTTTATAGTGCGAAAAAGACATGTTGATCGATCCTCGCGAGTGGAACCAAAAAATCCTGCAACACCCTGACGGGTCGTTTTTGCAGTCGTACGAGTGGGGCGAGTTTCAAGCCGGTTTCGGCCGGCCGGTGCGCCGGACGTTTCTCGCGAGCCGCGTGGCCATGCAATCCGTAAGGATGCCGCTTCCGCTCGGGGTAACATACGAGCTGGTAAGTCGCGGGCCGGCAGCAGACGACGTTTCAGCCGCGCAGCTTGCGCTAGAACTCCACGAGCTTGGCCGGAGCGCGGGGGCGCTTTTTGTGCGTTGCGAGCCGGTGTGGGACGTCCGCCGCACCCAAGAACTTGCTCTGGCCGGTTTTCGGCGCACCGCGCCCATGCAGCCCGAGACAACGCTTGTGCTCGACCTCACTATTTCTGAAGCCGAGCTTTTGGTCGGGATGCGCGAAGACACCCGTTATAATATACGTTTGGCCGAGCGGCGCGGAGTGCGGGTGCGCGAAGCAGGCCTTGAGCAGTATCCGGCGTTTTGGGGTCTGATTTCTGAAACAGCTGATTTCCGCGGGTTCAGAACGCATGACAGCCGATACCAGAAACTCATGGCCGAACGTTTTTTAGCAGCAGAATTGGGATCCGCGCCGTTCATGAAGCCGGTGGCGCGGCTGTTCTTGGCCGAGGTGGCCGGAGAACTGGCTGCGGCCGCCATGGTTTTGTTTTTCGGCCGCACTGCGGCGCATCTTTACGGCGGGACAAGCCGCAAGCATCGTAAGACCATGGCCGCGCATCTGCTGCGCTGGACGGCAATTCAGCGTGCTAAAGAAGTTGGGTGCGATAAGTACGATATGTGGGGCATCGCCCCGCGTAGCGGGGCGATGCCCAGCCCGCATGGCCAAGCGCGAAGCGCTTTAAGGGGGGCGATTGTCAGCCCGCATGGCCAAGCCCGAACGGGAATTGCGTCCCGCAGGGACGCAATTGATAGTCCGCATGACCAAGCCCAAAGGGCTTCCAGCGACGCAATGTATCCATGGCAAAAAAGGCAAATAAAACAATGGGCTGGTTTTACTCAATTCAAGCAGGGGTTTGGCGGGCGGGTAGTCGAGTATGTGGGAACGTGGGATTTACCATTGCGGTCTACTTGGTACCGCCTCTACCAGTTGGCGAGATACGCCCGAAGACAGGCCGCCTTATTCTAAGCAGAAGTCCAAATGTCAAAATCCCCGCCTGCCAGAGCCTTCGGCTCAGGCCGATGGCGGGCAGGCGAATTTCAATCCTTCGACTCGTCGCTGCGCTCCTCGCTCAGGAAATAACGCTTATACCCCGAGCCTGTCGAGGGGTTGACATTTGAATTCGATGTCCATGGCTCGTCTTGATTCCATCCTCAAGATTGCGAAACGCTTCATCCCTACGCCCCTCTTCCGGTGGCTTGTGTCTCCCTACCACTGTTCTCTCGCCTGGGCCGCTGATCGGTGGTACCGTCATCCTTCGCGCGAGCTCATCGTGATCGGCGTTACCGGCACCAAGGGCAAGTCCGCCACCGTCTACCTTGCCGGCCGCATGCTCGAAGCCGCCGGGCACACGGTGGGGTGGTCGTCTTCCATCTCACTCAAGATAGGCGAGCGCGAGTGGCTGAATCCGTACCACATGACTACACCCGGCCGGTTCAAGCTGCAGCAGTTGCTTCGCGAGATGGCGGATGCTGGCTGTGAATACGCGCTTATTGAAGTTACTTCGGAAGCAATTAAACAGTTCCGGCACCGGCACATCTGGTTCGATGGCGCGGTGTTTACGAATCTTGCCCCAGAGCACATTGAATCGCACGGCAGCTACGAGCAGTACCGGGCGGCGAAGCTGGAATTATTCAGCGTGGTTTCTGCCCGGCCGCAGAAAACTGTTCGCGGCCGGGCGGTGCCGCGGTGGGTGGCGGTGAACTTGGACGATCGGGAAGCGCCGCGTTTTCTCGAGTTCGCGGTTGATGCGCAGTATGCGTTCCGGATTTTGGACGCGAAGTTTCGGCGGCCGGACGCACCCAATATTTTGCCGCTCAAAGCAAGGATTTTTGATGCGGTGAACGTAGCGGTCGGTTCTGACGGGTCCCGGTTCCGGTTTGAGGAACGCGATCAGGGTACGTTTGTGACGACGTCGCTCGTGGGCGTCTTTAACATTTCGAACATCCTTGCGGCGGCGGCGGCGACCATGGGGGAACCCGACATGGATCGGGAAGTGGTGCGCAAAGTCGCCGCGGCCACGGTTTCGATTCCCGGGCGCATGGAAGAAATTCGGTGCGGCCAGCCCTTCCGGGTCATCGTGGACATGGCGCATACCCCGGATTCGTTTCGCGCGGTCTTCGGCGCGGTTGAGACAATGCGCGGGGCAGGGGAGCGGGTGATTGCGGTGTTCGGTTCAGCCGGCGGCGGACGGGACGCGTGGAAGCGGCCGGAGATGGGGAAGATCGCGGCCGAATACGCAGATCAGTTGATGTTGACCACTGACGATCCATTTGATGAAGATACGAATGCGATCTCGAAGGCGATTGCGGTTGGTGCCCGCGCGGCGAAACCCGGAATCCCGATTGAGACGATCCTCGATCGCCGCTGTGCAATCGAAGCCGCGCTCCAGCAGGCGCGCACGCATGACGTTGTGTTGATTCTTGGCAAAGGCGCAGAGCAGACGCTTATCTTGGCTCAAGGCTCGGTTGAGTGGGACGATCGGGCCGTCGTGCGCGAAGAACTTACGAAGTTGGGGTACGGCAAGTAAAACTCAAAACAGTAGGACTTACGCGCTTGGTTACTGTTCGAGCTTGTCGAGAACCTGTCGCAGAAGTTATTTCGCATAGGTATCTTCTCGACTTCGCTCGAAGAATATTGTTTCTGCTCAAACGCGTAAGTCCTGAACAGAAAACAACGGTGAAAAACCGCAACCCAGAGTTCGAAATGCTCTCGCACACCGCCGATCTGCGCGCACGGGTAGTCGGCGGCTCACTTGAGGGCCTTTTTCAAAACGCGCTGGCAGGATTTGCGCACATCATCGGCGTAGGCATTCCAAGAGGCAGGCCCATACAGAAGAAATTCGTCCTTGAATCGGGTTCAACCACAAACTTGCTGATTGATTTTTTGAACGAAGCGCTGTATTGCTCCAACGTTGAGAAAGCGATTTTCGATCAAGTTACGTTTTCCGAACTTTCAGAAAATAAGCTCGTAGGCATTCTACGCGGCCATCGCGTTGACGGTTTTGCCGAGGACGTGAAGGCGGTCACATATTACGGCGCCGAGATACGAAGGGACGCAGCAGGCAATTTCACGGTTGAGTTGGTGTTCGATGTTTGATCTTTCAGAAAGGGGGGGTAAGATGCCACGGCGGACAAGAGATGGACCGCGAAAGAACAGATGGAGCGAGTGGTTTCCGTGTAGCGACGGCGAGGCGGTGCGGTTCGTGCGCAGGCGGGACGGAGTGTTGATTTCCCGAACTGATGGGGCCAGGGCCGTGATACCGGAGCCGAACTTCGCTTGCCTGATGCGGGCTGTCGATCAGCCGTGTCCGGTCTGCAATAGAGGTCGGCTGGAGAAGCTTAACTTCGACGCGGTTGCATCCCCCACGATCATATGCGGAGGGTGTGAAGTCGAGTTCGAGGTCCGCCGAGGAGTACTGCGTCGAAAACTCCTGCCGCGAGAGTTCCACTGACGGAGCGGTTTCACCGCTCCGTTCTTCATTTTTGGTCAGTTTCCCGTTATAATTGCGCCACCATGGAGAAAACCGACCTCAAACAAATCAACGACTACCTCTGGGAAATTCCGCAGAGTTTTCGGTCTGACATGCGCGTGCCGGCGCGGGTGTATGCGTCTGAAACGATGCTCGACGACATCCTTGCAGACAAGGCGCTCGAGCAGGCGGCGAATGTGGCCACACTTCCGGGGATCCAACGGTATAGCTTAGTTATGCCCGATGTGCATTGGGGGTATGGAGCGCCGGTGGGGGCGGTGTTTGCCACGGAAGTGCCGAATGGAGTAATCTCGCCCGGCTCGGTGGGGTACGACATTAACTGCGGGGTGCGACTGCTGGCGTCGGAGAAGAAATTTGGCGAGGTGCGGCCGCATCTCGGCGACCTCGCGAGCGCGATCTATAGCGAAGTGCCTTCGGGCGTGGGTCGTTCGGGCCGGCTCAAGTTGAATGATCGCGAGCTCGATCAGGTGCTGCACAGGGGCGCCAAGCGCATGGTCGAGCTCGGTTACGGTGAATCCGAAGACCTCGAATTTCAGGAAGCGGGCGGCAACCTCGAAGATGCTCAATCAGGGCAGGTGTCTTCGCACGCCAAAAATCGCGGCCGAGATCAACTGGGCACCATGGGCGCGGGCAATCACTTTGTGGAAGTGGGACGCGTGGAGCGCGTATTTGACGAGGCGGCGGCGCAGGCGCTCGGGCTGGTTCCTCAACAGGTAACCATTCTTATCCATACCGGCTCGCGCGGCTTGGGTCATCAGGTTGCGACTGATCACATCCGCGAGATGTTACGCGCGATACCGAAGTACGGCATCACGCTGCCAGACCCGCAGCTTGCCGCAGTGCCTTTAGCCAAACCAGAAGGCCGCAGTTATTTTGCGGCCATGGCCGCGGCGGCAAACTTTGCCTGGGCTAACCGGCAGATGATTACGGCTGAAGTTCGCGAGGCCTGGAAGAAGGTGTTGGGCGCAAGCGCCGGCGAGCTTAGAGTTGTCTATGACGTGGCTCACAACATTGCCAAGCGCGAAACCTATGGCGGCAAAGACATGTTGGTTCATCGTAAGGGTGCGACGCGCGCCTTTGGTGCCGGCCATCCCGAAGTGCCGGAAAGATACCGCGCGATTGGTCAACCGGTCTTGATTCCGGGCTCGATGGGTACGGCGTCGTACGTGCTGGTCGGCACGAATCGCGCTATAGAAGAGACGTTTGGCTCGACGTGCCACGGCGCCGGCAGGCGCCTGTCTCGCACCGCGGCCAGAAAGAAAGTGCGGGGCAGCGCCTTAAAGGCAGAACTTGAGCAGCGCGGCATTGCGGTGCGGGCCGGTTCTTTTTCGGGTCTGGCTGAAGAAGCGCCGCTGGCGTATAGGGATGTTGATGCGGTCGTGGAAGTCGTGGATGCCGCTCAAATCGCCAAGCGCGTGGCGCGGCTGGTGCCCAGCGCTGTCATCAAAGGGTGAGGTCGTGCAAAGTATGACGATCGGTTTCAGGGAACGACCACCGCGGGGCCTCGCCAAATTCTTTCGCCAGCGCAAAGCGCACATTCGGCGCGAAATGTCTGATCCAGCTGATGCCGATATGAAGATAAAAGAACTCCTCCGGGAATACTGGCCGCAGTATGACGGGAGGCGGGCGAATTCATGACCAAGCTTACTTTCTGCGGCGGCGCCAAATCGGTTACAGGCGCGAATTATCTTTTGGAGACCGATAAGGCAAGCATTGTCGTTGATTGCGGCCTGTTTCAGGGTTCGCGTTTTGCTGAAGCCAAGAATTTTGATCCGTTTCTGTACGATCCGAGCAAAGTAGATGCGGTTTTGCTCACGCATGCGCACGCCGATCACGTGGGCCGACTGCCCAAGCTCGTAGCCGACGGCTTCCGCGGTCGCGTTTTCGCCACACCGCCGAGCGCTCAACTGGCCGAGCTTATCCTCGAAGACGCGTTTCATGTTCTTGAAAAAGAAGTAGAGCTTTTTGGCGGGAAACCATTTTATCACCTCGATGATCTCTGGGCTTTGCACGAACATTGGCAACCGGTTGAGTACGGCGAGGCGGCTTACGTTGCGCCGGGGTTGCGTGCTGTGTTTCGCGACGCCGGCCACATGCTCGGTTCCGCCTCCATCACGGTACAGTTCGATGAAAAGATAACCGTTGTATTTTCAGGCGATCTAGGCAACGCGCCCGCACCCCTGCTCAAGTCACCTGAGCCGCTCCTTCGCGCTGATTTTCTCGTGATTGAATCGGTGTATGGCGATCGGCGGCACGATGATCGCCATAGTCGCTCGCGGCAGTTTGAGCGCGTGGTGCGCGAAACGATACATCGCGGCGGGGTGCTTATGATTCCTGTTTTTGCAGTTGAGCGCACCCAAGAGCTTCTTTTTGAATTAAACGATTTGGTGGAAGGCGGCCGTATCCCGCGCGTGCCCGTATTTCTTGATTCGCCCTTGGCCATTCGCGCGACCGAAGTGTACCGTCGCTATCCTCAATATTTTAACGAAGAGGCCAGCGGGCAAGTGCGCGCCGGCGATGATCTGTTTCGGTTTCCGGGGCTTAAGTTCGCGCTCACCAAAGAGGAATCAAAACGCATCAACGACGTGCCAGCGCCGAAAATTATTCTGGCCGGCGCCGGCATGACCCAAGGCGGTCGAATTCACCACCACCTCATTCGCTATTTGCCGGATTCCCAAAGCACGTTCTTGTCAGTCGGTTATTCGGTGCCGGGCACGATTGCGCGTAAACTTCTGGAAGGCGAAACCGAAATTGAGCTGCGCCAGGCGCGCGTTCAGGTGCGGGCGCGCATTGAAGCAATCCCGGCTTATTCCGGGCACGCTGATCGTAGTGCGCTCATTAAATGGATCGAGCCGATGGCCGCATCTCTGCGGAGGGTTTTTGTAGTGCAAGGCGAGGCGCACGCGAGCGAAGCGCTGGCACACGCGATCAATGAACGCTTCGGCCTAGAGGCCGTCGTGCCGAATGAGGGCGAGTTCGTCGAGCTATAACTGGTGACTCCGGTTAGTTTTTGTGTTACACTGGAAGCGCTATGCCGGATATCCTTACCGACCACAGTGAAGAGGCGTTGATTGAACACCAGCCGCACATGCGCTATAAGATTTGCGTCTCCGGCGCGGTTGAAACGGATGTGTGCTCAAAGGGCGCCCTTGAGCTGGCGCGCGAGGTGGGTCGCGAAGTGGTGCGGCAAAGTGGTATTCTGGTAACCGGAGCCACGACCGGCATTCCTTATTGGGCTGCGATTGGCGCGAAAGAAGAAGGGGGCTTATCCATTGGTTTGTCACCCGCCGCGACCGAGCGCGAACACATTAGGACTTATCGGCTCCCTACGAACTATTTTGATGTTATCATCTACACCGGCTTCAATTATTCTGGACGTAATTTACTGCTGACCCGTTCGTCTGATGCGGTTATTCTTGTGTGCGGTCGCATGGGCAGTTTGAATGAGTTTACTATCGCCTTCGAAGACAAAAAACCAATTGGCGTTTTAGTGGGTTCAGGCGGCATGGCCGACATGGTTCGTGAGATCGTCGAGCGCGCCCACCGCGGCCCGGGCCGGATTGTCTATGATTCTTCGCCGCAAGAACTGGTGGCAAAGGTGATTCGGCTCGTAGAGGAAGAGCGGGCAGCGCGGGAGTGAGGAGCCAACTGCTTTTTCGCAATATCATTATTTCCATAAATAACTTTCATGGACGAGAAGCCCGTCGGCAAAATAACGCATTACTATTCGAAGCTAGGCGTGGCCATCGTTGAGCTCGCAGGGTCCTTGGCAGTTGGTGAAACCATCCACGTTCAGGGCGCGACAACGGATTTCACCCAGCAGGTGGAGTCCATGCAGGTTGAGCACGAGGATGTGCAGAAGGCGGGTAAGGGTGACGCGGTCGGCATCAAGGTCGCCGAAAAAGTCCGCGAGCACGACCTCGTGACTAAAGTTGAGGGCTAGCACGGTGGCTGCTTTCGCCACGCTGGCCGGCACCATTATCGGGGTCGGCATGTTCGCGATTCCCTTTGCCGTGGCCAGGGCGGGTTTTTGGCCCGGGATGGTCATGCTTGGCGCGACCACGGTCATAACGCTCTACATTCACGCGGCTTTTGGCGAAGTTGTTTCGACTGCGCCGTCGGTGGAGCGACTGGCCGGGTACGCGCGTCGGCTCATCGGCGCAGGGGCCGAGCACTTGGCGACTTTGATCGCAGTTGCCGGCCGGATTGGAGCACTGCTGGCGTATTTGGTCGCTGGCGCTGTTTTTGTCAACACGCTTCTTTCGCCTTGGGCTCAGGTGCCTCAAGGCGCGGGTTTTGCGTTGTTTTTCTTGGTTGGCGCGCTTGGGGTGTGGTTCGGTTTAAGGTTTGTGAGCGGCCTTGAAACGCTGCTGGTGCTTTTGCTTGTGGTGGGAGTGGCGGTTTTGGGTTGGTTGGCGCTGCCGCACGTGCGGCTGGAACATTTTGTCGGCTGGCATCCCGGCGGGTTGCCCTTGGTCTATGGAGTCATGTTGTTCGCCCTAGGCGGCATTCCGGCGATTCCGGAAGCCCGGGCCGTGGCGACGAATCAACCCGCCTTCAGAAAAGCGCTTAAGTGGGGGACTATGGTGCCGGCAGTGGTGTATTTTGCGTTTGCGTTTTTTGTGGTTGGCACAGGCGGGCCGGCCACGAGTCCAGACGCCGCCACGGGGTTAGCCGCACTTGGCACGCTGCCGCAGCTTGTGGCGGCCGGAGTGGGGTTTCTGGCAGTCATTACGTCGTTTTTCGTGATAGGATTGAACCTGGCGCACATGTTTGAATACGATTGGGGTTGGTCGAGAGCCGTCAGTCGTCTTGCCTCAATAGGAGCGCCGGTGATACTGTTCGGGCTGGGGTTTAATGATTTTATTCGCATAATTGGTGCGCTGGGCGCGGTGCTGGGGGCGGCGGAAGGCATTTTAGTGCTTTTGCTTTTTGAACGGTGGCAGACTGTGTCCAGTCGGGGCACAGTCGCTAGCCCGTATGGCCAATCGCGAAGCGATAAAAAGCGTGTTGCAGTACTGGGCATCCGCTCCGGGTGGGCGAGTGCGGTAGTGGCAATTCTTCTCGTTATCGGCGCGGCTTGGTATGCGATCGGAATAAAAACGTTGTAACGCAGACATGGAGAAAGATGTGACCAGGGGTTGGGGGGTGTTGTTTGGCACCCTTCTTTTGTTTCTCATTCCGTTCGGCACCCGGAAAGCGGTGGCCCAACTTGGCGGTGCCGGCGACTTTACGCGCGTTTCGATTTGGGCAGTTGAGCTTGCGGCCCTAATGTTGGTCGGGTGGTGGTTGAGCATCAGGCGGCTGCTTGCGCCTTTCTCGTTTCCGTGGACTCCAGCGATAATTTTTTTGTTGCTGGCGTTGCTGTCAACGCTTGCGGGGGAAGCCCGTTGGCTGTCGCTTTGGGCGTGGTTTGGACTGGTCTTGGTTATTGTGGTGGCGGCGGCCTTGGTTCAAGTCGGCGCAAGTTCCCGCAAATGGTTGGCTGCGGCGGTCTGGGCATTTGTAATAGCCGGAGCAATACAAGCCGCAATCGCTCTCGGTCAGTTTGCGTTTCAGCACGACTTGGGATTGCGGATCTTGGGTGAAAGTCGTCTGGCCACAGACATTGCTGGCGTGGCCAAACTGGATACTTCGGTCGGGAAAGTCATCCGGGCGTATGGCACATTTCCGCATCCGAATTTATTGGCGGCGCACCTCACGGTGGCGATGTTGGCGTGGTGGTGGCTATGGGTTAGGCGCGCAGAATCGGCATCGCGCAGCGCCGATATGGTCCTGCTCGGTGTTGGCGCCGCGCTTCTCGCTGGGTTTGCGGTTACGTTTTCCCGGCTTGGTTTAGCCGCGTTAGTGACGGGGCTTGCCGTGGTGTCGTGGCGGGTTTGGGCGGTAGCGGGGTTGCGCCGGCGCTTCGGCCGGCAGGCGCGGCTGGGCGCGCTTTTCGTTATCGGTTGCGGTCTGGGACTTCTGCTTTTACTGCCGCAATGGTCGTCGCGTATCGCTATTGATGGCGGAGAGCAAGCAGTGGCGCTTCGGCTTCAGTATGTTCGCAGCGCTTGGCAGATGATTAAAGACCGGCCGTTTTTTGGCGTGGGGCCCGGGGCATTTGCCCAAGCGCTCCCGCGCTACGCGCCGGAGCTGACCGAGTCATGGCAGCGTCAGCCGGTTCATAATGTTTGGCTTTTGATTCTGGCGGAGCTCGGCATTTTTGGGTTTGCAGCTTTTGTTTGGCTTTTGAAGCGGCTCCTTGAGCCGCTGGCCAGCCGCGCCGAAACCACCGACCGAGCGCTCTTGAAGGCCCTGGCCGCGGGTTGGCTGGCCGCGCTTTTTATATTTGGTCTCGGCGATCACTTTTTTTGGACCTTGCCGCAGGGGCGGATTCTGTTTTGGGGTGTGCTGGCGGTAGTGGCCGGCGCGTCGTTTCGTTACCGGCAGGCGATTTAAGCGTCTATAGATTTCTTGCTTAGTTCGTGACACCATATACAATATCACTGTCACTACATTGTTTGTATGAAAAAAATCATCTTTTCCCTCGCGGTTATTGGTCTGGCGGCGGTTCCCGGGTTTGCCGCGGGTCAGGGAGCGTCTACCCCTGCTCCCATATCTACACCGCTTGTTGCATGCACATACGCAGGTCCACCTGCTGGCTGCAGTTATGTTCCTGGTCCCGACTATAACCCGACTACAGGCTGTGGCATGGTATTAAGCTGCAATGTGGCCCCTACTCCAACGCCTACATTGACCGTTTCACTCGATTCGTCAACACCGCTGGCAAAAACCATCACCACTTCACCCGATCAGACGAGCGTGGCGTTTGCCGCAATCCGGATTGCCGGCGGGAGCGTCTCCGCCGCAATCAACGGCATCAAGTTGGCCTCTGATTTTCCCGGTACGTCGAATACCGTTAACGCTATCTACAACATCCGGGTGTATGACGGAGCTCAACTTATCGGTTCTACATTCCTTGGCGGTCTCCCCGAGTTTAACGGCGCATACTATTATACTTGGCTTGATCTTGCTGAACCCGTCGTGGTGCCCGCGGGAGGAGTAAAGATTTTCAACATCGTCGCCAATGTCCGACCACAGACGAGCGGGGAGGCCCGCTTGGGGATTGCGAGCTTGAACTTTGTTTTGCCGGGCGCATACACGACTGGGCTACCCGTATATGGCAACAGTATGAACATCCAGCCGACCCCTCCCCCCGTTAAGATCCTTTCGCCGACTGCCGGCGAGTACGTCAACCGCGGCGGGCCGTATACGGTTCGGTGGAGTACTTCGGGGACGTTGCCGTCCGATGCGTCAGTGCTTCTCTATCTCGTTCGGAACGGCGTGGCGCTTGGTCGTATTTCTGCCAGTGCGGTGGGTGCGGGTGCTACCAGCTATGCGTGGGATACGAGCGCGTACTTCCTCGAGGGGAGCGGCGCCGCCCAGAAACCCGAGGCAGGCGACTACCAGATTAAAGCGGCGCTCCAAAGCGGCGGGATTCCGATTACGACGGCATTGAGCGAGCAGTTCTCGCTTTCAGATCAGATCATTCGATCGGTGAACGTTGGCGTGCCGAACGGCGGAGAACTGTGGCAAGGGGGGTCGGTCCAGACCATTCAGTGGGGTAGCTCGAACGTATACGAGGTTGTCATCTATCTGTTGAAGGGTTCGGGGATTTCAGCGATTTGGACGATTGCCGATTTGGCGACGAATCCGAGCCAGTACCGCTGGACCATTCCCGATGATATTCCCAACGGCTCTGACTATCGCGTTCGCGTCACGGATCCGAGCTCGGGTATATTCGATGAAAGCGATCAACCCTTCACGATTGCGAGTCAATCAGGAGGGTCGTCCCTCATCCCGGACGGTTCGCTCATCCGCGCGCGAGGCGACTATAAGGTGTGGATTGTCAAAGGCGGCTACCGGCGGCATATCACCTCCGCCCGAATTTTCTCGTTCTACGGGCATCTCGGATTCGCACAGGTGATGGAAGTTGACCCGGGAGTGCCCACGCGCTATGCCGAAAGCGATCTCGTGCGGGCTGTTGGCGATGCGCGCGTCTGGCAGATTGACGCTGCGGGCAAGAAGCATTGGCTAAAGATGAACCACGAGCAGTTCCTCGCGAGGGGCCACTCGCCCAACGCCATCTTCGATATCAACAGCCGTGAACGCGATTTCTACCGTGCGGCTGCCGACATTACGCCGTAGGGCCCGCCCCGTTGGCGGGACGGTCCGGCGCCGCAAGGACGGCTGTTTTGGGTTGTGTTTGCGACGAGGGATTGTCCTCAACAAATCGCGATGGTATGGTAGAAATAGTTTCGTGAGTTTACGGTAGCAGCGGTCTCTATTTTACGGAAGACGGTTTTGCGGCGCCTATCGGTGCCCGCCTACCGGCGGGCAGGCATAGCAAAACCGTGCTCGGCCGTCGCAGTGCTCGATTTGACGGCACGCCGTCAAATCGCCGGCCTCGCGTCCTCGTAGTTCAACTGGATAGAACGTCGGCCTCCGAAGCCGAAGATTGCGCGTTCGAATCGCGCCGAGGACACTAGGAAAAATGCGGGGCAAGGGCGCGCTTCTATCCGAAAGAAGAAATCGGGGATTCAAATCTTCTCCGGGACGCTGAGTCGCCGATGCTTGTATCTTCTCCGCAGTCGGCTATACTTTCAGTAATGAATGCCAGCAAAAAAGAGTTTTTAATACAGACCAAGGACGGTGCGTTTCGAGTCCGCATCTGGTGGGATAAGGCCGACCGGGCATATTTGGTGAAAGGCATCAGCCTGCTGGGGGTTGTTACCTTCGGCCGAACGCTCGCCGAAGCAAAACGAATGGCTCGAGAGGCACTGGAGCTCTACTGCGAGTGCGCGATAGATGAAAATTAAATCATCATTGATGACACCGGGCGGGCTTTCGGCAAGTTGCCAAAATCGCGCGTTATTGAGCTTGTTCGATGAGCATCATCCCGGTTTTGCGGTCGAGGGAAATCATAGCTGCGTTGCTGAAGGCTGGTTTCAGGATCGTAAGACAGGTTGGAAGTCATGTTCGTCTTCGGCACGCGAGCGATCCGACCCGGCAGACATCGGTGCCAACGCATCCCGGTGATATTCCCCGCTGGCTCGTGCGGGAGATCCTAACGCAGGCCAGGATTTCCGTGAGGGAATTTTTAAAACTTTTGAGAAAGCGGTAGCTACCAAATAGCAGTTCGAACCTGCCTGAGAGCGAAGAAAAAGTGCGGGGCAAGTGCCGTGCTTCCGGAGCTCGAGACGGGGGCTCAGATTCTCTCCGGGACGCCCACGGCTTTTGTATCGGAAGACTCGGAGGGCTGGATTTTAGGAAATTCCGTAGACGCGGTTATTGCAAAATTTAGTAGAATTGGTTACCCTGAATTCACATTACTCGTTTAAAATATGGAGACACAACAAACTTCAGCAACCGATACGCGAATCCCGGGCGGTATTACATTCGTCGTGGTGTTATGTTATACCATCGCGGCTCTAAACATTCTGCATCTTTTCTTGCCCGATTCGATAACAACAGGAAGTAGGTTTTATGGATTTTTTGTTTCAATACTATCGTCAATTGGATTTAACGCATTGTTGAATATGGTTGGTCTCGGCAATTGGGCCTACGGCGGCAGTTCACATTTAGTTTTTTCCACAATAGATATCAACCTTACGAGTCTCGCCCTAGTAGGAATGAGCGTTGTCTGGTTTTTGATGGGGAGGGCTCTATCGGCAAGAAAAAGGGTGTCAAGGATATTTGCGATAGTAGGTTTTGCCCCGATAGGAATCATTGGAGCAATTTGGTCGGTATATCAGAGCGAATTTTTTTACTTCCTCTCTTTTTTCGCATTGCCGATTAATGTACTCGCGAGTGCCTATTTGATTTTTAGTAAAAAAGTCAGGGCTGTATTTTAAGGAGTACGAACCGCACAATACTATGGGAAAAGATACGCGCGGTCCGTGCTGGACCGCGCGTTAGGGTTTGCCTTGGTTCGCCTGACGTTTCCGCCGGGCCCGAAAGAGCTGGAGTTGACTACCGTTTTGTCTGGGCTGTGGTTTCGCCGTCGGACGCCGGGCCAAGCCGCGGCGCGATTTGGCATTTCGGTAGTGCCCCGGCAGTTGCCGCCACCCCGGCATGAGCTCTGGCGCGCGCCCCGGGTAGGTGAGGTGTTCGCCTGCGCGTACCATGACCCCCCAGTCATAGTAGGGGCCTGCCGGGATTCGGATGCGGCAGGTTGCCTCCACCGGGCAGAAGCGGCACGAATCCCGATAGCTCATGGGCCAACTCGTCACCGAACGGAGCTCCTCGTCTTTCACGAGTCGGGCGGTAACCGCCCGCCGTTTCGGTTTCTGCTTGGCGAAGGACTTGTTGCCGTAGTAATCGGCACACAACTCTCTCGAGAGGAACCACAACCCGTGCGACACCGGGTAGGAGTCAAGGCCGTGGCGGACGAGGAAGTCCTCTGACCAGCGGATGACCGTATCCACCAGTCGATCGCTGATGCGCACTGCCGGATAGCGGCGCATTCCGGGCGGTCGGCGCCGCGCACGGTTCTTTGTCTTTCCCGGGCCAAGCCGGGCGAATGGCGCGAGGATGATTTCGTGCTCGAAGAGGATGCGCAAGCAGTGGAAGTCGACGATAAGCGGGAGCGCAAACCTTTCTACGAGCCCGAATTCTTGCAGCCACAGGGTTAAGAGCGAAAAAATCTTTCGCTGCATGCCGGCGAAGGTGCCATCCACGGCGCGGAATGTTGCCTCGAACCGACTTGCCTCGGGGCGATGCTCGCGCGACGTGACCGTGCGGTAGACATTCTGGATGTCGCCGTCGAAGATACGGATGAGTGTGCCCGCGTTCTCGCGCCAGTGACCCACGTGCTCTTCTAGCTTGTACGAGTAGGTACCCGCGCCTTTTTCGCTGTCCGCGCCTTGGAAGTCGCGAGCGACCTCGCGGATCGCCCGAAAGAATTTGGCTTCGGGCATCGCGGCGACGATGTGCGGATCGAACAGGTGCGGATGGTGTTCCCAGAGTATGCGCGT
>CAYPCM010000017.1:0-15881 GCA_964409225.1 uncultured Candidatus Saccharibacteria bacterium
CCCGATCGCGCACGGCTTGATCCACGAGAAAGTTCTGTCCGAGCCGGCGTTCGGGCTTGAGGCCGAGACGCGCGAGAATCGCTTTTATTTCTAGTGCGGTATGCGGGATTGCCATTTGTCTTGACTTTTAGTTCCCCAAATAGTACCGTATGCACGCTGCCGAGATGGGCTCGGCGCGAGTCCAACATAGCACTACGGCCTAGGAAACCGTAGTGCCAACCGTAGGAGGTTGCGATGGCTCTTTTCATAAAACCGATGGCAGAGCTCAAAGAGGCGTTCGTACAGGCGCGGTTGGCCGAGGAGCAATACTTCGGTCACAGGCACGTTGAGCGATGGCTCGAGCGCCAGCAGCGGACCGGGCGCATCGTGCATCCAGAGCAGTGGAACCGATGCTTCTGCCGTGATGCGGTGCTGTTTGCCGCAGCTGGCCGCGAGCTTGAGGTCTTGAGGCAGTTTGCAGATCCGTCGGCGACCATCCCCCGTGGTCCCGAGGAATACGCCGACGAGGTAAGGCATCGAAAACGGATTGCGCCGCTGCTCGAGGCGATCGCCTGCGCCAACACCGAGATCTACTACGGCGATGTGCACGGGTTGATTGTGGTCTGCGGCGGCAATGGGCCGGGTGCGTCGGCGTTCGTGTTCGTGGAAGACCACGACGCGAACGGTAAAAAGTTCACGGCGATCAAGCCGCTGCATTCTGTTTTCGTGATGGATGCGGTGTTCGCCACCTGGAAGCGAGGCGGACCGAAAGCCGAAGCAGCCCGGACGTTTCTGTGCGACACGGTCGCCGGACTTATACGGAAAGACCGCGTCGAAGCCGATGCTGATTTCGACCGGGCGGTCGCGGTTTCGGCAGACGGCCGGAAGATCGTGCATGCTGATTGGGTGGTGGTGCGGGATCTGGAGGGCTCACTTCTGGAAGCACCGAGCGGGCCGACCGCCGTGTTCCCCGCTTCCTCCTTCCAGATGAAAAAGCTCCTCCGGGGTCGGGTTCGGCGAACCGAGACGGTGTTCGGCGGCGGGCCGCTTACCCCGCAGACAGTAGTGCGGGTTGTTCGAGATCAGGCCCTCCCACATGTTCGGCTCTACCCCGGCGAGCAACTCCTCGTCGTGGTGAAATCCGCGAACGGCGCGGGTGGACACACCAAAATTTTCTGCACTCCGCCCACAGAAGTTCTGACTTGAAGTTCTGCTCGGATTCGTTTCCGGTGGGCGGGATCGAGTTTCCGACAGAGAAGTAGTAGACGGCCACGCGGCCAGCGACGAAAGTCGCTGGCCGCTTCAACTTTTCCAAAACAACTCATGTGTTAGTATGGTTTCATGGAAGAAAAACACATAATCGCAACATTCCAATGAAAGTATCAATTTCTGTGAGGGGCATTATTATTCACGAAGGAAAACTCCTGGTGGCGAAGCAAAAAGTAGACGACGACTTTTGGTGCCTCCCGGGAGGAAGGCTAGAATCGGGCGAGTCTCTCGAAGAGGCGATGAAGCGCGAATTGTTTGAAGAAACCGCGGTGCAGCCACGCGTGGGAAAGTTGCTGTTTATTCACCAATTGCTTGACGAGAAACAACCGGTGCTTGAATTCTTCTACTCCATTGAAAACGGCGACGGGTATGCTTCCTTCGATACGGAGAAAGCGAGCCATGCGCACGAAAACAGCGAATTTAAGTTTGTGGCGCCCAATAATCATTCGTACAATATTCTTCCAGCCTTTCTTCAAAGCGAGGTACCACGACTTATCGAAGTGGGCGCCGGTAACTTTGAGGTCAAAAGTTTCGTATCTGTCCCTAAAAGTTAAAGCCGCGACGCAACGCATCGCGGCTTGGGCAACTGTACTCACGAACCGTGCTCGTCTCGTACAAATAGCCAGGCAATTCTACGGGGCTTGCAGTGACGAATTATGAGATGGTTTCCTTGACGGCGTTGGCGGAATCGGCGAGAATCCCCACGTATGAAAAACGCCAAAAAAACAATTCGGCCCACACCTACCAAAGACGAGAAGGCCCAAAAGCGCGAGGAGCTCGTACAGAAAGCGGTCGAAGGGATGAAAAAAGCCGTCGAAGAGTACGGAGAAGTTTTCGAGCGCCTCGCTGCAAATGACCGAACCTAGTGAGATCAACTACATTGATCTCGAGATGATGGAAGAAATGTGCCATCCGGTTGCGATGGTGCTTTTTGATTCGTCTCGTGAACCGATGACTCCGTTCCGCAATCACACACAGGATCTGCTCGACTCGGCTCTCAAGAACCCGCAGCAGACGTTCGGTGGCAAAGAACTCTATCCGACGTTCGCAAAGAAGGCTGCGATCCTTTACTACGGCCTCATTAAAAACCACCCATTCAGGAATGGGAACAAACGGACTGCGACTGGTACATTGCTTACGTTTCTTTACCTCAACGGACGGCGACTTGTAGGGGAAGGATTCTTACGAAAGCAAACGAAAGATTATCTGGTTTCTTTGGCCGGGAGAGTCGCGGCGTCTAAGGGCACTTCTGATAAAAATACGTTTTTGAATGAAATCGAAACATGGCTGGAAAACAATATGGAAATGTTCACCCCAGACGAAAACGCTTCCGCGGAATAACCAAGAAGGCCCCCGAGAGTCTTTGCGCGATCATAAGCCAAAGCCGCGATGCAGCGCATCGCGGCTTGTGCAACCGTACTCACGGGCCGTTGCTCGCCCGGCGGGGTGCGGCGTCTGTTTCACCGCACGTTACTTTGGGTCCCGCTACCCGGCCAGCAGCTCGGCGGCGACACCAAGGAGCTGGGGAATGAAAATCTTCTCATTAAGGCACGCCGCGGAAGGCTCCTCCGCCCCCGCGTACCTCCACAGCCCAGGTGCGCCCTCCACGATAGCGAATTCGCCATCGTAGTGCCCATCAGGCTGTAGCCCCCGGGTGTTCAGCCGAGCCGCTACGGCAGTCGGATCAAGACCAGCTTCGCGGAGGGCCCATGCGAGCGAGACTGGAGTTACCCAGCACATCGTCCCGCACATGCAGTTACTCGCAGCGAAGACGTCCTTGAGCCGCTGCTCTAACTTCAGTAGCCGTGGCTCCATAGCATTGCCCCCTTTTGCGTGGTGGTGAAAGAACCTTGAGCGGCCAATTCCGCTCTTCCGAACCACGAATCCAATTCGTGGTTCGGAAGAGCGGGCGAAGCATTGCGCTTCGCCACCGTGGCATCGCGCGCGTCTCCTCAACGCGCTTCGCGCCTAACGCCGAGGCACGGCGGAACAGTTTTATTCATGCTCAGGAAGTTACCACTAGTCGGCCGAGAGAATATCGAGGAGGCGCTTCCAGTTCTTGCCGTAGCGCCCACCGCCGATGTCAGTCGTGGCGTAGCGGCACTCGACCGCGATCCGGGCATCGCCCACCGCGATGCGTGTGCCCCAGCCGATGCGGTCGTTCACCTTCACCACGGAAAAGGGAAGATCGAACGCCCTGCCGTAGGAATCGCGATGGTGGTTGGCGTCGGTGATGATGCCGACGCGCTTTACGCCGACAGCGAGGGCTTGGAGAGCGATCACGAAACCCGTCGCAGCCTCGTCGCTGTGGTGGGAAGGCAGATTCACGTCGGTGAGCACGGCGTCGAACGACGCGAGGTCGAGTTCGGCCGGCTTGCAGTATTCCGGGATGTTGGCCGTAATGGGCCTGACCTTCTCGTAGAAGCTAATGAACGAGTCGATGATGTTCACGTCGTGTTCGGGCATCAGGATACGGGCAGCTTCCTGGTGGAGCGGGCTGTCTTCGATAACGAGGATCTTCATTCCCACCCTCCTTCATTGGGTTGTTTTGGAACTACTGAGCGGAACCATTCCGCTCACTTTTCTGCCTCCAGTATAGCATTGAGGCATTACTGTGTCAACTACTTTGACAGTTTTTTACTATGGAATCCGTGATGTTTTCCCTCTAAGACTATACTTTTCGGCTTAAGAACTAGCAAGTTAGAACTATTGTCTAAAAACTCGACATATGATATACTGGTTGTAGCGTATGGCGATTGAACAGGATCTCATCAAAATCGGCTTAAATGAAAAAGAAGCGCAAACCTATCTTGCGCTGCTTGAACTTGGGCCCACAAGCGTTGTTGCTCTAGGCAAAAAGTCAGGGCTCAAGCGGACTACTGTTTATGAAGTGCTTGATTCGCTTGCGGCGCGGGGGCTTGTGTCTGAAACCATTTTTGGCAAACGCCGGCGCTTTGTGGCCGAGCCGCCAGAAGAGTTTTTTCAACTCAAGAAACAAGAGCTCGACACCCTGCGCGCCCTTGTCCCCACGCTTGAGGCGCTTCGCAATGTCGCCATAGAAAAACCAGCCCTGCAGTTTTTCCAAGGCAAAGAAGCTATCCAGAAGGTGTTCGAAGATATGTGTCTCAACACAAATCCCATTCACGACAAACTGCTGGGGATCGAGACGAAAGCAGGGATTGTTGTCGGGCAGATCGGCACGCAATTCTTCATTGACCTGATGGCCAAGAAGAAAGACCGGGGTCTGGAGTCTTTGACACTGGATACGCTGGACGCGGAAGCACTCAATGCATTTGCCAAAGAGTATCCGTGGTCAGTGGATCACGGGGTTACAATCCGGATTCTCGAGGACCCAGAGGACGACTTTAACGTGTCCCTATATCTCTACCAGAACAAGATCGCCCTCATCGCCACTGATCAGTTGATCGCGTTGGTTATTGAGAATCAGCGTCTCAAGCGTAGTTTTGAATTCCTTTTCTATCGGCTTTGGGATTCGGCAAAACCAACGAAGTATAAATCCGATAGCTAAATCAGCGTGTGGCCACCTTCACTCGCGAGATCGTCACGCCCTGCTCTGCGGGGCGTGACGATGACCCAACAGAAAAGGAATCTGAAATTGGTTTTAGATCCCGAAAATTCGATCGAGGTCTACTGTTTTTTCGCCGCGGGCTGGCGGCTCGGAGACCTCGAGGAGTTCCGGGGGGATTTCATTCAAAAACCGCGAAGGAGGGTTGACCCGGGTTGAGCCAAACAGCGTTCGGGTGCGGGCGACCAAGAGGGTGAGATACTGTTTGGCGCGCGTGAGGCCCACGTAGGCCAGCCGGCGTTCCTCTTCCAGCTCTGCCGGATCAAGCAAGCTGCGGCTGTGCGGGAACACCCCTTCTTCCAGGCCAGCGATAAAGACCGCGTCAAACTCCAGGCCCTTGGCTGCGTGCAGTGTGAGCAGGTGCAGGCGGTCGGCTGGGCGCATGAGTTCGTTTGAGTCGTCCACCAAACTCGCCTCTTCCAGGAGTGCGGTGATGCCCTCGGGCGGCGGCAGACGATCGTACTGGCTCGCCACGGTGATGAGTTCACCCACGTTTTCCCAGCGTTCGTCTGCGTCCGGGAAATTTGCTTTGAGGTATGCTTCGTAGCTGATTTTCGTGAGGAGGTCGGCGATGAGGGGTGCGGCCTTGGTGCGGTTGGTTCGCTCGCGAAGGTTTCGCAAGAGCGCAAATAGCGCTGCCCCACTCTCCCCTATTTGGGCGGTTTCATGGTTGGGGCTCAACCCATGCTGCATCCACGCAATCTCTGCCTTGGCGAGCCCCACTTTGCCGAGTCCGCGCGCAGGAACGTTGGCAATGCGCCGGAACGCAATTTGATCCGTCGGGTTGACCAAGAGGCGCAGGTACGCGAGCACGTCTTTGACCTCGCGGCGCTGGTAGAAGGCAACCCCGCCCAAAAGCGCATATGGGATCCCGCGCTCCAGACACGCCTGCTCAATGGCGCGCGATTGCGCGTTCGTACGGTACAGCACCGCCATCTGCGAGAGCTTGAGCCCGGCTTCTTTCTGAAGTCGTGTCGCTTCCGCGACGAGCGCTTCGGCCTCCTCTTGTTCATCCGAAACCAGCGTGACGGTGATTTTAGGGCCAGTCGCGTTTTGGGTAACGAGCTCTTTGGGTTTCTGGAGGGTGTTATGGCCGATGAGGTGCGAGGCGGCGGCAAGGATGGTTTTGGTGGAGCGGTAGTTTTCGTTGAGCACGATTACGGTGGCGTCCGGCCAGTCGTGTTCGAAATTAAGAATATTGCGGAAATCAGCCCCGCGGAACGAATAGATGGATTGGGCATCGTCGCCGATCGCAAACAGCCGCCTTGTTTTTTCGGCGAGCAGTTTCACCAATACGTATTGGGCATGGTTGGTGTCTTGGTATTCGTCCACGA
Organism: uncultured Candidatus Saccharibacteria bacterium; assembly: GCA_964409225.1. GTDB lineage: Bacteria > Patescibacteriota > Minisyncoccia > JACPXH01 > JACPXH01 > JACPXH01. The sequence continues at coordinate 6,169 of CAYPCM010000017.1, forward strand.
GCACGTGTTGGAATCTCTTCTGCCACTCTGAGCGGACAAGGGGGTCTTGGAGGATTGTTACGGCCTGGCTCAGGAGATCGTCAAAGTCCACGGCGTTGGCCTTACGGAGTATGGCGTCGTAGCGCTGCCAAACGCGGCCTACGGTTTCGGGCCATAGTCCCCGAGCGTCGGCGAGGTACTGATCTGCGTTTGTAAGCTCCTGCTTGGCGCGGGAGATTGCGGCGAGCACAGCCGCGGGCGCAAACTGTTTCGGGTCAAGCTCGAGTTCTTTGATTGCGTCTTTCACCGCCGCGAGTTGGTCATTTTCGTCGTAGATGGTGTAGGGCCGGCGCAGGCCCACCTGTTCGGGTCGCGACTGAATGATGTGGTTGGCGAGCCGATGGAAAGTGCCGATGAATGGCTGCATCCTGCCTCCGGTGCCGGAGGCAGGATGCAGCAAGCCCTTGTGGCCAGGCCGAAGGCCAGATAGTTTAGCCACCCGTTCCGCAACTTCGCGCGCCGCTTTGTTCGTGAAAGTTACTGCGAGTATTTGATTTGCCGGCACACCCCGCCGGATTAGATACGCGATCCGGTGGGTGAGAGCGCGCGTTTTGCCAGATCCGGCGCCAGCCAAAATTAGTACCGGACCGTCCGGAGCGGTTACGGCCCGGCACTGATCAGCGTTGAGGCCAGCGAGAATCGGATCGTGTTTGGTCAGCATCTTTTTGAGTATAGAGGAAAGTGGCGGACTTTGGCAGTTTAACCTATCGATCTATCGCGATTATCGGTAGTTTAGGACCTGGATAACTCGTGTAAATAATGTGGATTGTCAATGTTGACACGCGCTCGCCCGATCCATAGTGTAGATAATGGCGTCCTGGTCGGATGCCATTTACTTGAGTCGCAATACTTCGCAGGGGTTGGCCAGAGGATATTTGGCTTGGTGGAGCGTAGGTGCGGCGCAAGGGAGCAGAATCATTCTTTCAAGCACACAATCAGAAACTAAACACAAGCGACTACAGCTGGTTAGTCAGTGGCTCAAGGGGCAAGCAGTTTGGGTGGGTGTCAGCGCAGTCGTTTTTGTAGTGGCTGCAGGCGCCAGTGCCGGCGATCTGGGCGGCCCGGCTGGCTTTGACGCTGTCGGGTTGCAAGGTCTATTCAGTGAACAAATAGTAGAAGAAGGTATCTCGAACGCGCATAGGCCCCTCGGCGGCCCCGCTTCGTTTGAGGCGCGTCTTAACGTTCTGGCTGATGCGGGGGCCGAAATTGATAATGGTGAGGCGATTTTGCTGGCCGGTGATTCGCTGCTGGTGCCCTTGCCGCCCTTGACCACTGAAACGTCTGCCCAAGAACGATCGGGCATTACTCAATATACGGTCAAATCAGGCGACACTGTCTCGGCCATCGCGGCGCACTTTGGCGTGACAGCCGACACAGTGCTATGGGCCAACGGGCTTGGGTCATCTTCGACTATTCAACCCGGCCAAACATTGCAGATTCTTCCAGTATCCGGGGTCAAGCACGAAGTGAAGTCGGGCGATACGTTGAGTAAGATTGCCAAGCGTTATAACGCCTCTGTTGACGACATTATTGCGTTCAACACCCTGCCGGCAGACGAGGGTTCGGTGCTCAACATAGGGGAGATTTTCATTGTGCCGGGCGGTGAGCAGCCAAGGCCACGAGCACCGGTGCGCATTGCCACGCCGCGCCGAGGCGGCGGCGCCGGAGCGTCTGTGGTCGGTTACTTTATTTTCCCCACTACCGGCTACAACTTCGGTCGGTACCACGGCTTTAACGGTACAGATATAGCCAGTCCTTGCGGCACGCCGATATATGCTTCAGCCGGAGGATTGATTGAAGTTGCGAAAGCGAGGGGTTGGAACGGTGGTTATGGCAATTATGTCAGAATTCAGCATCCCAACGGCACCCAAACGGTCTATGGCCACATGCAGTCCGTGGCGGTGGCACCCGGAGAATCGGTAAATCAAGGCGACCCGATTGGGCTCATGGGTACAACCGGCCGCTCCACCGGCTGTCATTTGCATTTTGAGGTGCGCGGGGCGACCAATCCGTTTGTAAGATATAGGTGATGGGAAATAGAATTTTCAGATGACGACCCGGTTATGCAGTTCGCGGGCAATGCTTGCGGGGTTGGGAACCACGTCACTACGAAACTGTAAAACTAGCGCTCGTTCCGGAACCGGTACTGGATCGCTTCGGACACATCCCGTTCTCTGACTTGTTCGGCGCCCTCAAGATCCGCAATTGTTCTGCTTACTTTAAGCACTCGATGGTAGGCGCGGGCCGAGAGCGCGTATTTTGCCGCCGCACCCCGCAGGAACTTTTCGGCGTCTGCGGTTGCCTGGGTGGCCTCTTTCAGTTTGGCAAAAGGGAGCGCGCTATTTAACTCCACGCCGAAACGCTGGTTTCTTTCCATTTGGATTTTGCGGGTGCGGTTCACATTCTGCTTGAATACGGCGCTCGACTTCCCCGTCGCTGCGCCAGCAAGAAGGCTGATGTTCACCGGCGGCACGTCAGCCACAAGGTCAATGCGGTCAAGCAGAGGTCCTGACAGTTTTCGGCGGTAGCGCGCCACCGCCGCGGGCGGGCAGGTGCAGGCAACTGTCGGATGAGTGAGGTTGCCGCAAGGGCAAGGATTCATGGCTGCCACCAGCGTAAAATCCGCGGGGAACGTAACACGGCCGTGGCTGCGGGCCACGGTCATATAGCCCTCTTCCAAGGGTTGGCGCATGGTTTCGAGCACGTGGCGTGGGAACTCGGCTAATTCGTCGAGAAATAGAACTCCGTGATGCGCAAGAGTAATTTCGCCCGGTTTGGGGTTGGTGCCGCCGCCAATGAGTGCTACTTCAGAGGCGGTGTGGTGCGGCGCCCGGAACGGGCGGTTTACGACCACTCCAGTGGCTTGATCGAGTGAGCCGGCCACACTGGCGATTATCGTTGCCTCCAAGGCCTCGTCAGTTGTAAGTGCCGGCAATATTCCGGCCAGGGCGCGGGCGAGCAACGTTTTGCCAGTTCCGGGCGGGCCGGTCAGCAGCGTGTTGTGTCCGCCGGCTGCGGCAATTTCAAGGGCGCGCTTGGCGGTTTCTTGACCGCGGATGTCAGCAAAATCCAGCTCGACCGAGCTTTGGTCGGGACTAACCACGGTAGGCGGCTGCTGGGGCAGTGCGTTTGTGGCTTCAATATGAGCGATGACTGTGGCGAGTGTAGTAGCCGGGCGGACTGTGACTTCCGGAACCAACGCGGCTTCACGGGCGTTTGCCTGCGGCACGATCAGCTCGGTGAAACCGCGTTCCCGAGCCATGCAGCTAGCCGCGAGCGCCCCGGTTATTGGCCGGAGCGTGCCGTCAAGCCCGAGTTCGCCCACCAGTATCGTGCGCTCGAGATTTGCTGCCGGTCGGAGCTGCTCAGACGCAATCATGAAGGCGACGGCAATCGCCAGGTCGTAACTCGCGCCTTCTTTGCGTAAATCAGCTGGAGCCAGGTTTACGGTGACGCGCAGGTTGAGCCGTTCTGGCGACTGTGCGCCGCTGTGCCTAATGGCTGAAGCGATTCTTTCGCGCGACTCCCCCACCGCCTTATCAGCTAGACCGACTAGATGAAAGGCATGCAGTCCGGGGACTGCGTCGAGTTCCACAGCAATCGGCTGTGCCTCCAGTCCCACCACCGCGGCAGAGGTGAGTTTTACCACTTTAGTGCGTCTATTCGCACTTGAGGCACGCGGCTGCTTCGGGCATGGCCTCGAGTCGTGCCGGATCAATCGGTTTGCCGCAGCGCTCGCATAAACCGTATTGACCCCCCTCAATTTTGGCGAGGGCTCGGGTAATAAGGCCAAGTCGATTTTCCAGGCGCTGCTCGAGCGCAAGCACGTTCGAAAACTCTTCTACTTCGTCCGCATCTTCATCCAAGTCCACGTCATTGCCAAACTCTGGGTAGGTTACAGTGAAGTCCCCCTTAACGCGCGGATTCTTGGTGGCGATCGCGCCGAGTTCTTCTCGGACGGCCTGCTCTTCTGTGGCGAGCTTCTGTTTCAGTCGGGCAATTGTTTCAGGTGGAAATAGTTCGGTCATATGGTGCCATTGTAGAGAGAGGACGATACGGCCGCAAGGGCTTCAAGGGGTGGAAAGATAAGACCGCCATTCGAGCAACTCGACGCTGGCGGTCTTCTGTGCGGACAAGTCCGTCCCGGTCGGTTTTAAAATGGAGAGTGGTGAAGACCCCAGGTTTTGGTGTAATTGGGTCCACCGCCCTCCTGCTCTCCTGAAGGGAGAACAATTAGCAGGGGTTGCCTCGAGACGTCGAGGCGTGCCACCATGCCCTGTCCCCTACCGACCTGCGGTCCTGAATGGACCAGATAAGGCCAAGGAACTAATCGAAGGAACAAGAACAGATCCGTATGGGACACATCCATTATACAATACGGCCACAATAGGGACAAGGCCTTTGGCCTTATTTGGCCGTATTGTATAAAGCGCTTTCTAAAGCCACTTTTCTACTATACGGCCATTAAGATATCCACAGCGTTTTTGAGCGTGGCCTTATTGTGTCCTTATTAGTGGCCTTATTGGTGGTCTAATCAAGTGGCTGGTTGAGAACAAGGTCAATAAGGCCAAACATGCTTTCACGGGAAGTGGCCACAAGGAGCAAATTTTGGGCTGGCAATAGCGACATGTCTATGCTTATATCCGGACTGTCGAAATTGACGTACTTCATGGTTACGCCGCGGTAGGTGTTTGTCTGCCAAACAGGCAGCGTGTTCGGGTCACTTGCCGTCATGGCGCGGGCGGCATTGCCGCCGAAGCGCGACAAACGCAGATAGGGTTCAAGGTCTTGGGTCATGGCGAGGAACGTGTCGAGCGAAGTTGTTGGTTGTTGTTTGAATTTGAAAACCATCCCGAAGCGCTGCCGGTCTAAAGACGCATTGTCGGCGAAAAATTCGGTCTGTCCGAACCGGAAGAGGTCGAGACCTTGAAGGTCTGTTGGATTGATGAGGAGGGTTATGTCATCGAGGTCGGTGAGGTTCAGTATTTGGGCCGGGTCGAGGAAGCGGGGATTCGTCGCTGGCGGTGCGGTTTTGATGAACGCCACCTCGAATGATCGGTCTGCTACTGGCAGGGCAAATGCTTGCTGGATGAGCTGCTGCGTTTCTTCGCGCGAAATGTTTTCGTTCGCGGTCGTTACCACCGCAGAATTCATGCCGCTGATAATTGGTTTTGGCTCAAGTGTCTGGGGAGGTGGCGGCGGGGCGGGCGTCGACCGGAACTTGAACCACCAGAGCGTTCCTCCGGCCGCAGCCAGGACGACCACGGCCAGCGAGGAGGCGAGGAGGATGGATTTTCGGCGGTTTCCGCCGGCGGCTCGCGGGACTCGCGGTGCGGCCGGTTGCGGATGCGTTGGCGCCGCAGGAGATGCCGGAGGCGCAACCGGAGGCATGGCCGGCTTCGCGGTTACTAGCGGCGGCGGGATCAAGGGATGCGGCGGTTGGGCAGGAGGCGAAAATGCCGGCTTAACCGGTTGTGTTAACGGTGCAGCTGGTTTGGGTGGCGGCAGCGGCCCGGCCACATACGGCTTTGGCGCTGGTGGCGGTGCAGGCGGAGTGGGTAAGTAGTGATAAAGCACTGCCAGCTCTGTCCTCTCTTTTTCCACAAGTTCTCCCCTACCCCCGCGTTCATAGCCAGCTATGGCTTCTTTGCGTCTTTGTACCTCCTTGGCTATTACGTCTCGTATTTCAGTGTCGTCAAGACCTGATTTTTCCTTGTCTTGAGCTATTTCAGCGTTGTGAACAGCAGATAGCAATAATCGCAATACCGAGGTTACAATTGCGTCTTGGCGTCGAGTCGCATCTTGGAGATCTGCTTGGATTTTGGCTTTAAGAATGCTTGAGATGGGTTGTGGCGAGGCCGGTGGCTTTGGCGTCGACGTGGGGCCTACTACTGGTCGTGGTATGACGGGTTGAGGTGTCGGCGGTGCCGAAAGGCTCGGTTTTGGCACAGGTGCGGCTGATAATGGTCGCGGCGGCAGGAGGGGAGGAGGAGGCGTAGGCGGCTGCGCTAAAGGCGTGGTTTTGGGCGCTAGCACACTTTCAAGCCGCGCCGGCGGCCCGGCTGGTTGAACCGGCATTATCTGGGGACGAGCGCGCTGTTCGATCGCTAACGCCTCCGGCGGGCCTGCGGTAATGGTCTGCATCCGGGGCGCTGGCGTCTGCCCTTTTCTGATGGCCTCAAGATCCTGGCTCATGGTGCGGATAGTAATGGCCAGTGACTGTTGCGTTTTGGTTTGTGCTGGGCTCATCTGGAGTGATGGCGCGGCTGATGGCTGCGGTTGTCTCGAGCGCTCTGCGGACGAGGCCCGCGTTCTCCGTCAGTGGGGTGCATTGTTTCGGCATTCGGATACCGCGCCGCCTTTAGCGACAGGCTTATTTTCCCGTTAGGGCCAAGCTCTTTGATTTTGACCGGGATTGTATCCCCTACTCTCACAATATCATCAACTCGTTCAACCCGCCACGGAGCAAGTTCGGAGATGTGGACAAGTCCGTCTTGTCCGGGCAGAAACTCGACGATGGCGCCGAAGTCCATAAGGCGCGTCACCTTGCCCTCATACACTTCGCCCACCTTGACCTCCCGCGTGATTCCCTGGATCCACGCGAGCGCTTTCTGGGCTGGTTCATCTCCGGCTAAAGAACCAATAAAGACCGTACCGTCGTCGTCGATGTCAATGGTGGCGCCGGTGTCGGCGATGATGGCATTGATCATTTTTCCGCCCGGCCCGATCACTTCCCCGATTTTCTTCGGGTCAATTTTTATCGTGATAATGCGCGGCGCATAGCGCGAAAGATCGGCTCTGGGGCTTGCGATGCAGCGTTCCATAACCTCTAGGATTTGGCCACGCGCCTGCTTGGCTTGGGCTAGGGTTTCGGCGAGGATCTTGGGCGTAACCCCCTCTATTTTTACGTCCATTTGGATGGCGGTAATTCCGTCGGCAGTGCCGGCTGCCTTAAAGTCCATGTCGCCGTGATGATCCTCTGGTCCTTGGATGTCCGTTAAAATCACGTATTTCGGGTTTCGGGTTTCTGGTTTCGGGTTTTCGAACATGAGTCCCATGGCGACGCCGGCAATGTGTTTGGCAATGGGCACTCCTCCGTCCATAAGCGCCAGGGACGAGCCGCAGACCGAGGCCATGGAAGAAGAGCCGTTCGATGAAAGGATTTCTGAAACAATGCGGATGGTGTAGGGGAATTGATCGGTTAAAGGAATGAGAGGCCTGAGCGCTCGCTCGGCGAGCGCTCCATGGCCGATTTCTCGCCGGCCCGGACCGCGCATTGGCTTTACCTCGCCCACGGAGTAGGGGGGGAAATTGTAGTGGTGGATAAAACGTTTTTTGGTGCGTACCTCCATGCCCTCTACTAAGAGTTCGTCAGTCGGGGTGCCGAGCGTCAAAATCGAAAGCGCCTGCGTTTGTCCTCGCAGGAACAGGCCAGACCCGTGGGTGCGCGGCAAAAGCCCCACTTCAGCGTCAAGCCTACGCAGTTCTTGAGCTCTCCTGCCGTCCGGCCGTTTCCCTTTTTCGATGATGTTGCGGTGAACCGCTTTGTTTACGGCTTCTTCAAAGAGCGCGGTTACTGCTTTCGCCCTCCCTTCTCCGAGAGAGGCGGTAATGCTTGCTTGCACTTCGCTTTCCAGCGCCGCAAGTTTCGCCGAGAGCTCGGTTTTTGTGGGCGCTGCGAGTGTGTTCTCGAGCTGATCCCCGATTAAGCGCTCTACTGCTGCTTCGAGTTCTGGTTCTGCCTCGGCGAGTGCCACTTGGGCCTTGGGACGGGCGTGTTTGGCAATGATGTCTTCTTGGAATGCGATGAGCTCTGTGATGGTTTGAGAGCCGATCTCGAGGGCCTCAACAATGCGTTCTTCCGACACCTCTTTAGCGCCTGCTTCAATCATGTTGATCCGTTCTTTGGTGCCAGCGATGAACAGGTCGAGTTCGCCGGACTCGCGCTCGGTGAAAGTTGGGTTCGGTGTGAAACGACCGTCAACGCTGCCGACTCGGCATCCGGCCACCGGACCCTGCCAAGGAATGTTTGAAGTGGCGAGCGCGAGCGATGCGCCGAGGAGTGCCGGCACATCCGGGTCGTTCGTCTCATCGATTGAGAGTACGGTAATGACAACTTGCACTTCGTTGCGCATGCGCTGATCAAAGCGGGGCCGGATGGCGCGATCAATGAGACGGCCGGTGAGAGTTGCTTCTTCGGACGGTCGCGATTCGCGTCTGACGAAACGGGACCCAAGCAATTTTCCAGCGGCGTAAAACCGCTCCTCGTACTCGACGAGTAGCGGCAGATAGTCAACGCCCTCGCGGGCGTTTTTTGTCATGAGGGCGGTGGCGAGCACGGTCGTGTCGCCGTAGCGCACCACGACCGCACCGCTGGCTTGCTCGGCCATGGCCGAGAATTCAACCGTGAGCTCACGGCCGGCGAGCTCGGTCCTGTAAGTAGTCCGTTCCATGTGGTTCAGAACCTCGACTTCAGACTTTAGACAGCGTTCTTGGTTGTCCGCCTCGTTAGAAAATCACCAGCCAGTGGTTTTCAGCGGGGCAGGTTACCCGGGATAAACGATGTCTACCTGTCTGAAGACGAGGCCAGAATTAAAGAAATAAGTTATAGTTGTAAGAAATCATCATCTGACATCAAGCCGGGCAGGCTCTCGCTACGCGAAAATCCCCAGCGAGGATTTTCGCTGCTCTTCGGCCTCGCTCCTCCGCCTGCTGGCGGAGACCGTGCCCGCTCGGCCTCAGACGCCGCTCGAGCCTGCCCTGCTTGGTGTAAACAACGTAAACAACACTAGCCTTTCTCACAGTTTAGTGGTGAAATTTGACCGCCAGCCCGGTTTCTCTCGAGGGGGAGAGATCGTGACGATCGCGTTTGCGCTCGCGCATCTCCAATTCCACCTTGCGGGATTTTAAGAGAAAGCGGCTCGGCTCGGCCGACAGGTCCACAAAGTCGTCGGCTGCTTCTTTGAGCCGCGCTGAAGCCGAATCGCCAAATGCCATCACCTCCACCTGCTTGCCTTGGTTTTTAAGATAGTCCACCACCGGCACAAAATCGCCATCGCCCGACACAAGCCCGATCACATCCACAGACGCTGCCAGCCGGATCGCATCCACCGCGATACCCACGTCCCAGTCGGCTTTTTTAGCGCCGCCGTAAAAAACCTGCAGATCCTTTATTTTCGTCTCTATGCCTTGACGGGTTAACGCCTCAAAAAATGGTTTTTCTTCTTCCACGTCAGACCGCACCACGTAGGCGACAGCACGCACAAGTTTGCGGTCAGCCACCGCCGCTTTCACTACCTCGTCAAAGTTTACTCTGGCCTTGTGCAGGTGCTTGGCCGAGTGGTACATGTTTTGTACGTCAATGAGCACCGCGACCCGCTGTTCTTTATGTTTGATTACGGGCATACCCGGTTGCTACAACTTCTATGGTTAGAGTTCACCTCAAGATTTACGATGAATTCGAGCAAGCTCGCTTACGCTTTGGCCTTAAGCCCAACTTTGCGCACAATCGCCTGATAGCGTTTTTTGTCTTCGGTTAGAAGGTAGTCAAGGAGACGTTTACGTTTCGCCACCATTTTAAGCAGCCCTCGGCGCGAATGGTTGTCTTTGGTATGTTTCAGCAGGTGCTGGCGGAGTTCTTCGATTTCTTCGGTAAAGAGCGCAATTTGAACCTC
>CAYPCM010000018.1:0-14073 GCA_964409225.1 uncultured Candidatus Saccharibacteria bacterium
GAAAAAATTGGGTTTCGAGAGCATGATGCGCGAATAGAACCGGTGCGGCTCGTCTGAAACAATTACAATCGAGCCGACTTTATCTCGGCTGCGAATTGTCTCGGCGGCGGTTGTGCCTGCGACACCTCCGCCGATGATGAGGTAATCGGTGTTCACGCTCCTAACAATGCGTAGTTGGTAATAAGCTGCCCCACGCCAATTCCAAGCGTAATCGCCACGCCGCCAATAATGACCATGCGCAAACTATTCTTTAGCACACCAACGTGGGCAAACCTTGCCCCCACCACGCCGAGCGCAAAAAGCGCGAAAAGCGACCCGGCCACCGACACCCCGAAAGCTACTGCCACCGGCAGAATCAGATACGGCCAGAGCGGAATGAACCCGGATAACAGATAAGAAAAAAACATGACAACACTGCCGCCCAGAGCTCGGCGCAACGGCACCTCTGACTGCTCAAGATAATCCTCGGCCGAATGTTCTGAAAGAAAACTCCCGACCGCCATGGAAAAGGCCTCCACCGCGATAAGTACCATGCCCACGAGGAATATCGTTCGCCGTTCAACTCCGGCAAACGCAATGCCAGACAGAAGGCCAGCGGTGGAAACAAGACCATCCTCGACACCGAAGACAAGGTTTCGCAGATACACAGCGAATACCGACCGGCGCATATTATCTACGGCGTTCCGCCGCTTTCCTTAGACCAGATACTGATGCCATTTGGTTCGCGCCCGACAGCTATGCGGGCCACTTCGCGATCAGTCGCCGTCTCAATCACGGAAACGTCACCCGAGAGCAAATTCGTCAGGTATACAAACGCGCCATCTTTTGAGACAACGACGCCGTGCGGCGCGCGGCCCGCCTTAATTTCTCCCGCCACCTTCATCATAGTAAGATCAATCTTGTAGACCAGATCGCTTTCCGGTTGATCAAAATAATAGCCCTGATCAGCAAGGTACACATAACGCGAATCAGGCGTCGGATACATCTGTATTGGCCCCTTAGAAGCGGTGGAAAGCGCTACATAGCTTGTCTTTTTTGTGTCGGGCCGATAGACCGCCAGACGCTTGGTGTCGTAAAGCGATACCACGATTAACTTGCCGTCAGGAGTAACGCCCGTTTGCACCGCCGCGCCCGCCAAAGGCACTTCGGCAAACGCATCGGTCTTTATATCCAAAATGCCCAAACTCTTCCCCGCAAGCATGGCGGCATACGCCGCCGAGCTGTCCGGAGCAACGCGAATGCCGTGCGGCTCGCTGGCCTCGCGCGCTTTAATGCGTTTGACCACTTCATGTGTCCTCGCGTTGATTTTATATACCGCGCCTTCCACCTGCGCGGTCACGTAAGCATAGGCGCTATCCGGAGTAAGCGTGACGTGAGCAAGATGAACGCCTGCGGCAATGGGAATACGCTTTATAATTCGGTCAGTTAAGGGATCAATCACAATCACCTCGTCTTTTTCCGGACCAGCCGGCTCGTTGCCGTGCGCAAACGCAACCGGGACCGCAAGCGCCGCATGCGCCTCGTGCCCGCCGGCGTTAGCCGTCACCCACACGCTGGCCCCATTTGGCGCAACCTGTACGTTGTGCGGCTTAAAGGGCATAATGCCTCCGTCGTGTTCGACGGAAAGATCAATGCGTCTAAGCACCGTACGATTAGAAGCATCGAGAACCGCGATCTCGGCGTCGCCCTCAAGCGCAACGTAAATCTTTTCGTTCGGCTCTGGCCTCGGCGTAACCGCCGAGCTGCGGTATCGCTGAACCCAGAACCCTGCGGCCACGAGCGCCGCCAGTACCGCAGCAAAAAGTATTGTTTTTTTCATAACGTCTCTTCTGGAGCCGTTGCCGGGCTAACCGCGTGTCGAATAATCTCCACGTTGCACGTACCGTGCTCTCGACACCACGCTTCGCATTGCTCGGCCCAAGAACGCTCGAGGTACTGCATACCGCACACCCCGCACGCGTACCGTGCGCCAGAGCCGCCAGAAACATTCAGCTCGCGAGCCATATCAAACAGAATATTACCACAATATAGCCAGTGGCCTCAATGAAAGTATCCCGACTTTTGTGCTTACAAGGATTTAACGACTAGACAAGAAACCTTGCCTTACTCGAGCGCGACTTTGCGCAACATCATCGCATTGATAGCAACAATAACGGTGGAAAACGACATGAACACCGCAGCGATTGCGGGCTGCAATACTATCCCCCAGGCGGCAAGCGCTCCGGCCGCAAGCGGAAGCGCTACGATATTATAGCCGGAGGCCCACCATAGATTTTGAATCATCTTGGAATAGGTCGCCCGCGAAAGCCGAATGATTTTGACTATATCTCGCGGGTCGTTGCGCACGAGGATTATGCCGGCTGATTCGATGGCGACGTTCGTGCCTGCGCCGATAGCAATCCCGACATCCGCCTGCGTAAGGGCTGGAGCGTCGTTTATTCCATCTCCTACAAACGCTACGCGTTTGTGTAAATTTCTAATTTTTAAATCCGAATTTCTAGACAATTTTGAATTTTGAAAATTAGAATTTAGAGTTTGTTTTGAATTTAGGATTTCGGATTTAGGATTTTGAATTCTTTTTACAATTTCTGCCTTTTCTCCTGGCAGGACTCGCGCATAGTATTCATCAATATTAAGCTCTTCTGCCACCCAAGCGGCCACGCCTTCCGAGTCGCCCGTAATCATAGCGACTTTTACGCCCATCGCTTTGAGTCCCTGAATTGCTTCGCGCGATTCAGCCCTAATGACGTCGGCTAGCGCAACCGCACCAAGCAGTTCTTGTTCAACAGTAACAAAAATAAGCGTCTGCCCCTGTTTGGCAAAATCGTCCGTCTGTGCCCGTAGCACTTCCGGCAACTCGGCCGCGGCGTCGGACAAAATCGCCTCACCGCCGACCAAAATCGTGGCCCCGTTCACGATCCCTCGCACGCCCTTCCCCGGCACTCGAACGAAATCTTTTACGCCGAGGAGCGCAAGCCCCCGCGCCTGCGCTTCTTTCACGAGCGCTCGAGCAATGAAGTGTTCGGAATGGCTGTCAACGGACGCAGCAAGTTGCAGAATGCCGTTGTCGTCAGTATCGAGATCCCTGCCTGTCCGGCCGGCAGGCTTCGGTCGCGTTGCTCCCTCAGGACGATGCGCGACGTCGTTTTGAATTATCGACGTGACCCCGTACTCGCCCTTGGTGAGCGTGCCGGTTTTGTCGAACAGCACCACGTGAACGCCGCGCGCCGTCTCGAGGGCCAGGCGCTGGCGCACGAGAAAACCGCTGCGCGCAGCCAAGGTAGTCGAAATTGAAGCAACGAGCGGCACCGCAAGCCCGAGCGCATGGGGGCAGGCGATCACCAGCACCGCGACCAAACGTTCAACTGCAAAGCCAAATTCCCCGCGCGCAAAGATCCACGCGCCAAAAGTAATTGAACCCGCGGTGACGGCAACTACCGTGAGGTAATACGCCGCTCGATCCGACAATATCTGCAGTCGCGATTTTGACGCCTGCGCTTCCGCAACCAGTTTCATTACGCCTGCCAAAAACGTGCGCTCGCCGATTTTCGTCACCTCAACCGTGAGGGAGCCATCGCCGTTGATGGTGCCCGCGATCACTTCGCTCCTCAAGTGTTTGGCAACGGGTTTTGATTCTCCCGTGACCATGGACTCGTCTATCTCGGACGACCCTTCAACTACTACGCCGTCAGCGGGCACTTTCCCGCCGGGCCGCACCAGTACCCGATCGCCGACTTTGAGCTCTATGAGCGCAACGATTTCTGTCTTGCCTGCGCGAATCACTTCCGCCTGATCCGGCAGCAGTTTCGAAAGTTCTCTGAGCGCGCTTTGGCTGCCCTGCACTGCTTTCATCTCGATCCAGTGCCCGAGGAGCATCACCGTAATCAACGTCGTAAGCTCCCAGAACAGCGTTTGTTCTTGCTCTCCAACGCCTTGACGAAGGAACGTCGCAATGACAATCCCGACGCTGTACAGGTACGCCGCCGTAATCGCAAGGCCGATGAGCGTCATCATGCCCGGCAGGCGCGCGTTGATCTCCCGCCACGCGCCCACAAGGAATACCCAGCCGCCGTAGAAAAAGACGACCGAACCGAACGCAAGCGCCAAATATTCCGAACCCGGAAATGCAGGCGCGGCCCAGCCGAAGAGCCGCCCGGGCAATGCGGAATACAAGACCACCGGAACGGTAAACGCGAAACTCACCCAAAACTTACGCAAAAACCCGCCGAGGCTGTGGCCGGCATGCTTGTCATGCGCCTCGTGACCGGACTTCTGAATTTTAAGCTTTGAGTTTTGAGTTTTGAGTAGGTTCATCCCGCACTCTGGACACCGGCCGGGACGCTCCCGAACGACCTCCGGGTGCATTGGGCATGCATAACGATCCATAATGTCATTTAGAAACGAGTTTACACCTAAGTACTCCGGTAGATCATCTCCCGTGTTTTCTAACGGGGCAAGCTCGAACAATAACGGCGTGATCTAATGCTGAGATGGGTTCAAGACACTCCTAGCGCTCTACGCGCGAATGACGTCAGGCCTTATTCGCCGCAAACCGGTTATACGTCCAAGCGAAGATCCAACCGACTAGAAACCCGTAGACGACTGCTTGGACAAAACCGGCGATCAACCCCCCGAACGTGATGGATGCCCCATCGGCGAGCCGCTCGACGTTAACGAGATGGGCGAGCCAACCGAAGAGCTTGAGGGCGAGATCGGGCGCGAGTAACGAAACGAGGGCACAGACTATGTCCACTGCCCCCATCACCGTGGCTGAAGCGTATGCGAATGCTTTTGTGTTGAGTTGCATAGCGTTTCGAAAACTTAAGCTATAGGCGGCGGAAGTATCGACCGTTACTTCCGCCATGGGGTATACGAGTCAACCCTTCAGGAATCGAGAACCCAAGTGAACCGCCGTTCTGCCACTCCGCCCACCTTGCGCAGTATCAACACGATGATCTTCGGTCGCGGCGCAAACGCTTTAAACTTCAGAGAGCCCTCCCGATGGTGGCCGCCCGGCGGATCGCCGGTCCAGTCAATCGGCCGATATTCGTTCCCTTGATCGTCAACGAGCCGGGCGGCCTGAACAAGATCTTCGGCAAGTTCCCCGGAGTGCGTATCGAGCGTAACCAAAAATTCCCACTCTGGCGCGTCGAGCGCGACGTTCTGCGGGCTGATGGTGATGGCGACACCACCGGCAGTGTCCTCGCGCGCGGGCAATGCCGTTGTTCCCAGGGGCACGACGGTTTTCTGAAATGCGCTGGACAAAAGCCAGAAGGCAGCCACGCCAAGAGCTGCCAAAAACGCCGCACCGAGCAACCAGCCGCGACCTGGAGCGGACGGCTCTTCTCCCGCCGGCGGTGTCGCCGGCGATTCAGCGGGCGGCATTGATTCCATAGCTGACGCGCTCACGAATGAGCTTATTAAGAAAGTAGCCGATACCGACGACGTTTGCCACGGCACCAAACGCGAATAGCTCAGTTTGATACTGTCCGATCACCGCCGCGGCTCCCGAAATCCCAATAAGGGGAACAACATTCACGAGATAGTGCGCGCAGCACGCGAGCATCGCCGCACTCGACATTGTTCCGGAAACGGCTACAACGGAGCGGGAGACCCGCGCGACGTGCAGCGCCCGGAGGCAAGTAAAGAGCCCCACCTGTACCCCGAACCCAACCGCAAGCCCGAGGATCCAGTACCAACGCGCGCCAAACTGCAAAACTGCAAACTCCCACCCGGAAATTACGGTTGTAACGGCGAAGTACAGAATGAGCAGCCCGACGGTTGCGACGACGCCCTTCAGGATTGCTGCGCTGCGCATACCTGCTACGCCCCGCAGCTGCCACCGGACCTGCCCTCGACCGGGGTTACCGCACTCAAAATCCTCTGGTAACCGGATGCGCTCGAATAGTCACGCCCGAGGAGCTCACGCGGTTGAGCGTCTTGCCAACGCTGGCCCTGCTGCGCAAGATATTTTGCAATGGTCAAATACGTATCTGGAAACCAGTAGGCGTTCACTCGGAGCGCCACGCGATACATCTCGGCTTCCCCCGTGCCGTTTGCGGCCATGAGCTCCAACAGCCCCAGCATCGCCATACCGTGGTTGCAGTCGGGGAAGGAGGTAGGATTGTCGCAACAGGGCCGGTAGATATTCCCCGCGACTCGTTCTGCGAGCGCTTGCTGCGCCGGGGTGAGCCGCACGAACGCGTGCCGGCTGTAGTGCTCCATCGCATCTCCCTTCGCGAGGGTCCAGCCGCCGGTTGAGGCGAACCGCCCTGCAGCCGCGATCCCTTCGGCGGTCAATCCCTTTCCGTCCGTCATTCGACCCACAACGAGCAGGGGATTGTCGTTCGCAAGCCCGAACGCCCAAAGCAAATTCAGAAGGTACCCGGCATTCTCCGACGTCATGGTGAGCGTACCCGAATTGCTCGCCGCCAAAAGCGCGCGCAGCTCCTCCGGGAAACCACCGCGCGTAGCATAGATCGTTTCGAACTTCTCGAGATCAATCGCGCCCGCCTCAACGAGGTCGCTGCCGATACTCCCCCATTGTATGGGCAGCGTCACGCCCTCTGCTGGCAGCACGAGCGCTGCGAGCTCCTCCGACGACACTTGACTCGCCGATTCGCCGACTGACCGATCCACCGCCGCGATCTTACCGCCACCGAGGGCGCTCCCGATCACCGAGATACCCACGAGTACCGCGACGAGCCCCGCGAGCCGAACCACCGCGGGCCATCCACGCTGTGTGCCTTGTTCCGTAGATTCCATAGGATTTGTCGCTCGGTTATACGCTTGTTATTCTACCGCGCAACCCGACGCGCGGGCGAGCCGCTCGACTCCCTGCTCGCCCTCAAGTTTCTCTCCGCCGGGAAGTATCCAGGTGGGATACCCCTGCACGCCTTGCTCGAGACACCGCTTCGGCTCACTCGGGCACTCGACGTACGGAACGAACCGGAATGATGACCCGAACGCGCGCTTCTCGTTCTGGCAGTGCGAACACCAGTCCGCCCCGTACAGCGTAACGCCTTTGGAGGCGAGACACCGGGCGAATGAATCGAAGGCGTGGGCCGTTGGCGCCTGCCACTGCCGTCCCCAAATCAAAAATGAAATTGCAAAAAGCAAAATGCCAATGCAAAACGCAAAAATCATTCTTAACTTTAAGCTGTCATTATTCACTTTGATTTTTCAACTTTGATGTACCGACTACTCGTCGCAGCAATCAACGAGCTTATTTACAATATCTTTGAGCGTCCAGGGCTTATCCGCTGCTGCCGCCTGCTTGAACCCGACTGCATCAATGAGCTTCAGACGCAACCCCCA
The DNA here is from genome assembly GCA_964409225.1 of uncultured Candidatus Saccharibacteria bacterium. Classification (GTDB taxonomy): domain Bacteria; phylum Patescibacteriota; class Minisyncoccia; order JACPXH01; family JACPXH01; genus JACPXH01. The sequence continues at coordinate 7,318 of CAYPCM010000018.1, forward strand.
GAAAAGCGCGTACATCTTGGACGCATAATCAAAGGTTTCCTTCGACTCTTTTATCTTGCCATCGGCCTGCAGTTTCGTGCCGACCTCAATCAGCCGCATGGTCGTGGCAAGTAGATGTTTGGAGATACACCACGTCTCGCCTTCATGGCGCGAGACCAGCCGCCCCAGGAGGGCCTTGCGCGCCTCACGCACTTCACTTATTAGATCGAAGTATTCGGGCTTTTCCGTTTTAGACCCGGTAAAGAAGAGGTGCTCTTCGAGACTCACGAGGTTCATGACCGCGATGCTCAAATCTTCTTCGGTCGAAAGATCAACAGATCCGAACTTCTTGAGCGCCTCGATCTTTTTCACGAGGTCTTCCATGACGAGATGGCTATTGCTCATAGATTATTTTTCCAGTCAAACATCGTTTTACTGCTCGAGCGGAGGGCTGAGCGCTTCCCGACTCGGCTCGAAGCGTAACCGGGAAACCATCAATTACAACGCGAATATGGCCAGCCCCAGCGCCACCATGGCCAATCCGCCCCAAAGGCGCAAACTGCCGCTGGCTTCGCGCTTCCATTGCCGCACCCGATCGAGCAGCAGGCGATTGCTCGATAGCGCCAGTATAACCACAAGCGGCAGAATGAAGATGAGATTATACAACACCAGATATCCAACGCCTTTAAGATACGTCCCTTGATCGTGAAGCAGCCCGAGTACAAGCAGATAGGGCCCGCCGGTGCAGGGAAACTCGCACAGCCCTACCAGCCCCCCGAGCGCAAACGCGCCTGGCAGCGACGCTTTCTCCATGAGCCGCGCCATGACCTGATGCGACGCCTGAGGAATACGCAGCTTGACCGGAAGAAACGCCGGAAAAAAGTGATTAACTAATGTGAGCATGCCCCATGCCACCAGCACCGACGCCCCCACCCTAGCCATAAAGTGCGGGGTACTAAAGAGATGCAGCGCCTGCAGGATGCCAAAGCCAATGAGTAGATAGACGACGAACAAACCCAGTATATACGAAGTACCCACGGCCACGATTTTGCCCCGCACCGCGCCGAAGCCCACCAGGAAGGCCACGGTGAGTAGCAAAATCGAAAACGCGCACGGATTTAAGCTGTCAATGAGCGCCGCCACGCTCACGAGCGGCAACAACCATTGACCGCTGTTTGACAGATTCCACAGCGCCGTCGTCCCGACATTCCCGAACCGGAAAAAAGCGACCACACCGAAGAGTACGGCAACAGCGGCGATCAATACGACAATACTCAATTTTGACTTGCTCGGTTCCATTTCTAACTTTTAACTTTAAACTTCTAACTATTTAAGTCTACGGCCTCACCATCGCCGAGAACTTGAGTTCAAGGGTGGGTGCGTTCGCGCTTTCAATATAAACCACGCGCTCAATCGGGCCGACGCCGGATGGCCCGTGCGCGGCCGGATCAAAAATCACTTCAACTTCGGCTTCTGCGCCGGGCAATAGCGTCTCGTTGATGCGCGGGATGAAGCCGTGGCCGGGCATGCCGTACGGACCTCTGGCCTTCCCGCCTGTTTTGGTGAACTTTGCCTCCGTGCACATACACGAAGTGTAGACCTTCTCGACTGCAACTTGATTTTCGCTCGTGTTTTTTAAGACATATGTATGCCGAACGCGTCCTTTGGCCATAGAGATTTCGCCAAAGTCGAACGACGTTTCTGTGGCCGCAAGCTCGCCGCCGCCGGACGAAACGATGCTGGCCGGCTGCCTACGCGCCTCGGGCCGCGAAAACCACACCAGCACCCCGAAAAGAACAAGAAAGATTGTTGAACCAATGATGACTGCTTTTTGTTGGGTCATAGTCGGATAAACCCCCGCATACCGCAGCGAATCGGACTGTCTATTTGGAAGTTTCTAGCGGGGTAAATTGCCAAAAATAAAAAGTCCCTCTGGACGAAGGACGCGCAGGCCGCACTAAGCTGCTGTTGACTGCTAGGTAAACATCAGCCGCGCCTGCGCCTCAAAAAATACGCTCGGATCGCGCTTTTCACAAATAGTAAGCCACTTCAACAAGCGCTGTCCAGAAACCGCGACTGACTCCCAGACCGCGCTAATCTGCATTCTAAGCACTCCTCGTGCGGCCGCGGCATTTACCAAGACAGCAAACGCAAAAATAGCGATAACCGCCGCAAGAAGCATCGCCAAAACCGCTACGCTGATGACCGCAGTGGAAAATCCTTTGTAAGCCGCGGCATGGAACAAAGCCCAAGCCACCGGACCGTCTTGAGGGCAAGGCGCGGCTTGAGACGCCGCCGCCACGCACGCATACTGGTTGTGCCCCTCGCCGTGTCCCATCGCAATAAAGCCAAAAACAGCAATACTAATGAAGCCCACGACAAGTAAAATGGCTGTAAGACGGTCCATACCGATTTCAATATAGCACCCTTGTCGACACGAGGAAAGTGGATAACCCAAACCTAAAACTCCCACACGTTTAATCTGGTTACTCCGGCGTTTGATGCCAACGTTTTCGGCTTAATTCCTCGCGCTGACAAGTCGTCAGCCAGCGCCACGGCTGACCCCGGGGGGACGTGGCTGCGCAGAATATCGCCCTCGCCTTTAAAGAACACAAACTTTTCAATCCCTTGCTTCCTGAAAAATTCGTCTCCGCCTACCGCGTTGAAGGCGTCCACCGTCACCACCGGCCACCCGCCGTAAACAAGGCGGCGGTGAAAACTCCACAGCGCTGCTTTATCCGACAGCGAAGCGTCATAGACAATAAGCAAGGCCAGTTTCTCCTGTCTGGCTTTGCGGCCGGCAACAATCGCGGCGCGACTTAGCTCGTTCACAAATTGATACTTCGAGGACAAAACCGAAGCGGGATAGCGCCCGGCAGTGAGGCGCACAAGATACTGTTCAAGATCGTTGTAACCCCAATGCAGTCGGTCATAAGCCAAACGCGAAAAAGTCCATCTTTCTCGCCCAATCGGTACGGTGATGATATTCGTGTTAATACTGTAAACAAGCTCAATCAAAAGCAGCGCGCCGATTAGGCAATACCGCCACGGCGCACTCGCCGCGAGCCACTGGCTTAGCCAAAGCCCACTAAGCGCGGCTAACCAAGGAGCCAACATCGTCAGAAACCTGTACGACGGCCCGATAAGCACAAGCAAAGCAGCCGTCGCAATCAAGCCCAGCCATAGAAAACGAGACTCAGCCATTTCTTTTCGCGGTTCACGCCAAGCCGCGACCGCAGAAGCCAGCGCGGCCGCCAGGAACGCTCCTAGCGCCAGGGGCGAAAAAGTGTTGGTCAGATTCGGCCAGAACATTTGAAGGCGTTCGCCGACAGAACCAAACTCTTCTTTGCCGGGCAGGCGCTGCCATTCAGCCGGTTTTTGGCCAAAAAGATATGAAAATTGAAGATCAAAATGCCGAGTCACCTCGAACAATTTCAGATTGTATATAATGACCGGCAAAAACATCACGAGCGCTACCCCGACTGCTAGACCGAACCAACGCCACTCCTGCCAGCGCCTTTGCCAAATTAACCAACCCGCGAAAACCGGCACCAGCACAAAAGCAGTGTATTTCGAGAGAAACGCAAACCCGAGCGCTACTCCCACCGCCAACCAACGAACGATCTGCCGCTCACTATAATGTATCAGTACATTATAGGCTGGACCCGTTGGTGGCGGTGATTCTTTTGTTTTGATGGCGCGAAGAAAAAACCAGATTGCGGCGAGCCCAAAAAAGATGGCGAGCGACTCCAAAAGACCGATCCGGCTAATCCACACAGCTGGCGTAAGCACCGCCATGACCAAAGCCGCGGCAAGCCCGGCTCGTTCACTTGAAAGTCGACGCCCGATGAGATATTGAAGCCAAACTGCCATGACCCCGGCCAAAGCAAATGCAAACCGAACTCCCCACAAATTCTGGCCGAAAAGCCATAGCGTCGCTCGCTCAACAATAAACGCCAGGGGTGGAGCGTCATGGAATGACAGGTACGTCCAAAACGGCCGCGCGTTCAAAAGTTCAATCGGCGTCGGCTGATCCGGCGCAAATATAAAATCAAGATAGCCGACTGAACGGAACGCGTAGAACGCTTCGTCAGAAACTACATCGCCGCGATCGAGAAACGCGAACCGCACGACGGCAGCAATAACCAAAATCGCGATGATGGGCCAACGCACGCGCAAGAAGCGAACGTATTTTGTTGCTGCCTGCGGCATCAAAGTTGGGGCTTAGTCCGCGGCGGGATGCCGGAAGCGGAGTCGCCACGGCAAAAGCGCCGCTTCCCACATGGTGCGCCGTGAGAGTTTAGAGACCCCCTGCCGCCGTTCAGTAAAGGTAATGGGCACCTCACAGATGGTGGCTCCAGCTCGAAGGAGGCGGTATTTAAGTTCAATAAGAAAACCATACCCATCAGTTTTGATATAAGGCCAGGAGAGTCTTGCCAGCGCCTCACGTCGGATAGCGTGGAACCCGGCGGTAAAATCGGCCAAAGCGACGCGAAGTATCGAGCGGGTGTAACGGTTCGCGAATCGAGAAAGGAGCCGACGCGACAAAGGCCAGTTCACAACGGCACCTCCGGGCGCGTAGCGAGAGCCGATAGCCACATCAACCCCGCGCAGCGCGTCTAAGAGTGCGCTGACCGAAGCCGGATCATGCGAAAAATCTGCATCCATTGTGATGATCGCTTCAACGCCTGACCACGCCAAAACCTTCTGGAATGCCTCGCGGTACGCGCTGCCAAGTCCTAACTTGGCCGGCCGTTCGTGAAGGGCAAGCGCCGGGTAGTTTGATTTAAGTTTTTCCACCCGGCGGGCGGTGCCGTCAGGCGAAGCGTCATCAACCACCAGAACTGCGATCTCGGAATAGCGATAAAACAAATCCGTGATCAGACGAGAAATGTTTTCAGCCTCGTTGTAAGTGGGGATGAGCACCAACGCGCCCCGACCGGTGCGAGTATCCATACACTACCAAGGCTACGCTAGGCCCCGAAAGCAGTAAACCCCGTTTAGAAGTCTAAGCAGTGTCTTCCAAAAAAGTAAATGAAAGCCGTTAGGCGGCTTCGCCTTTGGACTTACACAATAGATTGCCAAGCTATGGACTTCTAACGGGGTAAACCCCCCGTTAAGAAGCACGCCGAATGCGCCTACTGATACGTTCTAGCGTACCCAATTCTTCTCTCCCCAGACTCTTGACTTATCAAGCAACATATGTATAATAAAAGCAAGTAGATTTGCCGGAGAACAAACCGCACAGGAGGGTATGCGGATGCGGACGATTTGGATCTTGTTGCTCGTGGCGATCCAGCTCCAGCTCTTTTCACAACCTAGTTTTGCCACGATCGCTGAGCATGGCGACGCGGCAGACCTTTCCGCCGCGGCCGACGTTGTGATCCACGGCATTGTCGCCAATGTCAGCGCCGTGGTGGATGGCGGTGCCATCATCACCGCCGTTACGCTCGAAGTACTCGAGATACGCAAGGGTACGGCCAATTCTCCCCTCACCTTTTATGTCTTCGGCGGGGCAGTCGGAGATCTCGCACTGGGAACCCCCAGCAGACCTGCGCCGGAAGTAGGTGAGGAAGTGGTGGTTTTCCTTATTTGGTCCGCCGGCCGCCTGTGGCTGCTCAACGACGCCTTGGGATACTACCGGATTATTCTCAAAGGCGGCCGGCGTTACGCGACTCGCGATCTGCGAGGATTTCGGTTCCTCGTACCGCAGGTCGGAATCCGCAAGGCGGCGCTGCAGCCCGGTCAAATCGAAGAAATTCCGGCTGAAATGCTTGGCATTTCGAGCCGACCGGGACTCGCGAAGTCCTTCGACCGGAACCAGACGCGGTCGGGCCGTTACGAATGGTGGGCAACCGAGCGGATGCCCGTTCTCTTCCGGCTGAATTCCGCGGCCTACGCCGCCGCCGGGTTCAACGACACCAACCAATTGATCCAGGCGCTCCGCCGCGCGCTCGGCTGGTGGGACAATGCGCCCGGTTCCTACTTCGCCCTTGCGTATGGGGGAACGAGCGCCGCCCGGGCCGAACTCGACTTCAGAAACACCGTAACCACCCGGGCGCTCAGCGCCATCAACCCACGCATCTTGGCGCGCGCCCAGTGGTACGCGCATCGCGTCACGGGCGAGATCGCTGATTGCGACGTCGTGTTGAACAGCGATCGGCGGCCTGACCTCGAGATACTCGAGGGCGGATGGGCCCACGAGATCGGACATTGTGTTGGCTTGAGCCATTCGGCCGATCCCGGCGCGCTCATGTACGACACGTATAACGAGCAAGTCGGGCTTGCCATGGACGACCTCGCCGGGCTCCAGCGGATATACCCCACCCCGAGGCGACTGGCCAGTGATGGCGTCCCGGAAGTGTACCTCTGGCCGGCCAGCGGGGCTCGCGTTCCGGGAGCGATCAACGTAGAACTGCACCTACTGCAGGCAGGAGGCAGACAACGTCTCCGGTCCGCAACGCTGATCGCCAATGGGATAAATTTCACTTCAGCCCTCCAGTCTGCCAACGGCTATCCCACGCCCGAGGGCTGGGTGCTGAACTTCCCCGGCGTGCAGTTCCCGCAGCTCGGCTTTGAACAGACCATGGCGATCACGGTCTGCCTCGTCAATGAACTCAACCGGCAAACCTGCCAAAGCGTAACCTACACGCTATGGTAGGCTGTGCCGGCAGTTACTGAGCGCCGCCCCTCGAGACACTCGGGGCGGCGCAATTCTTTTTCTGCGCTTTCCAACCTTAGAAAGCGACACAAACTTCCTCTGTGTTTTCCTAATTA
>CAYPCM010000019.1:0-13349 GCA_964409225.1 uncultured Candidatus Saccharibacteria bacterium
ATGCCGCCGCACAAGCGACAAACCGTATCAGCGTAGGTCGCACCAACGGTAAAGACCGCCGCGGCCGATATTGGCTCTTGAAGTTCTTCGCGACGCAACTGCTCGCCCAGCGTAGGACCTGTTGCTTGCGCCATTGGCCCTGAAGCAACATGACCATTCCCGTTGCCGTTCACCTTGTCCACCATGCCCAGCTCTTCCCGATCTTCAGTCGAAAGAAAACGCAGCGCCAAATACCGAAAGATATAATCCGTAATCGAAGTGGCAATGCGAATGTCCGGGTTTTCAGTTACACCGGCTGGCTCGTAACGGCTGTAGACGAACTTACGCGCTAATTCTTTGAGCGGCACGCCGTACTGCAGAGCCATGGAAACCGTAATCGCAAACGAACCCAACAGGCCCGCAAGCGTGCCGCCATGCTTGGAGATTTGAATGAAAATTTCAGCCGGCGTGCCGTCTTCGTACATGCCGCAGGTGAGGTAGCCCTTGTGACCGGCAATCACAAATTTGTGCGTTTCTGATTTGCGCGTCTGAGGCAGCTTGCGCCGAGTCGGCCCCACCCCCAGCATAAGCTGTGTCGCTACGGGTTTGGCTGAAGTCGTCGTAAGGGGCTGCGCGGCTTTTGATCCGTCACGGTAGACCGCGAAGCACTTAAGGCCCAATTTCCAACCGAGCATATAGGCATCCTTGATTTCTTCGGGCGTCGCTTCGTTCGACATATTGAAGGTCTTTGAAATCGAACCGGAGATAAACGGCTGGATTGCGGCTACCATCTGCACATGTCCTTGCCAAGAAATTGAGCGGCTGCCGTTGGCCGGCTTAACCGCGCAGTCGAAAATGGCCAGGTGTTCGTTTTTCAACCCCGGCGCGCCTTCAATGGTGCCGGTGAGCTCGATGTGTTCAGTAATGGCACGCACTTGCGCTTCCGGATAACCAAGCCGCTCGAGCGCCGTGGGCACGCTCTGATTTACAATCTTCATGGTGCCGCCGCCGACCAATTGTTTTGTTTTGACCAACGCAAAGTCCGGCTCACACCCGGTGGTATCACAATCCATCATGAGGGCAATCGTGCCGGTAGGCGCGATGACAGTAACTTGCGAATTGCGCACGCCGTGTTCGCGCGCAAGCTCGAGCGCCTGATCCCAGGCCTCTTGGGCCGCCATCGCCAAATCCTCATCGTCGATCAATTCAACCCGCACCGCGTCAATGGCCGCGCGATGTTTTTCAATCACCTTTAGCTGCGGCTCGCGATTCTTGGCATAACCCTCGTACGGCCCCATCGCCGCTGCAATCTCGGCTGAATGACGATAGGCCTCACCGCACATCAGCGCCGTAATCGCGCCGGCCCACGCGCGCGCTTCTTCGGAATCATATGCTAACCCCTTGGTCATGAGGAGTGCCCCCAAATTCGCATACCCGAGCCCCAGCTCGCGGTATGCGTGCGAGGTCTTCGCAATCTCGGGGGTTGGATACCCGGCACCGTCCACGATGATCTCCTGCGCCAAAATCATGATACGCACGGTCTGCCTGAATTCTTCAACCGCAAAACTGCCGTCCGGCCGCAAAAACTTAAGTAGATTGATGGAGGAGAGATTGCAAGAAGAATTGTCTAGATGTACGTATTCCGAACACGGATTCGAGGCCGTAATCGGCCCGGTGTTCGGGCACGTATGCCAGTCGTTGATGGTGGTGTCGTATTGCAAACCCGGATCGCCCGATTCCCAAGCGGCCTGGGCCATCATACTCATGAGCTCTCTCGCCCGATATTCGTCCGCCACTTCACCCGACTGTATGTATCGCGTCTGCCACATTCCGTCCGCTTCCACCGCGCGCATGAATTCATCCGTCACCCGCACGGAATTATTCGCCATTTGATATTGAATTGACCTCCACCCCTCGTTATTGAGATCGGTCATATCGTAGCCGGCGGCCATAAGCGCGCGGATCTTTTTTTCCTCCTCGGCTTTGCAACGAATAAACGTCGCCACGTCTGGGTGATCAACGTTCAGTACCACCATCTTGGCCGCCCGGCGCGTTGAGCCACCAGCGGCGATGGACCCGGCGAGCGCATCGGCCCCACGCATAAACGCAACCGGGCCGGACGAAAACCCGCCCTTGGAGAGCGTTTCGCGGCTGGAGCGAAGCGGCGAGAGGTTCACGCCGGCGCCGGAGCCGCTTTTAAAAATAAGCCCTTCGGTGTAGTACCAATCGAGAATCGAGCCCATCGTGTCCTCAACTTTGAGGATGAAGCAAGCCGCGCACTGCGGTTTTTCTTCAACCCCCACGTTAAACCACACCGGGCTGTTGAATGCGGCTTTCTGGTTAAGCAAAATGTGCATAAGCTCCGTTTCGAAAGCAGCCGCGCCTTCCGCATCTCTAAAATACTCAAATCGCTCGCCCCACTGCCGGATGGTGCTCGCCACACGGCCGATCATCTGCCGCACCGACGTCTCACGCTCGGCAGTACCGATCCGACCGCGAAAATACTTTGACCCGGAGATGTTAGAAGCGTTAACCGACCAAGAAACCGGAAACTCGAGATTCTCAAACTTCACCTCTTGCCTGTCAAAGCCAAAAAGCTTCACTGTGCGCCTATCCCAAGCCATCTCCTCGAACGGGTGGCGATCTACTCGGGTGAACAAACGCCTCGGCGCAAGGCCTCGGGCCCGACGAGCAGAAGATTCGCCCACAGTTCTAAACTTGCCTTGAGCCACAACGCCGGATTGAAACGGAGCCATAATATCTGTTACGAAAACAGAATTATTGAACTGTATTGTATTGTAGCATCGCTCAAAAGCGGGTCAAAAAAAACGCCCGTGATTGAAAATAAGTCCCTCGACTAGCCAAAAAATAACTGGGGCAAGACATATTGTCCACAGTGCGGCCCGACGAGACGCAAGCAGCGCGGGCGCCCCCGAGGGGGCGCCCGCGCTTAACACAAAGAGAATACGCTTAAATTACTTCATCTTCCGCCGGATAAATGCGGGAATATCCCACTCTTCGTCGCCAGCTGGTGAAGCGTCGGCTGAGAAATCCGGCGCAGCCGGCGCTGCCAGAGTAGCTGCTGCCACCGGCATGCCTTTCTTTTCTTGAGTTCTTACGCTTACAGGCACCGCTTTCGGCTCTTCACGCCGGAATATGTCAGAAACCGCTTCAGGACGCTCCTGCGACACAGTAGTGAAACCGGTCGCAACCACCGTCACCTTAATTTCGCCTTTCTTCATCTTTTGATCTTCTACGGCGCCAAAAATCACTTTGGCATCCCGATCAATGGATTCAGTAATAACTTTGGCTGCGTCGTTGATTTCCGCCATGGTGAGATCCGACCCGCCGGTGACGTTAAACAGCACGCCTCTAGCGCCATCTATCGAGATGTCGAGTAGCGGCGAATTTATCGCCGCTTGCGCCGCCTGAACCGCCCGATCTTCGCCCATGGCTCGGCCAACGCCCATGAGGGCAGAGCCGGTATTTTGCATGATGGTGCGGACGTCAGCGAAGTCCACGTTAACTATCCCCGGCATGGTGATGAGGTCAGAGATGCCTTGCACGCCCTGACGCAACACCTCATCGCACACCCAAAAGGCGTGGGTAAGCGTGGTTTTCCGGTCAACAATATGCAAAAGTTTGTCGTTTGAAATCGTGATGATGGCATCAACTTTTTCGCGCAGGTTACTCCAAGCATCTTCGGCTATCCGCAAACGCTGCACGCCCTCAAAGGAAAAAGGTTTCGTGACCACCGCAACGGTAAGGGCGCCCGCTTCTTTCGCCACCTCGGCAATGATGGGTGCGGCACCCGAACATGTGCCGCCGCCAAGCCCGCCCACGACAAACACCATATCAGCGCCCCGCAGCACATCTTGAATTTCGCCCTTGGTCTCTTCCGCCGCTTGCCGGCCAATGTCTGGAACCATCCCCGCACCAAGACCCTTCGTGAGATTCTTGCCGATGTGGATTTTGGACGGAGCGTTGGCATGATGCAACTGCTGGGCGTCGGTATTCACCGCGATGAAATCAACGCCTTTAATCGCGCACTGCATCATGCGCGAAACCGCGTTGCACCCCGACCCACCGGGGCCAATGACTTTAATCCTGGCGAATGTCTCAATATCCGGCTTGATTTGAGGCATAAGAATGTGGCGCAGCGGACCAAACTGGATCCGACCGCTTAGTAGCCACAGTATATCTACGGCCAGTTTTTTTGCAAGCCCCGTACCGCAATAAGAGGCGCGACTTTGGGTTAGGGCAGGAAATGCCGGAGTGCTCGGCGAAGCGTCACATACATCCCGCCAAGCGGTCTGAGTACCCCTAAACCAAACCGGCGACTGAAGCGGCCCTGCCCTGCCAATTCCGCTCCCCACACGACCAGGCCCATGGCTGTGGCAAAAGAGGGATCGTCAACTTGATCGCCCAGCCCTTCGCACTCGACTGGAAAACCAAGTTGCACCGGCAAGCGCAAACGCCGCTTCGCCAACTCAATGAGCCCTGGAATTTTTGCCCCGCCGCCCACCAACACCGCCCCGGCCGGCAGCTGGCCATCGCGATCGATACGTTTGAGCTCTCTGACGACCAGATCAAACATTTCACTCGTACGCGCTTCGATAATCTCTGACACCATCCGCCGCGGGATAGCCACTCCCTGTTCGGCCGCCGAAAATTGACCTAGATCCACCATGTCCTTTTTGGAAAATTCTCCGGGGAAACAAGCGCCGTAACTCACCTTTACCTGCTCGGCCACATCAATGGCTGTACGCAGCCCTATCGCAATGTCGTTCGTGATATGCCCGGAACCAACCGGCAACACCGAGACATCAAGCAACTTGCCTTCTTCAAATACCCCCATTGATATAGTGCCGCCACCCAGGTCCAAAGCGAGTACGCCGAGTTCCTTCTGGCGCTTGGACAAAACAGCCTGGGCTGCTGCCAAAACTCCGAGCACAAAACCTTCCGGCACGATCTCGGCAGACAAAAGGGCCTTTTGAAGATTTTTCAGATAAGGACTCGAGGCATGCACAATAAGCACATCTGCCTCCAGCCGTACGCCTTTCATGCCCAGGGGATCCGGAATGCCGCGTTCTTGATCCACCTGATACTCGCGCGGGATAACATGAATCACCTCCCGGTTTGAAGGCAAGGAAATTGCTTGAGCTGCAGTTAGCACGCGACTTACGTCTTCCGCTGAAATTTCACCGTCAGCCCGCGAAACAACCACCACTCCTTTTGACATGTGAGTGCCGATGTGATTGCCGCCGATACTCACAAACGCCCGATCAACAGTCGCGCCAGCAACGCGCTCTGCCGCAGACACAGATGCTCTGATGGATTTTGCCGCTTCGTCGCTATCAACCACTACTCCGCGCCGAAAACCTTGAGACGGCGCTGCCCCCACCCCAATCACCTGCATCGGGCCGCCTGAGGCAGCGGGTGCATGAGCGATCACTGTCTGGATCGTAGCTGAACCGCAGTCAATGCCGACAATGGACGTTGATTTAGGCACGTGTTGTTTTATAACTTCTTGATAATGCGCTTTTCCATGAGCGCCATCCGACGCGCTTCGGCTGTCGACAGATCGTGATCAAAACCAGCCAGATGGACAAGACCGTGAACAACGAGACGAGCGATCTCCTGACGCAGCCCCACCCGGCGCTCCCGCGCTTGTCGCCACGCCACCGGCACCGCAATCACGATCTCTGCCTCTTCTGGAACTCCAGCAGGCCAGACAAAACGCCGAGAGCTGGAAAACGAAAGCACGTCGGTGGACTGGTTTTTGCCGCGCCAATGACGGTTGAGCTTGCGCATGCGCGCCGTGCCCACCAAAACGACATTGAGCCGCCGATAGTTGAGCCGCCCCGCGAGTGCATGTTCAGCTTTCGCCACCACACTCCTCAGCCATGCTACCGGCACCGCGGTGCGCGTGCGGTTTAAAACCTCAACGTCAAGGGGTGAAAACATCAATGAGCTTGGAGTCGAGTGCGCACGAGACCCGCCACTTTTGCCCCGTCAGCGCGCCCGACTATTTTCGGCTTGAGCGCCGCCATCACCTTGCCAAGATCTTTAAGTGACGTCGCCGCGCTGGCGGCGATCGCTTCGTCAATTAAACTGGCAATCTCGTCTTCAGTGAGTGACTCTGGCAAATACGAAGTGATGAGTTTGAGTTCGGCGCGTTCTTGGGCCACCAAATCGTCTCGGCCTCCACGGCCATACGCCTCGATCGCCTCCTGCCGACGCTTTGCTTCAGCCGAAAGGACTTCGACCGCGCCGGTATCGTCAAGGCCAACGTCTTGTACCCGTTTTGCAATTTCGGCGTTGTGGATTGCCGAACGCAACATCCTCAGCACCGACACCGCGATTTTATCCTGCCGGCGCATTGCCTCTACGAGATCGGCCCGAAGGCGTTCTTTAAGCATAGAAAATCACCGATGGCCATGCGTCGGCTCGTCGGTTAAAAGTCCGAGTTTGCGCAGTCGTTCGCGTTCGGCACGCACCCGCTCGCGATGCAGCGCCGAAAGCCGACGTTCGCGCCGCGTTCTCTGGGACGCGTAGAAGCGTGTTTTGCGCGCCCGGATGAGAATGCCGGATTGCTGCACTCGACGCGTAAACCGCCTTAAAAGCGACCCGACTGTTTCGCGCTCTCTTCGTTTTACTTCAATGGCCATATGGGTAATTCAAAATGCAAAAATCAAAAACCAAAATGACACGAAGTGTCATCCTGAGCGCAGCGAAGGATCTCGCGATCCCTCGTCGCATGCGCTCCTCGGGATGACGCGCGGCGTCATTTTGCATTTTGATTTTTGATATTTGATATTTAATTTCATGGATCCCACCCTCCCAACAGATGCAGATGCAAGTGATCAATCACCTGACCGCCGCGCCGCCCCACGTTGAAGACGAGCTTGTACCCTTCGAGCTTGCGATCTGCCGCGATGCGTTTGGCGGCGTAAATGAGCTCCGGCAGGACGTCCCGATGATCTTCCGTGAGGTGCGCAATGGATACAATGTGCTCACGGGGTACCACCAAAACATGAACGGGCGCACTCGGGCGGATGTCGTCAAACGCCATCACCCGATCATCTCGCAGAATAAATTCCTTCGGGATCTCGCCGCGCGAGATCCGACAGAAGATGCACCCCTGCTCCTCACTCTCCATTATCGGGCTCTCCTGGCGGCAACGCGGGCCGCACCGCGGACGGGCGCGACGCGGCGAGTCGCCGTTTTGTTTCACCCACCAGCTTTTCCAACGCCACCAATTCCTGCATGCCGGAATTCATCTCTCGAATTATGACTGTGCCGTCAAGCGTTTCTTTCTGACCCATAATTAGCGTAAACTCTACGCCCAGGCGGGCGGCGGCGCGCAACTGTGCTTTTATTGATTGGCGTCCCAAACTTTCGGCCACCGGCACGCCGGCTCTGCGGAACTCCTCCAAGAGCCGAAGCGACTTCTTCTTCGCGAGTTCCCCTAACTGTGCCAGGAATACGCGGGGTCGGCCGCGCTCACTCACCCTGACCTCGCGGCTTTGAAGAAGCTCAACCCACCTTTCCAGACCGCAAGCAGCACCCACGGCCGGTGTTGGCTTACCGCCCAGAAGTTCGACGAGGTCATCATAGCGGCCGCCGCCGCCTAACGCAAGCACGGCCGGCTTCGCCTCGCCGTCGGTTTTTGACTCAACTTCAAGTTCTTCGGGGAACAGCTCAAAAACGGTTCGAGTGTAATAATCCAGACCGCGTACCAGAAAAGGATCCAGGTCATATGGCAGTTGAAGTTCGTCGAGGAATTCAAGAACGGTCCTGAAGTGGTTGTGGCAAGGGCCGCACAGGTGATCCACGCCATGGGGAGCATGATTACGTATCTCGCCGCACGCTTCTTGCTTACAGTCAAGAAGTCGCAACGGGTTCGCCCTCAACCGATGCCGGCAGTCCTTGCACAAACGCGCAATTTTGGGCCGATAGAACTGCGTAAGGGCCTTACGGTATTGCGACCGACAAGCAGCGCAACCGATTGAGTTAACTTTAAAGATGACGCCTTTCAAGCCAACCTCGACTGCAACCACCGACAAGAGTTGCATAATTTGCACGTCAATGACCGGATCTGCATCGCCGATTACCTCAAACCCAAATTGCCACAGTTGCCGGTACCGACCCCGTTGAGGACTTTCGTGCCGAAACATCGGACCCAAGTAATGCAGCTTGACCGGTTGGGGAAAATTGACCATACCGTGCTCTAGGTAGGCCCGCACTACACCGGCGGTGCCCTCGGGCCGAAGCGTAAGATCATCGCCGCCTTTGGTTTTAAACGAATACAACTCCTTGGTCACGATGTCGGTGTCTTGACCCACAGCCCTCACAAAAAGTTCACTCGCCTCAACAATGGGCGTATCGATGCGCTCGAAACCGTAAAATGCCGAAACCTCGCTGACGGCCCGTCGAATACGCTCCCAATACTTCTGCTCAACCGGGAGGATGTCGTGCATCCCCTTTGGGGCCTGTAGCGTAACTGGCTTGGTTTTTGTAGACGCTGCGCTCATGAATTCGAAAATGATATTTTAACGTTTCGAAATGTCGAAGTGTCGTACTAACGATATTTCTAAATATCGTTAGTACGACGGTGCGGAAAATACCCCGGCCCTACCCACTGGCCACGCTCGCACCCAGACGCGACCGATGATGTCGCGCCGCGGCACCGCGCCCCAACGCCGAGAATCAAAACTTACCGCGCGATTGTCGCCCAGGACAAAGTATTCGTCTGCGCCTAGCGTAACTCGCGCCTCGGTCGAAACGTCTTCATGCCGGATGTATGATTCGCTTAACGCAAAGCTATCGGGACGCGCAGCGCTTTTAATGGTCACCCGGCCACGCGTAATTTCCACGGTCTCTCCAGGCAGGCCCACAATGCGTTTGATGAAAAATTGCGATTCATTCTGCGGAAATCGAAACACAATCACTTCACCGCGGCTCGGCTCACGGAAGGCATACGACACTTCGTCTATCAACAGATATTCGCCATCTTCAAAAGTCGGCTCCATCGAAGCGCCGTGCACAAGGAACGGCTGAAACAAAAACGTCCGCAGCAGGAATGCCGCTCCGAACGCGACCGCACCTACAACAATCAATTGCCAACTAAAACGCCCCCGCATCGAAATATCGCCTTCCAAAGCCATAACGACACCAATTCTACCATGACCCTCCTCTACTTACAAGTATTGGGAGTTTTCTGGTAGTATACCGTTTATGACCATCCTCGTCGGCCTCGGCAATATCGGCGTCGAATACGCGCACACCCGACATAATGTCGGGTTCAAAGTCATAGACGCGCTGGCAGCAGCGAGAGGCCTGGTGTGGCGGAACGATTCGGCGTTTGAAGCGTCGGTGGCCGAGGGATCCAAAGTAATGTTGGCTAAACCGACCACGCTGATGAACGATTCTGGCCGAGCGGTAGCGAAGCTGGCCCGGTACTACCGCATTACGCCGGAAAGCATCTGGGTTATACACGACGATGTCGATATTTTGTTTGGTGAAATCCGGATTGAGTCGGGCCGCGGGAGCGCCGGACACCGAGGCGTGCAATCAGTCATTGACGCGCTCGGTACCAGCGGGTTCCGACGCGTTCGCATCGGCGTTCGCAACGAGCAGTATCAGCCGGGCACGAAGACCGCAGACGAATTCGTACTCGCCGATTTTACGAACGAAGAAGAAGAGCAACTTCCCGCAATCATCCAAAAAGCAACGGCCGCCATCGAAGCGAACTTCGATGGCGGCCAGCCGGCCAGCGCACGGTGATCAACGTCGCAGACGTCACTCGGCGCTCTCCCAGTAACGGCGGAGAACAACGAAAACAACGGCGCATACAACCGCGGCGAGGAAAAAAAGTGAACAGCCAGCCCCACGCCATCGAACGCCCCTTCGCGCTAGAGGTCGTCGCGCCCGTAGTCAGGCTCGCCGCTCATCCGAGCGGCGAGTACCACCACCAAGTGCCAGAACCGTTGGACAAACTGCCAGATTGAACGGATCCATTCCATCGGTCTCCTCCCCGACCCAGAACTGACCACGGTATTCGGTCAGCTCGTCCGTCTCGCCGCCAACGGCAAGGCCGGCATACGCCCCGATCGCCATACCCACGGAAAGCCCGAGGATAACCCCTGCCAACGCAAGCGTCAACATGGCTTTTCCTCCTATTTTTATGAAAAGGACGCCGGCAGAACACCCCCAATCCTACCGACGAGCGTTGGGACACCCCGATAATAACCGGAAGCCCCAATACTTTCGGCCTGACACGACATAGGAGGGATTGTCGCATCGGATGGCCACTCGCCGGATAGGATAGGAGACGCTCTACCACTTGTTGAAGAACGCGCTTGGACTGTATGATGGTGCGGTTTCGAACAGAATGTCAACCCCGACAACCTCTCTCGTCATACCCGGGCTGACCCCCTCATTATTGGGCCGGCCTGCTTTGTGGTTCGCCGAACATGCTCAACAGATTCGCAACGCCGTCCTCGCCGATCCCTGGTGGCAAGAACATGTCCTTATTCTAGACGTCGATTCTCGCCATATGGTTTCAGCGATTACGAGGTCCCTTGATAATCTCGGCTATGAGCGCGCAGTCACCCTTGAACACGTGGGCCAGTTTCGGCTCCTCGGAGACACCCTCGACATCTTTCCGCTGGCGGCAGAACATCCTTGGCGAATTGAGTTCCTGGGAAACGCAGTTGAAGCCATCAAACCACTCCAAGCCGACCTGCCGCCACCCCAAACAAAGCTTAAACTCAAAGAAGAGATTTTGCGCGAAGGCGACTACGTGGTGCATGCAGACCACGGCATCGGCATCTTCCGTGGTGTCACCACGGAAGAACAAATACGAAATTCTAAATCAGAAATCCGAAACAAGGACAAAACGAATTTCAAATTCCGTGCTTCGCCTGCCCGCCAAAGCCTTGGCGCAGGCGGGGATTTGGGGTTTTTAATCGTCGAGTACGCCCCTCCGCCCCGACCTAACGCGCCTCCCGACCGCTTGCTCATCCCGCCTCAACAGCGCGGAAAACTCACCCGCTACATCGGTTTCTCTCGGCCGACGATTCATCGCCTTGGCGGCACCGTGTGGTTCAAAACGCGCGAGCGCGTGCGCGAAGAAACGCTGGAGCTTGCGCGCAAGCTTCTGCAACTTTACGCCGAGCGCGAGCTCGCCCGCCGACCCCCCATCGCCGACGACACAGAAATTGCCGCATCCCTCGCCGCAAGTTTTGCGCACACCGAAACATCGGATCAAGAGCAGGCGATCGCTGAAATCAAGACCGACTTGTTGTCGGACAAGCCCATGGATCGAGTGCTTATAGGCGACGTGGGCTTTGGCAAAACCGAGGTGGCACTGCGCGCCGCCGCAATGGTCATAGCGTCGGGCAAGCAGGTGGCGCTCATCGCGCCCACCACCATTCTAGCCCACCAGCACCTTGCCACCTTCTCGAGCCGCCTTGAAGCGCTCGGGATTAAAACCGCGCTCCTGTCGCGACTTACGCCAAAACACGACGAGCGCAGCACTGTCGCCGACCTCAAACGCGGCGCGATCGACTGCGTAATCGGCACGCATCGACTCATGTCCAAAGACGTTATCTTCAAAGACCTCGGCCTCATCATCATGGACGAAGAACAGCGTTTTGGCGTGGGCCACAAAGAACGCTTCAAGGAATTGCGCGCTGATATTGACGTGCTGTCGCTGTCCGCAACTCCGATCCCCCGCACCCTCTACCTGGCGCTTTCGAATCTGCGCGCCATCTCGACCCTAAGCACGCCTCCGCCCGGACGGCTCCCGACTGCGACGCGGGCGCTGCCTTTCTCGTGGAGAATCGTACGCGAGGCAATTGCGGCTGAACTCGAGCGCAAAGGACAAGTGTACTACTTACACAATCGCATCGAGACGATCGAAGCGGTCCGCTTGCGCCTCGCCCGGGCGCTGCCTAAGGCCCGGCTTGCGGTCATCCACGGCCGCGTTTCGGAACACACCCTCATAGATACCATGGCGAAATTCCGCGCCGGCGACATTGACGTGCTTGTCGCCACCACCATTATTGAAAACGGACTTGACTTTTCAAACGCAAATACGCTCATCGTAGACAACGCGCTGCGACTCGGACTCAGTCAAGCGCATCAATTGCGGGGACGGATCGGCCGCGGCGATGTGGAGGCGTATGCCTATTTTCTCTACCGCTCCCGGCACCTGACGGACCGAGCCCATGAACGCCTTGAGGCACTCGAATCGTATCAGCATCTTGGCGCGGGTTATGAAATTGCCATCCGCGATCTCGAGCTACGCGGGGCCGGGAACATCCTAGGCCGGGAACAATCTGGGTCACTGAATCAAGTGGGGCTTAATCTATATTGTGATATGCTGGCAGAGGCGGTGGAGACATTGCGGGAAAATCAAAATGCAAAAATCAAAAATCAAAATTAAGGTGGCGCCTCCGGCGAACGATAAAAATATGCGCACAGACAGGACGATACAAACATACGATCGCATCGCGTCGCAGTTCAATCGAGCCCATTTTCACCCAGATTTCTGGCTTCCCGAATTCAAGGCGTTTCAGAAAATCATTTCGGGGAGAAAAGTTATAGACATTGGGTGCGGCGCCGGACGAGATGCGACGCTGTTCACGAAAAGTCGCCTCGACTACACCGGCATTGACGCTTCGCGGGGTATGCTCTCCGTCGCCAGAAAGCGCGCGAGAGCAGGAAAATTTATCCTGATGAGTTTTTATGACTTGAAGTTCCCCGCTCAAACGTTCGACGGCTTCTGGGCAGCTGCGTCCCTGCTCCATATCCCCAAGAGACGCATCGGCAAGGTGCTGCGGGGGATCCAAAAAATTCTAAAACCGCACGGTATCGGCTTCATCAGAATCAAAGAGAAAGCGCGCTTGGAAGAAGGACTCCTGAGAGAAGAAAAATGGGGAGGTATCGAACGCTACTTTGCCTTCTACACGCAAACAGAATTCGCTGGCGTGCTGCAGAGGAACGGGTTGCGCGTCATCAAAAGTTATACGAAGCGAGAAAATGATCCGAACCAAACAAAGTGGCTCTGCTATTTCGTGAAGAGAATATCGTGAGCAAAATCACTATCATCGGTCGCACCGACTCCCGTTACCCAACGCTGCTTGCAGAAATTGCCCAGCCGCCTCAAACACTCTACGTCCGCGGCTCGCTCGAAGCACTCGCCGCGCCGTGTCTCGCTGTCGTGGGCACGCGCACGCCCTCTGCCTACGGCAAACAAATCGCGCCCATGCTCGTAGCAGCCCTTACGCGCGCCGGCATCACGATTGTGAGCGGTCTTGCCATCGGCATTGACACCCTCGCCCACGAAGCGGCGCTTGAAT
>CAYPCM010000020.1:0-11792 GCA_964409225.1 uncultured Candidatus Saccharibacteria bacterium
TTTTTGATGACCACGGTCTCGGCGAGGTCGGGGTCGACGCGCCACGAAATAGTAACGCGCGCCTCTGCAGCGTCGGCCCCGCTGCCTGCGCCAGCGCGGATGACGGTCGCAAGATTAGGCGGCAGAAATATCACGCGCAGAGGAAAGGCCGGCTGCACGTTTCTAAGGTGAATTCCGCTGGAAAAAACGAACCGCTCAACGCACTCTTGATTGCAACGATCGTAAGCGCCGTCATACGCTTGATTGCCCGTGCTGCCGTTGTTATCGGCAAACAAAATAGCCACGGTATCTGCCTCGCCTGTATCTATGCTCACCCCATATCCGCCGCCTGGCACGCTGCCCTGAAAAGCAACTGCGCCGAGCGAGTTTGTCTTGGCGCGCCTCACAAGTTGGGTAAAGCGCAGGATTTCATTATCCAATGTCGTTTTCTTCTGGCCAAACCGAAGATTGGCTAGCACAAGAGTTGACACAATGGCAATAACGGCCAGCACCACGAGTCCTTCAATGATAGTAAATCCCGCGCCCTCCCGGTATGGTCGAGTGTCGCCCGTGGGTAAAAAAACCGACATCATCGAAACGTAAGCTGCAGCTTGTCGCCCGGACGCACCTCGGTCTCTTGAAGCCGCCACAGCGGGCCGCGACCGTTTAGGTCAACCTGCCAGCGCCGCTCAACAGTGTTGGTAATTTCCCCTACCCGTACCACCGCCATCTCATTCTGACCGGCGAATTCAAGCGCCAGCTGGCCCGCGGCTGCGGCATACGACATGGCGTCAAGCGCTTTGGTGCCCGGTTCAACCGGCCCGGCAAAAGCTCGGCGCGTGCCGTTGCCAAAATCAATGACCACCTGGGCCTCAACCTGATCGCTCGACGGCTGTGGTTGTGCCGCCTGTGGCTGCTGCGCTTTGGGCCCGCGCGCTGGCAACCACGCCACTCCGGCAATCCCCAACCAAACCAGCAGCAATAAGCCAAGCAGAATTAAGTTGGATTTATCTGTATTCATAAGCATAAAAATTAAGGGCCAAATAGAAACCGCACTGCCCACCACTGCTCGCTCACGAACGTGCCGAATAGCATCACCGTGAGCATCCCAAAAGCGAGCGCGGGGCCAAAGGGAATCGGGCTTTTAAGCTGCTTGCGGCCGAGCAAGAAAAGGATTCCTCCGGCGATAGCGCCGGTCCAAAATGCCACGACCAGCGCCGGCAAAATCCGGGGCCAACCCAAAACCAAACCCATGAGTAGTGCGAGCTTGACATCCCCCAGCCCGAGCCAGCGACCGCGAGACACGGCCACAATGGCCCAAAAGAACGCCGCCGCACCCAAGCCCGCTCCAAGGCCGCTCAACGTCCGGCTAAAATCAACAGTCACCAACAGATCTCCTGCCTGCCGAGCCGCGCCCACCAGATCGCTTAACCCATTATACACGATCGCGAGCAATATCACAGGCCAGATAACCACATCCGGTATGATGTAGTGCCTAAAGTCATAGACGGCCACTACGATAAGAACGGCTACGGCGTACCAAGAGAAAATGAGGTTGAGTATGTTTTGAAATTCGAAATTTGAAATTCGAAATTCGAGACCGGCCTGACCACGACTCAACACCTGCCAGAATGTCAAAGCGAACAACACCCCAGCGAGAATTTCCACGAGAGGATACTGCCAAGAAAGGCGCGTGAGACACGTGCGGCACCTACCCTTGAGTCCCACAAAACTCACAATCGGTATGAGCTCAAACCAGTTGAGCACCCGGCCGCAGTGGCGGCAGTAGGACCTCGCCGGCTTGCCGCCTGAAAACGCCAAGCCCTCGCCTGTTTCCAACCGAAATATGACGGAATTCAAAAAACTGCCCACAGCCAGTCCGAAGACAAAAGATGCCGCAATGCCGAGCGTGAAGAAAAACATGGCGTTATGCTTCAAGCGAAGCCCCGACGCTCCCGTCGGGGCGAAGTCGATGGTTCGACAAGCTCTCCACAAGGAAGGTACATCAGGAGAGTTTCCCTGCCCCGAGCGCATGTCGAGGGGTCGACTTCGCTCGAACAATGCTTAAAGTGAGCCAGTATCAATTCGTAATATCGTAACAATACCGGCCGCTAACTGTCGGGTCATCCTGGCAGCCGCGATCGCCGCCAACGTCGGTTTCCGGACTTACGGCGTTAATTATGCCCACCCCCGCAACCGGCGTGGAACCAACCGCAAAGGGACCATTCGGGCACGAACGGGGCTGGCCAGCGGTGTCAATGCAGTCGCGGTCTTCATCAAGCGAATCAGCCGCTTCTTCGAGGTTTGCGCCTAGATGAAAAAATGTAGGATCGACGGCTGGCGCGTATGAATACCAATATTTGGCGCTGCTGCCCGAAGGATCGTGCGGCAGCGGGTTCATACAGACCCTATTTCCGCACGCGTCAGGCGACGCCAGGCCGCACGCGATGCCACCGGCGCAGAGATTTAACGCATAAAAATCACTGGCAGGATAACGTTGGGCGTTGCTGTCGGCAAAAAGCTCAAGTGCCAGCTGAATTTGATGCAGGTCGCTCGCGCGTTTGGCGTCCCGCGCCCGGATGCGAGTCGTGTTAAGCGAGACCAAAACGATAGTTGCGAGTACGCCGATGATCGCAATAACAACCAAAAGTTCGACAAGTGTGAAGGCGCGCTCGATGGCACGATGTTTGCTGAAAGACAACAGGCGTGGCATCATCGCTCCTCATCGTATCACGGCCTGAATTGAGACGGAATACAAAATCATGCACACCAGCAAAACCCGTTAGAACGGGCGCTCCGCCACGTAAAACGAAACTCCCCTCGCGGAGAGGAGAGTTTGTGGAGATCAAAGCAGGGATCGAATCCGATCTCAGTTCGTTACGTCGTAGCAGGACCGACCGAAATCCGCTACGCCCTGGCAGCCGCTATTCACGCCAGTGGCGGCGTCGGTCGCATTGACAATACCGGCACCGGTCGGAGAATCGCCCACCACGAACACCGCGGGCCCACAGCCAGTAGCTCCGCCGGCCACGTCGTCCTCGCAGTCACGATCACTGGTAAGCGCGGAATTCGTTGACTCCTCGAGGTTCGCTCCCAAGTGATAGCGCGTTGGCGCGCTCGCTGGCTCGAAGGTGTAGAAGTACTTGTTCGCCGGACTGGATCCGGTCGGATCGCGCGGCACCGTACTCATGCAGGACCGACTCCCGCATGCGTCTGCTGCCGCCAGACCGCAGTCGCTAGTACCATCAGCCGGAGTGGCAGCGCACGTGACCGTACCGTAGAGCTCCTCGCCGCCAGCGGTTCCGTTCGGATAAACCTGATTGTGGCTGTCTGCGAACAGTTCTAGTGCAAGCTGGATTTGTCGAATGTCGCCGAGACGCTTCGTGTCGCGCGCACGGATCCGAGCCGTGTTGAGCGAAACCAAAACAATCGTCGCGAGAATGCCGATGATGGCGATCACGACGAGAAGCTCAACCAGCGTGAACGCGCGCTCGCCGCGACGGCCTAAGGCTAAAGTTTTAAACATATCCTCTCTATAATTTTAGTTCAGAATTGATTTTTGATAATGAATTATCGCCGCACTCCTGCTCAAAGCTGCCTTCGACCACAACAGCTTGGCGCAGTTGCGCAATGTTATTGTACCACAGAACATCTGGCAGCGCTGACGCACTTATCCACATCTGCATCTATTTCAGCTCCACAATGTCATAGCAGAAACTGCCCTGCTGACTGGCTGTGCACGGACCGCTCAAGTCGCTGCCGCTAAAGCCATTGGTCCAACTGACGGCTATAGAATCAAAATCAGAATCCGCCTCGCGCAGAGCGCTATCGTCTGCTTCTATAGAGGCGCCGAGGTGATACTCGGCCCAGCCATTCGGCGTCGCATAGGCGTAGGGGATCCCGCCAAGCGGGTCGCGCGGCAAAGGCGATATGAACTCTGGCGAAAGCCCGGGCGGATCGCTGCTGCTAGACGCGTAGATATCTGCCGGAAACTGGTGGTACTTGCCGACGTAAAGGGCGAGAGCGGTCTCGATCTGACGGAGATCCGAGGCGCGCCGGCTGTCGCGAGCGCGAACGCGAGCAAGCTGGTAAGAACTGATGGCGGCGGTTAGCAGAATTCCGATAATCGCGAGCACGATTAGGAGCTCGACGAGCGTAAAACCCCCTCCCTTTAGCATGAGTCGGTTCATCATTCTGGCCGCTCTGACTATAAATTCAAATGTCAAAGCTCAAATGAAAACTCCTCGACAAGCTCGGAGTATATAATCATTACTTCCTGAGCGAGGAGCGCACG
The DNA here is from genome assembly GCA_964409225.1 of uncultured Candidatus Saccharibacteria bacterium. Taxonomy (GTDB): domain Bacteria; phylum Patescibacteriota; class Minisyncoccia; order JACPXH01; family JACPXH01; genus JACPXH01. The sequence goes on from CAYPCM010000020.1 coordinate 4,274, forward strand.
ACGAGTCGAAGTATTGAACTTTGGATTTTGACATTTGAACTTTATTTAATCGCTCCGGCCAAGTTATAGATCGGCATAAGGATTGCGGCGATGAGTATCCCCACCCCGCCGCCCAAAACGAGAATGAGCAATGGTTCGATGAGGTTGGTGAGGTTATCCACCAGCGAATCCACCTCGCGCCGATAAAAATCGGCTAGTTTCTTCAAAATCGTCTCTAACTTGCCGGACTTTTCTCCCACACTAACCATCTGGCTCACCAGAAGCGGCACGGTCGGGTGATAGGCGTGCAAAACACTTGAAACCATCTCGCCTTTACGCACTGATTCCATGGCTTCAGTAATAATTCTTCGATAAACAGTGTTACCCACCACCTCGCCCGTCACTTCGAGTGCCTGCACAATTGGTATACCGCCCACAATCATGGTGGATAACGTTTCGGCAAATCGCGCCAGGTACATCTTGGCAAAAAGATTGCCGAAACCGGGAATCTTCAAAAGCAGCTGATCAAAAAACGCGCGCCCCTCCGGCGTTCGACGATATCGGATCGCGACCGCAAAGACCCCGACGAAAACGATGGCCAAAAGCCATCCCCAATGAACAACAAAATTGCTTGAACCAATCAAAAACCGCGTCAGAAACGGCAATTCCGCGCCTGATTCAGTAAGAATGAGGGTCAACTGCGGCACCACAAAAACAAGCATAATGATCGTAACCGCAATAAAAGCGACGAGTACAATGGAAGGATAAATCATGGCGCGCCGGGCCTTGGAGGTGAGCTCGTATTCGCGCTCGAGGTAATTCGCCAGATACGTAAAGACATCCTGCAGCTTGCCCGACACTTCGCCAGATTTGATGAGCGTGACGTAAAATTCGGTGAAAACGCGCGGATGCTGGGCAAACGCGCGCGATATCGCCATTCCGCCTTCAACGTCCGCGAGCACCTCGGCGAGCACCGTCTGAAACGCCATCGACGCCGACTGCTCCATGAGCGTGCGCAACGACTCAATCACCGGCACTTCAGCGTCAAAAAGAGTCGCGAGTTGCCGCGAAAAAATGACCAACTCCTTTCTGCTGACACGGTTAAAATACTTAAGCGGGCTGGTGAAGATGGACCCCCGCACCGGCGAAAGGGTCACCACCACCAGGCCGTGCTGCTGCAGAATATCAACCGCGATATCCTGAGATGCGGCATCAATTGTGCCGTTTTGCGTTTGGCCCTCTGGAGTGCGGGCAGTGTAACCGAACAACATATCAAGCGAAAATCCGAATATCGAATACCTAAATCCGAAACCCCGAATCAATCCTCGCCGAGCTCGGATGTACGGGGCAGGCAAATCCCAATGCTCAAAATCGCAAATCCAAAACGCGCTAGTATTTAGGGTTTACTTCAGATCTTATGCTTTGGATCCCTGAAAACCCGCGCTACCTCGCCAGCAACTGTCTGAGTTCAGCCGGATTTAGGGAATATATTTCAGCCACTTCCTGCGAAATTTCGCCGCGCCGTACGCGATCTTCCAAGCTGCGATTAAGAGAAACCATTCCCTCTTCGGCGCTGGTTTCAATCACCATGTCGAGTTGATGGGTTTTATTCTCGCGAATGAGGTTGCGGATGGCGGGATTGGCGATTAGCACTTCGTTTGCCGGCACGCGGCCGCCGTCAACGCGCGGCAAGAGCCGCTGCGACACCACCCCCACAATGGTGCCCGCAAGCTGGGCGCGAATCTGGGCCTGCTGTCCCGGCGGGAAGCTGTCAATGATCCGGTCGATGGTTTGGGCGGCGTTATTTGTGTGCAAACTGGCGAAAATAAGGTGCCCTGTTTCGGCGGCGGTAATGGCGGCGGAGATTGTCTCCGGATCGCGCATTTCACCGATCATTATCACATTCGGATCTTGACGCAACGCGCTCCGAAGCGCCCGATGAAAACCCTTAGTGTCCTGATGGACCTCGCGCTGGTCAACGATACATCTGTCTTGAGTAAATGTATATTCGATTGGATCTTCGATGGTGATGATGTGATCAGTGCGGTTGCGGTTGATTTCGTCAACCAGGGCGGCGAGTGTGGTGGACTTGCCGTGGCCGGCCGGGCCCACGCACAAAAAGAATCCTTGCGAGGGCTTAGTGAACCGGTGCAGCACCTGCGGGAGATTCAATTCTTCAAGCGTGCGGATGCGCGTCGGAATGAGCCGGAGCGCGGCCGAGACGTACCCGCGCTGATGATAAACATTGACGCGAAATCTGGCCTTGTCGCCAAAAGCGTAAGAAAGATCCAATTCTTTTTCGGTTCGCAATAACTCCAGCTGCTCGGGCGCGAGAAGCTCTCCGGCAAGCGCTGCGGTTAATTCCGGCGTTAACACCGGATATTTCGTAAGCAGGATGAGCGCACCGTCCACGCGCAGCGTGGGGTGACGACCCACGGAAATGTGCAAGTCAGAGGCGTTCGCAGTAACTACCTCACCAAGCAAGTCCGATATGGTGAAATTGTGTGGGCTCATAGTCGAATAGCCGAAAGTTAAACGTCGAAATGCCGGGTGGGTAGGCTGCGCCGAACCGCCGCCACCACCTCAGTCGGAGTAGCGGTGGCTTTCCTGACCACTGTCACTCCCTCAAACGTCTCCACGCCCGCGGACTCGCCGCCGGACAGCACCGTAATCGCCACTTTTGTGCCACCGGCATAAGAACGAATAATATGCACGCCTTCGCGCGCGCCTGTTGGAGTCGCTGCTGTAAGAAGCGTCGCGTGGGGACGAAACGCCTCGATTATGCTCCGGTCGGCGGCGGCGTCACCTACCAATTCAACTATGCAACTCATGGCTTCAAATTTCTCGACGTACAGCGCCCCGAGGAACGGATCGTCCGAGACAATGAGAATACGAGGCAGCATACAGTATTTTTGATTTTTGATATTCTATCACACTTCAGCTGCTTCCAAAACCTCCTGAAGACTCACAATCCCCTGCAGCGCCTTGGTGATTCCGTCGTACTTCATGCTGATCATGCCTTGCCGATCCGCCTCCTTGCTCAAAGCCGATTCGATCAACTCATGCACGGCAATATTCTCAAGCTGCGGGGTCATCTCGAGGACCTCATAAATTGCGATGCGCCCCCGCGTGCCCTTGTGCCCGCATTTTTTGCATCCAGTGGCCTCATAAAGGGTAAAAGGCGGTTTGATTGAGGGCAAAAGTTTTTGTTCTGACTCCGGAAGAATGGAAATGGTTTCTGCGATTATCGCCTCGGCCCGGCCTTCGGCCGCAACTGCCCGCTTGCAATCCGGACACAGCCGCCGGACGAGCCGCTGGGCAATAGCCAGGTTGAGCGCTGACGGTATCAAAAATGGCTCAACACCCATGTCCACGAGCCGCGGAATGACGCCGAGAACGTCATTGGTGTGAAGCGTGGACAGCACAATATGGCCGGTGAGCGCAGCGTGGATGGCGAGTCCCGCTGTTTCGCTGTCGCGGATTTCGCCGACCATGATGATGTCCGGGTCTTGTCTGAGAATATGCCGGAGACCCGTGGCAAAGCTGTAGCCGATTTCCGGACGGATTTGCGACTGATTTAAGTTTTCGATGTAGTATTCAACCGGATCTTCAAGCGAAACGATGTTCACGTCTTCCTTGTTCAAAACCCGCAAGATGGCGTAAAGCGTGGTGGACTTGCCAGAGCCGGTCGGGCCGGTTATCAGTATCATCCCGAAAGGACGGTTGATGCCGCTATTGAGAACTTGGAGATTCCGGCCCGACACACCCAATTCTTCAAGTGACTTGAGACCTACGGTGGGATCGAGAATGCGCATGGCCACCTTCTCGCCGAAGGACGTCGGAAAAGTGGAAATCCGAAAGTCAATCTCTTTGTCGCCGATCTTGGCATGGAAGCGACCGTCTTGGGGGATGCGCGTCTCGTCGATTTTGAGATTGGAAAGGATCTTAATACGGCTCACTACAGCCGGATGAATGTTGATGGGTAAAACCAAACTTGTCCTCAGCGCCCCATCCACTCGGAAACGCACCCGCAATTCCTTCTTGCCCGGTTCAATGTGGATATCCGACGCATTGCCTTCGGTCGCGTGCTTCAAGATGACGGCGACGACTTTGGTTATGGGCGCCTCCTCTGAAATCGCTTCCTCGCCCGGCCGAGCGATCTCCCTCTTTTGTTCAAGCGTTACGGTGTCGCTTGAAAGTTCTGTTTCCAGCTCTTCAAGCGCTTGCGCCACCTCGCCCCGAAGCGTCCGATAACGCCTGAGAACCTCCTCAAAGTCGTGCCGGCTTATGAGGAATATTTGGGCCTCGAGGCCTCGACGCGCCAAGATAAATTTAAGCGCCTCTTGGGTGCGCCAATCGCCGGGATTGATCAGCCCAACCGTTAGTGTCGAATCCTTCTTTTCAATCGGGACGAGCTGATAAAAACGCGCTGCCTCCTCAGGAATGATCTGTAGAACTTCTTGAGTGATGTCTTCAGCGTTTTCGATTGCCCGCACCGGAACGTTGAACAGATGCGACTTCGCCTCAAGAAGTGCGCCCTCGGAAACAGACGGACTCGCGGCTAAAATCTCTTCGAGGTCGCGACCGCTCGAAATCACCTCCTTCTCTATGGCCTGCTTGGTCGGCTGATCGATGGCCTTGGCCTCACGAAGAAAATCAAGGAGCGTTTTTGTCTGGGTAGTAACCATGGCATGCGCGAGGATATCGATATGACATTTCGATATAGCGAAATGTCGAAATAGCGATATATCGAAATGTCGAACGACTACCTCGTAAACGGATTCGGTCGGCGCGGCGGCTTTGGGGCGGTTACTGGCAATGTGCCGAAAATCCTAAGCGCCTTGAAACGAGCATCCTGAAGCACCTCGGTGTTAAACCGTAGATTCCGAAGGCGACTGTCGCCTTGATTTGTGGGTTCTTGGCTTTGAGAAGCAGGCGGCGCACCGGGTGCGGCACCAGGAGAAAAAAACAGCAGGTATACTAAGACAGCCCCAAATACCACCGTGGCTCCAAGACCGTACATGACGACGGCCGACTTGTTCCAGCTTGTTTGGGGCGTAACCACTGCCATACCTATTGATAGTACGCGCTTACCTGCGCCGTCAGCGTAAATGTCCCGGGGCCTGCGTCCGTGCCCTCCCGCTTGATAAAACTCATACTGGTCGTTTCGAATAACCGAATGTTCTGCTCTACGTTGCGCAGAAATGTCTTGACCGCGTCGTATGATCCGGATACGCCAACGCTAATCGGCAGCATGGCGAGGGTCGTCCCCTCAATGGTCGTCCCCTGTCCGCCGCCTGCATCCAAACTAAACACATCAAGAGAAATCCCGCTCACCGTAGCGAGCGCATTCACTGTTTCGAGGACCCCGGGGATATCGCGACCAATGGGAATAACCAGATTAACCCGTTCAGCTTGGGCGCGATTGGATTCGAACTCGCGCTGAAGCCGCGAAATGCGCTCAAGCAACGCCTCCTTATCAGCCAGATGCACCCGCGCATCAGCGAGCAGCGTTTGCGAGGCCTGAAAGTTGTTCCACATGGGCCAAACGACAAGCCAAGCCACCAGTACTGCAACTGCCAGCAGCAATAACCCGATGAGTTGGCGGTAAGACACAGACATACTGGATCAAGGACTTACACTGGCCGGAGTCGACAGCGTGGCCTCGGGCTTGAGCGAGGCCGATATGCTGAAATCAAAAGACCCGGTTTGACCTTGGCTAAAGTTCGTAAGCTGCACATTGGCGAGGCGACGGTCATCGCTGTAAACGACCAACTGCTTGCCGAGAGTGCCATAGCTTGCGGTCTCTCCGGCTATTGCCAGCCGCCCTTCAGTTGACCAGGTAAAACTTCTTAGCACCGTCTCTGGCAGCGTCGTCTCTTCAAGAACATCGAATACGCCCACTGGATGCGTATGCTGGTCGAGGAGCTTTTTTAGGGTCTTGAGTTGCGTATCAAATCCTATTAGGCGCACCTCGATCGAGCGGTCTCGCCTATTCTCAAGCGCTTCGATCTCAACGTTAACCGAGGCGATATCCTTCTTGAGTCGAGCGTCAAAAAATGAGATGGCGCCCGCCGTACCTCCCACGGCAACTGCCACGACAATGCCAAGCACCAACGTCAGGACGCCACCGCGCCTAGACAAATTCTGTTGCGGTCGCGCGCCCGTGGCAATCTGGCCGGCGACGCTTTTCTGGATCGTATTAATGTCTATAGCGGTCATGGTACAAGAACCTTTTCGGCCAGGCCCACGGCGACAGCAAACGACGGTCCGAGCTCGTCGAACTGATTCGTTAACTCGCTAGGCCCGAGCAGATTCTGAAAGGGTTTAGCAATTTCAACCGGACGATTAAGTTTAGAAGCAAAATAATCAGCCAGGCCCGGCAAGCGCACCGAACCGCCGGCAAAAATGATCCGATCCACTTTAGAGCCGCTGCGTTCGTGAATGGCGAGCACCCTCTCGGCTTCGCCTACGAGCAGATCAAGGTATGAAACCATAAGTTGGGCGATCTGGCTTTCTCCGGCTCCGCCTGTAAGTCCCTGGGCCTGCTTGCGTTCCTCGGCTCGCGCCAGGTGGACGTTAAGCCCCCTCGCCGTGGCCCGCGTCAAATCGTGACCCGCTGTCTCCACGTTATGAGTTAAGGATACAAAGCCCTCTTCGATGATGCTGAAGTTCGTGGAACGGGCACCGATGTCTACAAGCAGAGACGGCTCCGGCGTCTGGCTAGCGAGAGCGCGCGCAAGACTAAACGTCTCCACCTCCACGAACGCAAGTGGCAGCCCAACGCCGTTGGCCACGGCCACGTATTTAGCGAGTACCTCACGCGGGACAGCCGCGAGCATAACCCCTATAGTACCTTTGGCCGACGTGGCGGAATTTGAAGCCGCCTTGCTCATGCCCAGAAACTTAAACCACGCGGGCTTACTCTGCGGCAACTTCGGATCGCGCTCTCTTTGCAGTATGGTCCACTCCATGACCACTTCATCGATCGGAACAGGAATGGCCTTGCGCGCCTCAAACTGTACTGCCTGCGCCACTTCTTCTGCTGGCATAATCGGCAACTGAATGAGCGTCGAAAAGCTGGAAAAAACCGGCACTGACATCGCCGTGGGCGCCGCCTTTAAGTCCATGGCGACAACCGCCTTCTGGATAAGACCAGACAGGTCAGACACCGAAAGCTGCGAAAACTTCCTGCTCACTCCCTGCGCCTCTTCGGGCTCGACGCGCGTGATGAGCCCGTAATTCGTCGTTCGCAGACGTTCGTTGTCTTTGGTGAGTTCGACGATTTTGATTGCCGACGTGCCAACGTCAACGCCCAAAGCCCGATTGGGCTGACTTCGAAGAAAAGAAAACATGGCGCCGCTATTATTATACCTCGCAAGCTCTGCGGCGACTAGCCCTTATCCACACCGACGTTGCTCTGGTATAATTCCGAATTATAGACGCAACACTTCGAGGGGAACAGTCTTGCTGCGTAAAGCTGCGCGCCGTCGCTCCCTCAGCGATCGTTCGCTCGTCCAGCGACTCGCAATCAAGGAAT
>CAYPCM010000021.1:0-11252 GCA_964409225.1 uncultured Candidatus Saccharibacteria bacterium
CGTTTTCTCAAGTAATACGGGGCTTCAAGGGTGAGGTCAAAAGAGCCGGGGTTCAAGGCGACGGCCGGAGGCAGAGAGATGTTCCCGCCGGTTCCGGAGAAAGTGGCCAGAGGAGTGGAGTTTCCGGGAGTATAGATCTTGATGGTGAAGGTGATGCCGGTAAAGTCAGTGCGGCCTTCAAGATCAGGACGGAAGACGATGCCGGTGAGCGGACCGGGGGTGACAGTAACGGTGGCGGACTTTGAGACGCTGCCGCCGGAGCCGGTGCAGGAGAGGGTGTAAGTTGTGTTTGAAGTTGGAGAGACCGACTGGCTGCCGGAGGTTGCGGTGGAAGATGTCCACGGGGCCGAGCAGGACGTAGCGTTAGTGGAAGACCAAGTGAGGGTTGATGATTGGCCGGAGGTGATGGAGGAAGGAGAGGCGGAGAGAGTGAGGGTGGGGGCGGGAAGAGGAACGGCAACTGTAACAATTTGGAACGGATCGCTCCAGTCGGACCCCGAGGCAGCCCCGCTCGTCGCATCGGTTATACGAACAAAAATCTGATAGTAGGGAGCTTCTTGAACCCGCGGTATGGAAACCGCCAAAGAACCAGTATTTGGAATCCTCGGGTTAGTGGTCAGGACAAACTGATTGAATCCTCCGAAAGTCGTGGGGTGACGCATGGCGATACCCACGTAGCTATTTGAGCTGATGCCGGTGGTGGTCCAGCGGACAGTGTACGTTGACGGACTTAGCACTTGCTCGCCGGCTGCGGGCGCAATGACCGTTACCGGTGAAGGAATCGGTTCAGTGGCGGTAACGGAAACGCTTTTTGATGCACTCCGGCCGTCAGCGCCAAAGCAGGTCAGGATGAAGTCGGTGCTGGCGGGAACCTGAACGGTTTCGTTGCCGGATACCGGCTTTTCGCCGCTCCACCCGCCGGAGGCCGTGCACCGTGATGCGAACGTCGTTAACCAGTTCAGGGACACGAATTCGCCCCGCGGTACGGAACTCTGATTGACGGATAAACTAATCGCCGGCGGCAGGCCGGTAAACCCGGGAGCGACGACAATGACGGGTATACTGGCAATATGAAACGGATTGCCGCTCGGATGCCGAAGTGTGACAACGAGGTCATAGCTCCATTCCGGAAGCGTCGTCGGAGGCACAACTGTGGCCGAGCCGTTATTTGCGGCCCCTTGGAGCAGAGTCGCGCGTTGTAAATCGCAGCAAGGCACATTCGTCTGACTCAGATTAGCATTCACCAGGTATGACCCATCGGCGTTAGCGGTAGTCCAACGCAACACAGAGGGCTGACCCTTGGTCAAGGCCGAGCCGCTGACCGGAGCGGTCACGGAAATAGTCGGGTCGGTGGGGGCTGGCGCAACAGTGATGGTGCCTTTTCTATCCCAGGAAATGTTTGCCACATACACTTCATACACCCCATCGGGAATGGTCGGGCCAACAACAGCCTGGAACGAACCGCTGTTGGGAACTTGGCTAACGAGCTCGAAGTATTTAAAGCCGGCACCTACATTCTTTGAATTATCGTACGGATCATAGCCGGGCTGTACCAAAGCAACAGTGGTAAGACTTATCGGCAAAATGCCGGAGGTGGTCCAGGTTATCGTATGGCTCGATCCCCGAAGCCAGGTTTCCGCGCCGGTCGGGGCGGTGATGGTGAGCGAAGCGGCCGAGGCGAGTTGCGGATGCATCGCCCCAAAAACGAGAAGAGCAAAAATTGTGCTGCGGATTTTATACGTCATATCTGTTTTGAGTTTTTATTTTTTGACCTCGCTCCCCGGCCCTGCCCCAGTTGCGGTTGAGAAGCGAGAAATCAATGGAGTTGACGACACCATCGCGGTTGATATCGGAGGTTTGGCTGTTGGTGAACCAGTTGGGGCCCCTGGAACGTTGAATAAAGGGCGGTGCCGGAATTTCTGCGACGTGCGTGGACACCGCACCCCAAAACAACGCTAGGGAAAGATTTCATTCAGTTTCGTTCTCGTCGCCGTGTCCACGGATCCCGTAACCGGCAGACCGTACCGTTCCTGGAAGCGCCGGATGGCGGCTCGCGTGTTGGTGGCGTAGTAGCCGGTTACCTTTCGCTCGGGGTAGAGCGTGGGATCCTGCGCCAGAAGCTGCTGGAGAACCCGCACATCAGCGCCGCGGCTGCCCACCCGGAGGTTGCGCGTAAACCGAACGGACGGGATCGCGGGCGCCGGCGCTTCACCAAACGTCGTGTAGAAGTCGCGTTCGGCAGAGTTAACGACATACACCGCGCTCCATTTGTGGCCTCCGGCAACAAACTCCTCGGCTGTTTGAATCCAGCGTTTTGTCGCACCTTGGCCCGCTACCGCAGTTGCGGGATCTATCCAAAATACTCGTTCGTCTCCTGCGGCCCGAATGAGCCACGACTCCTCAAAGGTAGCGAGCGTTTCAGGCGAGACGAGCTTCACCTTGGAAAAACCGAGATGCAAGTAAAAATTGAACATCTGCGGCCCCACAAACCAGCGCCGGTACCGTTCATTGCGAACGTACTTCACCAGATACACCTTGAAATCGTTCGTGGCCCGGATAATGTCGCCCTCGTTGATCGGATCGCCGGTGATGGTGAGCGCCGGAGTGGCAGAAGTCGTTGGCGTCGAAGTCGGCGTCGCGCCCGCTGTCGGTGTGGGTGTGGGCACGGGTGTTGTTACCCCTCCTCCTCCTCCGCCACCACCTCCACCGCCGCCTCCGCCACCTCCTCCTCCACCGCCTCCACCGCCACCGCCGCCGTCTTCCGGAGGCGAGTTGGTGGTAAACTGCGCTACATTTGAAAGGGCAGAGATATTGCCGGCCTCGTCTTGCGATTTGAGCGCAACCCAGTAAGTCGTGGCCGGACTCAAACCTGACAACGTGAACGTTTCAGCCGATCCGCTCTGCGCGGGCGTGGGTTCACCGGTTGCCGCGATCGCGCCAACCCAGGTGGAATCAGTAATCGCGGCGGTACCGAAGCGAATGTCGTAACTTGCCGCAGTGCCGACGCTCCCGTCGTCGCCGGGCGCGGTCCACGAAATGACGACGGAGGTTTGCGTTATGCTGCCTGCGCTAACGTTCGTGACGGCGCTTGGGGCAGTGGTGTCGGTGCTTGGCGGGGTGAGTGTCGTGAAAGTTTGGTCGCCGGAGGTGGCGAGATTCCCCGCGGCATCGCTCGACTTCACTCGATAGTGATACAACGTACTGCCCGAAAGCCCGGAGAGAGTAACTGAATGGCTCAAAACGAGAGTGCTGTCGAGGGTGGTGCTCGACCCGTAGGCAGTCGTAGGACCATACTCAACCTGAGTCGAGGCGGATTCGTCTGTCGTCCAACTCACAGTGGCCCCCGACGCGGTAATGCCGGAGACAGCGATTGCGGAAATCGTGGGTGGAGTGGTATCGACGCTTACGTTATTCACCGTCACCGCCACTCCGGCGCTCGTAGTGGAAAGGCCGGCCGCGTCTCTGGCGACCGCGGTCAGGGTATGACTGCCGTTGGTGGCGCTGGTCGTGTTCCAGGTGACGCTATAGGGCGCGGCGGTATCTTCGGCGCCGAGATTGACGCCGTCGAGCTTAAACTGCACGCCCACGACCCCCACGTTATCCGAGGCATTCGCCGAAACAGTAACCGCTGTGCCGCTCACGGTGGCGCCGGCAGAAGGCGCGGTGATGGAAACAGTGGGCGGAGTGGTGTCGGAAGGGACGACGATCGTAAAGTCGGTATTCCCGGCGGCGCCAAACTCCACCCACGGTCCGGCGACGCTGTTGGAATTCACTGCTTGCGCCCGCCAGTGATATCCTGCTAAGGCGAATAACTGCCGACTGACTGATGCCTGCTGGCCGGAATTAACAAAGCCGCTTGATGCCACCGGCACGCCCGTAAACGCTTCGGTCGTCTGACGCAACTCCAAATCAAACTTAACCTGAAGACCTCCGGGATCGGTGAGCGTACCTTTTATGACCACCCCCGTGTCCGTCGATCCGCCTTCTGCAAGAGACGTGGTTCCGTCCCATTTGAACTGACTAAAAACGCCGGACGGCGCGGGCGGCGGGCCAGCGCCCGCCAAGGTGTACGAACCGTTTGTGACCGAAGAAAGAACATCCTGTCCGGCGCTCGCCACGTTTGTATCTGACGTACTGCCCGGAGTAAAACTGAAAGTAACCGCGGCGGTGCCCGCGGCCTTTACGCGAAAACGAACTTGCGCGAGCGTGCCGCTGCCGTTAAAAGTGCTGCCGCCGCTGGTTAACTGCGAAAAACGAATTTGTCCGGTGGTGTTATCGGCGCTGTTCACGGCTGTCACCGGCATGAGCGAACCCGCGGTAATCTGCACTCCTGATATACCGGCAGCGTCATCCTGCACCTCCAGCAGCGACGGATTGAAGTTGAGTGTATTGAGATCGGCGCCGTCCACTCCCGTCCCGGTCGTGTTGAGCGAAATATTAACCGTAAACACGTCGCCCACGGTGAACGAACCGGTACTGGGAGAAAGCGCGAGCGTAGCAGCCGAAGCGGCTACCGGAATGACCGCGAATAAAAGCGTCCAGACGCAGGCGGCGACGATTATCCTTGCCCGAGTCATATTCAATAACCCCTCATCGCGAATCAGCGCACCTTAATCGTAAGGTCGTGAACTGCTGTCAATATGTCTTGACCCTGCGATGCCACGTTAGAGTCGGAGCTCGCTCCCGGCTGGAACAGGAAAGAAACGGCGGTCTCGCCGGCTTTGAGCGCGCGGAAGCGCAGTGACGCGACCTCACCCTGCCCCCGGAAGTTACGGAGGGGCTTAGCCAACGCCGAAAAGAAAAAAGATGTTGACGCTTCGCTGCTTTCAGTGATTTCGGCATATGGAAACAAGTCCAGAACCGACAGCGCAGTTCCCAAATATCGATCGGCAGATGTGCTCGCGGCGGGGTCACGCGGTTCGAGCGCAAGAATGGTCGGATCGTACTGAAGTACCACGTCAACGCCGGTAACAATAACATCACTCGTCAACAAAACCGACACATCGAATATCTCTCCGGGTGAAACCTCTGTGCGAGTTGCCTGCAGCGCAAGGGTGGTGCTGCGGCGTGCCGCCGGCGCAACCTGCAGACGCTCCGCATCGGTGGCCGCCAGAACGAGAAGGATCGCGGTCATGATGGCGACAAACCCCGCTATCGCCAAGACGACGGTCAACCGCACGTAATGCGTCTTATCTTTAGTGATAGTAAAGTGTGGATGTGGAAACATGGTATGTATTTAAGAAATAATTGACAAAAGTTAACTTCGATATTACTCACATTAGGCATTCTTTCGATTCTAGAAGCAAAAGAACGCCCCGCGCGGCGAGACGTCCCTCAAAACGACAAAATTAAATACAGAAGGACATCGCGGTCAAAGGACCGATTTTCCTTCCCGGTACGGCTTACTCTTCTATTATAGCATATCCGGCCACTCTATACAACAATTGCACTGCGGATCCAGACATGATATAATCTACTTGACCCAAGCAATTGCTCTTTTATAGACCCATATAGACCCACACCTTCCCCGCGGCTTGCGCAGCGCCTCCCACACGAGGCGCTGTTATTCGTAACGCAACGCTTCAATGGGGTCCTTGCGCGCGGCTTTGCGCGCTGGATACAAACCAAACACAAGTCCTGTGAGCGTCGCCACCCCCAAGCCGAGCAACGCGGCATCGAGCGGAAACGTAAAAGTCCAGTTCAGCCCTGCCAAACGCGTGAGAGCGATTGACGCCAAAAACGAAAGCCCTGCGCCGAGCGCGATGCCGATGATCCCCCCCGCCGCAGTCAACAGCACCGACTCGAGAAGAAATTGCCGCAGAATGTTAGCGGGCGTAGCACCCATGGCCTTGCGCAGCCCAATCTCACGAGTGCGCTCCGTCACCGACACAAGCATTATGTTCATGATGCCGATGCCGCCAACGACAAGGGAGATTGCCGCGATTGAGGCCAGAAAAATAGTGAGTATGTTCGTGATGGCGCTCAAACGCTCGGCCAGATCTTCGGGCGTGTCAACAAAAAAGTCATCCCTTTCAGGGTCTGTGATATTGTGCGAATCACGCAGCGTGGCCTCGACGTCGCGGACCGTCGCTTTGAGAACGTCTTCAGAAGATGCCTCCACTATCAAACGATGAAAATGCTTGATGCCGAAAATGTACTGTTGGGCCGTCGTATAGGGCACAAGGGCCATCTCGTCAAAATTAAAAAACGAAACCTGCCCTTTGCGCGGCAAGACCCCGATCACTCGCAGCGAACGATTGCGGATTTTTACCTTTCCACCCAGCGCAACGTCTGATCCAAAAAGTTCGTCTTTCACTTTAGCGCCAATAACCACAACGTCGGCGCGACTCTTTACGTCGTCCTCGGTAAAAAACTCTCCCTCGTCCGGTGCCACGTCAAAAAGATCTCTGGCGGCTTCGGTTGCACCAAGTACAGTAAGCCGATACGTCTCACTGCCGGACGAGGCAGCTTCCGCTCCAAAAACAACCGGCATCACCCGGGTGAGAGTGGGTACGTTCTCGCGGCGCTTGAGTGCGGCGAGATCGCGCTCTTTCAACGAATCGCTGAATAGTTGCGCAAAGTCCGAAGGGCCTCGCGGTTCGCGCCCGGGAATGACAGCAATCGTGCGCGAGCCAAGCCCCTCAACTTCGGCCAGAATAAGATTCTCCGCACCCGCGCCGATGGAAACGACCAAAATAATGGCCGTGATGCCAATCACTATACCAAGTATGGTAAGCAAAGACCGCGACCGGTGCGTGCGAAGCCCAGTCAGCGCAGTGGTAAAAGTATGTTTGAGGGTCATGGTTACCTACACCTTTCTAAAATCATACTAAACTCTGTGAGATCCGCTCGGGAGCTGCTTCACCCGAGCCCCGCACCAACTTCGCTTCGCCTCTTCTGCCTGTGATTCGGCGAGGCGCAGCCCCTCTGCGAGCGTTCGCTCGTCCAGCGACTCGCGAACAAGGAATGACCGGGGCGCCTTTTTCAGCCTCGCACGCCGCTTCGCGGCAGGCTCGGCTGCGGCGCCCGCGGAACGCCAAGCAGTTGGCGTTCCGCCCTCGCTGACGGGGTCGCTGCTGCGGCAGCGCCCACCATGCCCGTCAGCTGCGGATGTCGCCTCGGGGCTGCGCCTCGCCTCAGGAGCTCGGCCGGAGTTTACCCCGCCTGGTCGCCTGCAGGCGACTCGTGCGGGGCGACGCCGGTCTAAACAGCTGCCAGAGCGAACCACTCCAAAACTCATCTGTGTAAGAAAGGCGATCGTTGTTTACATCAAGCGGGCGAGCTCTTGAGCGGCGTCTGAGGGCGAGCGAGCATGGTCTCCGCCAGAGCAGGCGGAGGAGCGAGCCCGAAGAGCAGCGAGAACCCTCGCTGGGGGTTCGAGCGTAGCGAGAGAGCTCGCCTACTTGATGTCAAATCGTGTTATGTCTGTTTTTGTAAACAACGCGATGATTTCTTACAATCTATCTTCCGCATTCTGACTCGCGATCCGACCGTCGGATTCCACCCGACCATCGCGCAGGCGAATAATCCGGCGGGCGTGCGCGGCGGTGTAGGTCTCGTGCGTAATGAGCACTATAGTGTGGCCGCGCTCGGCATTCAATTTCTTAAGGGTCTCCATGATGGCCTGACCGGATTTTGAATCAAGATTGCCCGTTGGTTCATCGGCGAAGATTACTTCTGGCTCGTTGACTAAAGCTCTCGCTATCGCCACCCGCTGGCGCTCTCCGCCGGAAAGCTGCGATGATTCGTGCTGTGTTCGATGCGCCAGGCCCACAGCGTTGACGGCACCACTCACCCGCATCTCCCATTCCCGCGCCGGTACGACCGAGTACATGAGCGGAAGTTTTACGTTTTCAGCCACGGTCGTCTTCGGCAATAAGTTGAACGCCTGAAAAACAAAACCCATTTTTTGATTCCGCACGCGGGCCAGTTCTTCTTCGGTGTATTCTGAAACGGTTTTCCCATCGAAGTAATATTCTCCTGTGGTGGGACGATCGAGAAATCCCAAAATGTGCAGCAGTGTTGACTTGCCTGAACCCGACGGCCCCATGATCGCCACAAATTCGCCTTTTTTAATTTCAAACGAAACCCCCGCAAGGGCAGAGGTGGCCACCCCATCGTTTAGATATGTCTTTGCGACCTCACGGACAGAAATCAACGCCATGGCTAATTTTATTCCGGAATCAACACGCGATCGCCTTCGCTCACGCCCGAGGGCATTTCCACGCTACCGTCCACGCCGCGCAGT
This sequence comes from uncultured Candidatus Saccharibacteria bacterium, assembly GCA_964409225.1. GTDB lineage: Bacteria > Patescibacteriota > Minisyncoccia > JACPXH01 > JACPXH01 > JACPXH01. Next base: position 8,249 of record CAYPCM010000021.1, read on the forward strand.
CCTGTTTGGACGCGCACGACGCGAATGACGTTGCCGTCGAGGACGCGCACGACGCGCGCGCCGTCTCGCACGCCTATAGCACGCTGCGGAAGTATAAGTACGTTTTCTTTGACGGCGGTGTCGATATTGATATTCGCGGTCATGCCGGAACGAATCCGCTCGTCTACCTCGTCAAAAGCAAAAGTTGCCAAGTACGTCGGCACGCCGTCTATAATCGTCTCTCCGGGTTCTATTTTGCCGACTCGTACGTTGAAGGCGGTGTCGCTACTGTACGCGTCAAGGGTGACGCGCGCGGTTTGGCCAGTCCTAAGTTTCGCAATGTCCACTTCCGGCACTTTCGCCTCAATTTCGAATTGGTGTGCGGAAATCACAGACATTACCGCCACGTTGGCGCCGACTAACTCACCCGCTTCAATCGTTCGTTTTGTGACGATTCCCGCAATCGGAGAACGCAGAATATACTTGCTTAGCCGCGCTTCTAAGGCCCTCGCACTTGCCTCGGCCTCGCGAACCTGCGCCTGCTGCGAACCAACTGCTTCAGCGGTTGCACCAGCTCTCTTGAGCATCAGCTCCTCGCCGGCGATTGTCACGGCGGACTCGGCGTTCGCGCGGGCTTCTTGAGCAACAGAAAGCCCGATGGCTGCGGCGTTCACGCTGACGCGACCAGCACTCACATTGCTGCGGTATGTATCAATAGCCGCTTGCGAAAGAGTGTCGGTAGGGGTAAGGGCGTTGACCGCCGCCGCTGCCATGTCCAAAAATGCGCTGCTTAAACGCAGATTCTCTTGCGCCGGGACAAGAAAAGGCAATGGCTCCGCGCCTCGACGCAAAATCGCGAGTTCACTGCCCCACTCGCTAAGAGTACGCTCTTGAGCAACGCGCGCCTGCTCAAGCTTTGACGCAAGGGTTGGGTTGGCGAGAATAAAATTGAACCGCGGATTCGTGCTTCTTGGATCGGTGAAAATTGGATCAGTGCGATAGCGTACCGCGTCGTCTGCCTTGGCGTACGCATCGATGATTTTATCGGCGAGCGTCTTATCCGCGTTATCTAACGCCTGCATGGCGCTGTCGTACTTGGCAAGGGCAACGGCAATTTCCTCGGAGCGAGTGCCGCGCCGCAATTCCTCAAGCCGCGCCTGCTGCACCTCTACGGCGGCACGCGCCCGCTCAAGCTCCGCGAGCGCCGTTTCAGAATCCAACTGTGCCAAAATTTCTCCGGCTCGAACGCGCTCGCCAACGTCTGCCGCCACTCGCACCACCTTGCCGTTCTGCTCAAACCCAAGCTGAACCGCCTTAACGGATTTGGTGCGGCCGGTAACACTCACTTGCTGCACCACCTTGCCCCTCTTTACTTCAACAAACTGCGGTTCTGCCGGTGCGCCGCGCCAGAAAAAATATCCCGCTGCCGCAGCAGCTATGGTTAAAACGGTAATCCAGACGCTTTTGCGTTTTAGGAAAGCGAAAAACTTGTTCATGATCCGGTTGATTGTATAACACAATGCGTCTACTAGTCAAGTCGAAAGGTATCTTCAAGAATCGCTTACGTTGCGCCAATTTACTAGGAATAACCAAATCTTATATCCCAATCAAGCCGCGCCTATGCTATACTATCTAGTATGCAGACACACACACAGAGCTAAATCGTCTGTGTCAACAGCAAAAGGTCGATTGTATGTCTATAATATTCCATCGAAAATCCCACCACATGACTCAACGTATAATTCCGGCAATCGCCACCGCCATCCTGCTTTCGGCAACGCCGCTCTCTGTCTTCGCCCAAACCAGCGTTGCTCCGGAATCGATGCGCCGGGCACAAACAACCACGCCCAAAAAAACCCTTGATGTGGCCTGCATTCAAGCCGCGGTGGACAAACGCGAGGCCGCGATTATCGCCGCACTCGACACCTACCACAGCGCGGCTAAAACCGCATTTGAAACGCGCCGGAGCGCGCTTCAAGCCGCGTGGGCCATAACAGACCGCGCTGAGCGCCGGGCGGCACTCAAGGCGGCGTGGGCCGCCTTCCGCAAAAGCACACGCGAGGCCTCCTCTACTTTCCGCAAGGCCCGCCGGACCGCTTGGGAGCAATACCGCACCGATCGTAAGGCCTGCGGTACTTCCGCCACGTCGGATGATACCAGCCGCGAAGGCAATGATTTGAGTTTGTAGTCGTAAGCCGACACTCACGCCAAGAGCCCGCGCTTGTGTGAGCGCGGGCTTGAAGTTTCGGGCCGCCATCTCCGCTACCGCCGCTGCTTGCGTGGCGTGCACTTGGGAGCCGGCAGCCAACTATCCCTCTTATAGCTATAGCCGAGGCGGTAGACCGTAAGAAGGATTTTGCACTCCTCGTCCAGCACCAACCCCCACCCGTCGGACATGAAATATGTTGCCGGTTGCTTGTATCGCAGCAGTGCGAATATGGCGCGCCCTCGCCGAGCCAAAACCGCCTGCCGCAGAATCGAACGCAACCGTTCTTCCGGCTCAGGTGGCGGCGCGCCGAACCGCTCGGCGAACCGTGCCACGAACTGATCAAGCGCATGCTGGGAAATCTCAACTGCCTCATGGTCCATCGCGACCTCCCTCCTCGCCTCAATTTGAATTAAGGAAAGAACCGCATCCCCGCAACTATAAATCAACCGCGGGCGTTTTGACAATGCAGCCTGCAAAAATAAGAGTAACCCGCTCGCGCGGGCCACTCTTACCACTTCTGTTCAATCACATTACATGCCGACCCCTGTTGTCGGAACCGACGCGCTTGAACCGCCGCACAGCCGACACGCTTTCTTGTGCATGATAACTTCGGCGATCGCCGCAAGTCCGACACTGACGTAGATCACGCGCGAAACAAGCTGATCTTGTCCGCCGAACCATTGCCCCAAATCCAGTCCAAAAGCCCCGACTGCAAGCCAGTTGAGGCCGCCCACGACTAAAAGCGTAAAAGTAATTATGTGAAAGCCCTTCATAATATAACCTTGGTAAGGGGATATCCCCGACCTTTCTTATACT
>CAYPCM010000022.1:0-11114 GCA_964409225.1 uncultured Candidatus Saccharibacteria bacterium
CGGCGGCCACCATGCCCGCCGGCTGCGGATGTCGCTTCGGGAGCACCGGCGGCCGGCCCATGTCGTAGAACTGATCCGATCGAGGCAGCACCCGAGAAGTGCGTTATACTTCAAGATACAATTCACGATCCCAGCCATGGAACTCGTGCCAAAAATAATTAGTGAGGCCCTTACTGTGCGCGCCCGGCTGGCGCTTGAAGCCGCGCAAGCCCTGGCCTTGGAAGCAGGCGCCACAGCGGTTGAACCGCAGCATATAGTTTTCGCGCTGGCCCGCGCCCGAGGATCACTGGCTCAGCTGGTACTCGCCCAATACCGTCTGGCTGAAGCTCGCAGCCACCTGCTTGGTTCCGCACGGGCGGTGCCTAGCCGCGTCGAGGGCATTCCCTTAAGCGAGGCCAGCCGGACTTTGCTCACTCATGCGGCTAGGGCCGCGGCCAAGTATCAGCACCGCCACGTCGGCACCGAACATCTTCTGTTCGGCGCAATAAGCATCGACTCCGATCATTATGCCATACCACCGCTTAAAAATCTCGAACCCAAGAAGATACGCACACACCTAGAAAGCATCTTTGCCGGACTAAATCGTTTTCCCTTGCTGGCGAACCTGACCGAAATGGAATCCTCGCTGCGATCATTTGCGGCTAACGCCGGCCCGGGACCAAACCGCCCAGCCGCAGAACGCACAGATGGCAAAAGAACTGCGGAAGCGAAAACTGCACTCGCATACTTTGGCGACGATCTTACGAGACGTGCCGCACGCGGCGAGCTGGACGCCTTGATCGGCCGCACCGCCGAAACCAATCGGCTCATTCAAATTCTGTGTCGACGCACAAAAAATAACCCCGTGCTTATCGGCGAGCCGGGCGTGGGTAAAACAGCGATCGTCCAAGGGCTCGCCCAACGTCTGGCGACTGGACATGTACCGGACATACTCCGCAACCGCCCGCTCATAGGTCTGGACCTCGGGCTTCTAGTGGCGGGTACGGTCTTCCGCGGTGAATTTGAACATCGTCTCAAAGATTTCATTCGTGAAGCCGCGGCCGAACGCGCGATCGTTTTCATTGACGAACTCCACACAGTCATCGGCGCTGGCTCAGCCCAGGGCTCACTGGATGCAGCCAATATTCTGAAGCCCTCGCTGACACGAGACGAAGTGCAATACATTGGCGCCACCACACTTGACGAGTACCGCCGCTATATCGAAAAGGACGCGGCTTTAGAACGCAGATTCCAACCAGTGCTGGTGGCTGAAGCGACCGCGGCCGAGACGCGCGCCATACTGGAAGCGCTCCGGCCTGAATACGAAACGCATCATCGCATCACAATCCGCCCGGAAGCGATCGCCGAAACAGTGCGGCTCGCCGAACGGTATTTGACTGACCGACGCTTCCCTGACAAAGCCCTTGATGTCCTAGATGAAGCCGCAGCCCGTGTGCGCCTTGTAGCCGCCGTCCGCGAAGAACCGAACGAACTGGCTCGGCTCGCAAACGAGTATAAACGTCTCACCCGCGACAAGGAGGCCGCTGTGCTCGCGGGCCAGTACGAAACCGCCACCACTCTGCAAAACGAGGCGGTCAGCATCAAGCGTACCCTCGCGTACCTTGGCCGTACTGCCGAGGCGACGCAAACCTCAAATCAGCCGGCGCCGGAACTTCACGCCGCACACGTACGATCGTTTGTAGCAGACATAACCGGTATCCCCATCGCCGATATCGAACGCAGCGAAACAGCACAGCTTCTGCAGCTTGAGGATCGCCTCGGCGAGCGTGTCTTCGGCCAACCAGAGGCGATCTCCGCCGTGGCGTCATCGCTGCGTCGGGCCCGCGCCGGCTTCAACCTAAGCCGCAGACCGTGGGGTTCATTCCTGTTCCTCGGGCCTTCTGGCGTAGGCAAAACCGAACTTGCTAGGGCCTTGGCGGCAACTCTTTTTCACCGCGAAGACGCCCTGGTGAAACTGGATATGTCCGAATATGCCGAGCCGCATTCCATGGCTCGCCTAATCGGCGCTCCGCCGGGCTACGTCGGCTATGACGACGGTGGAACACTCACCGAGCGCATACGGCGCACCCCGTTTTCGGTCGTGCTGTTTGACGAAATCGAAAAAGCCCACCCCCAAGCGCACAACCTTCTTTTGCAAATCCTTGAAGACGGCTCACTTACCGACGGACAAGGACGACGCATCAACTTTGCCAACACCATCGTGATTATGACCTCAAACATCGGCACTGAATCATTAGCGCGCCGGACGCACCTCGGGTTTGCGGCCAGTGGCCAAACCAACACGGATGCATTCGAGCGCATCCGTGATCGAACGCTGGAAGAACTCAAGCAGGTGCTGCGTCCTGAACTTATCAATCGCATTGATCACACCATCATCTTCCGTCCACTCGATGAATCCGGCATCGCTTCTATTGTCGCACTGCACATAAACGACCTTGTGCGGCGCCTCGCTGAAAGAGGCACCACGCTGGTCGTACCGCGCAAGGTTATTGATTTTCTGGCTCTGAGGGCCTCACAAAAGCGGGAGGGCGCCCGGCTGGTCCGGCGCGTCATCGAACAGCACGTGGAAGCGCCACTCGCCACAGCCGTCATAGCCAGCCGCAGGCGGAACCGTCGTCTCCGACTCGCCTTGGTCAAAAATCGAATCACTGTTAGCTAGTAAACCACGTTACAACCCGGCCTAAAGGCCGGGGCCTCCAATGAGCTTTTTTAGATTCTCCTCCTCCCCGCCCGGGGGGGTGAATCGTTTTTTCGCTCGGCTCGTAAGCGCCGGGTTTGACCTCTTGTTCCCCAGAGCATGCCTTGGCTGCGGCGCCGAGGGCACATGGCTGTGCCGCGACTGCGCCCTAAAACTTCCAGCCCTCGCCACGCTCACGTGTTTGGTCTGCGGTCGGCGCAGGCCTGACGGACGCACGTACAAGAGTTGTCGCGCTAAAGTGCGTCTCACCGGCACGGTCGCCGCGCTGCCGTATGCCGATCCGCTCGCCCGAGAACTCATCCACGAACTCAAATACGGAGGCATCAAAGAAGTCGCTGACATCCTAGCTGAACGAATTGTCGAAACGTTGCGTCGGCTCGGACCATGGCTTGTGACAGAAGGAATGCTTGTGCCCGTACCCCTGCACCGCCGGCGCGAACGCGAGAGGACCTTCAACCAGGCAGAACTCATCGCTGAAGCTATTGCCGCGCACCTCAATCTACGAACTGCGCGCCTGCTCCGACGCATTCGCTGGACGCCTTCCCAAATCGAGCTGCGCGACCCGGCTTTGCGGCGCCAAAACGTCGCGGGCGCCTTCGCTATCACCCCGAATCACACCTTGCCGAGACGCGTACTTCTGGTGGATGATGTAGCCACTACCGGCGCCACACTCGATGCCTGCGCGCAAGTGCTCCGACAGGCAGGCGTGCGCGAGGTGTGGGGAGTGGTCGTGGCACGGTGATACGGCGGGATGCCGGAGTGGTTGAAATTGAGAATTAATTAATACGATATTCAGAAGTAGGGACAATCGAATTGCGGTTGGCCAGACATTTTTTAATTAAATATTCCTCACCCGTATTTTTAAAAATATATAACCAATCATAAGCATTGTCTTTTGTTTTTCTGACTACATACCCATTTGAATTAGAGTGTATTCTTCGTAGAGCAACTTCTCTTACGCCACAATATCGCACCTGCACACGCGCAAGTTTCTTTCCGGTATCAACGATTAAATCGTATGCAGCTGATTCTGTAAGCGGTAATGATACATCATACCCTATTATAGTGAATCGAGCGATTGCTTGCGAAACCGCAATATCTCCTTTTCGTTGTGTTGTTCTCATTCTTTTATTATACCAGTATGGTATACTGTAGCAATAGCATTATGAACATATGATTGATATAATAAATAGCAAACCAGGGAGGGTTGGCCGAGCGGACTATGGCGCTAGTCTTGAAAACTAGTTGGGGAGCAATCCCCTCGGAGGTTCGAATCCTCCACCCTCCGCCAGTTGGAAAGGCTCTTTGTGTTACGGAAGAACGGCGCGATCAGGATTGACCGGAGACGTACAAAAGATTAGAAATGATGGCAGGAGGAGTGCCGGAGTGATCAACGGAACGGTTTGCTAAACCGTGGGGGTCTCAAAAGCCCCTCGTGGGTTCGAATCCTCCTCCCGCCGCTCGCGGGCGTTGTGGATGACTTAATGGTATAATATAAGGTATGCCCGTACGCGCAGCATTGCCAAAGAAAAAACGCATCGTCCTCTTGGAAGACGAAAAGATTGTGGCAGACCTACTCACCACAAAGCTCGAGCGAGCCGGCTACGAGGTTGTAACTGCTGCAGATGGGGAGAGCGGGCTTAGACGCATCCGCGAGCTCGAGCCAAATCTCGTCCTTTTGGACATGCTACTCCCCAAGCTTGACGGTTTCTCGGTGCTCGAAACTCTCGCCCGGGAACATCGCCTGCCCGCACTGCCGGTCATCATCATTTCCAACTCCGGCCAGCCCATCGAAGTAGAACGCGCCATGAAGCTCGGCGTGCGCGACTATCTCATCAAGGTGAATTTCAATCCAAGCGATGTGCTCGCAAAAGTCGAGGTTGTGCTAGCCCCTAGCGCGAAGCACCCGTCCCCCGCCGGCCAGACCCATGCCCGCGTCCTCGTCATTGAGGATGATCCGCTGCTGGTTGAACTTCTCGAAAAGAAGTTCCGGCAAGAACACTATGAAATCGTAAGCGCCCTCAATGCCAGCGACGCGCGCCGCGTCCTCGAACGCGGACAGGTGGATCTGATCCTTCTGGACCTTGTGCTCCCCGGTCTCGACGGTCTCTCATTTCTCAAAGAACTCAAGGCGAACGACACGATCAAGCACATCCCGATTATAATTATTTCAAACCTCGGCCAGAAGGAAGAGATGGACTTGGGCCTGGCAGCGGGTGCAGCCGCCTACGTGGTCAAGGCGCAAGCCACCCCCGACGACATCGTAAAGAAGGTCTCGGAGTTCCTCGCCACAAGTCGAAATAGCCATTAATCACTCTTAAAACTTATGCCAATTCAAGCCGGAGTCGGACTAAGCCGAAATGCGAACTCTTTTCAAGCTGGCTATGAAGCCGCGAAAACGGCTGTCGAGAAAGCAGGCGGCGGCAAGCCAGATTTCATGGTCGCGTTCAGTTCAGTCGCCTTCGACCAGGAAGAACTCGTACGCGGCATCCGCGAAGCCACAGATCAAACTCCTCTCATTGGCTGTAGCGACGCGGGCGAAATTACCAATGCCGGCCCAAGCCAAAAATCAGTCGGGGTCATGGCAATACGAACAGACCGAATCACTTTCACCACGGGGCTGGGCAGAAATATTAAAGACGGCGCCCGAGAAGCCGGCCGGGCAGTGGCGAAAGAAGTTAAAGAAAAAGCTCCGCAACCTTTGCGCACGTTTATCATGCTGCCGGATGTGCTGACTGGCAATGGCGCCGACACGGTGCGCGGGGTCCTCGATGTCTTAGGCGAGCACTTCCCGCTGGTGGGCGGGGCGCCTGGGGACGACTTCTTGTTCGAGAAGACCTACGAGTACCAGGGCGGCGAGGTGGCAACCGGTGCGGTCGCGGGAGTGGGGCTGTCGGGCGAATTCTCGTTCGGGATCGGCGTCCGGCACGGCTGGATTCCCATCGGCATACCCATGAAAGTTACCAAGTCCCAAGGCGCCGTCATTTATGAACTCGACCAGCGTCCTGCGATCAGCATCTACGAAGATTATTTCGGCGCGAAAGCAGAAGATCTCAAGAAAGAACCACTGGCCCGCATGGCCATCACTTACCCCCTCGGGATCAAAACTCCGGAACTCGACGAATACCTGATCCGCGACCCGATCACTGTGGACGATAAGGGCGCGATCACCTGCGCGGCCGAAATCCCCGAGGGCTCAGAGATTCGGCTCATGATCGGCAGCAAAGAAAAAGCCGTAGAAGCCGCCCAAGACGCCGCCCGCCATCTGATGCAAGAATTCGAAATCGACAAAGCCAGCCCGAAATTCGTCCTCATGTTCAACTGCATCGCCCGCGAGAAACTCTTCGGCCAAAAAGCCGTCGATGAAATCCGCGCGGTGATGGACATAATCGGGCCGGACGTGCCGCTCCTCGGCTTCTATACATACGGCGAACAGGCGCCGATGGGCGGCGAGATCCGGAATACCGAGAAGATCAATACTCGGTTCTACAACGAAACGGTGGTGATGTTTGCGGTGGGGGAATAAAAAGTTGTCCGAAAAGCCGCTTTCGTAAAGAGACGCGAGGCGCAATTTCGCTGATGCGAAATTGCGCCTCGTCTGCGATTACGGCAGAAAGAGAAAGATTAAAAATTAAATTAAATTAAGATGAAAAATAAAATAATAGTATTTAGTGTCGGTGTTCTGGTTGTCCTGGTGGTGCTCCTGGGTTGGTTTTTCAGGTTGGCGCCGACCCCAACCGAAGAAGCCAAAGAATTAAAAATTCTGCAATGGAAACATTTTATTCCCGCCTATGACGTTTGGTTTGATGAATTTGTTAAAAAGTGGGGAGAGGACAACGGCGTTAAAGTAGTCGTGGATCATGTGGATATCGCCGATATTGTAAAGAGCGCTACGGCGGAGTTGGCCGCGAACGAAGGGCATGACTTGATTGAGTTTGTGACCCCACCGGCCGACTTTGAACTTGGTATGATGGATTTGACCGACTTCAACCGGGAAGCCCAACAGAAATTTGGCCGTCAAGTTTCCATTTGCCGAGACAGTTCTTTTAATCCCACTACCGGTAAATTCTACGGTTTTTGCCACGGCTGGGTGCCAGACCCCGGAAACTACCGCGAGAGCTTATGGACGGCGGTCGGCAAGCCCGGAGGTCCAAAGACGTGGGAAGACGTAGCGATATTCGGTACGAAAATTAAACAAGACCTGGGGGTGAGTATGGGTATTGGGATGTCCCCAGAAATTGACTCCAATATGGCCGGCCGCGCGCTCCTCTGGTCATTCGGAGCTTCGGTCCAGGACAAAAACGGAAAAGTGATTATCAACTCTCTGGAGACCATAGCGGCCATTAAATACATGACCCGACTCTACAAAAATGCCATGAGCGATGAGATCTTTAACTGGAATGCGGCGTCCAATAACCAGGCGCTCGTGGCGGCGAGGGCTTCTTATATCCTCAATTCTATCTCGGCTTACCGCACCGCCCAAAAGACGATCGAAAAGGTAGCAGACGACATCTTTTTCACGCCGGCGTTAAAAGGTCCGGGCGGAAAAGGACTGGCGAGCGCCCACGTCATTAATATATACACCATCCCAAAATTCTCCAAAAATAGCGACACGGCCAAGAAATTCCTCTTGTATCTGGCGACAAACTATGACCAAGCGGTCTATAACAGCGAATTATACAATTTCCCGGCCTTCCCCGGCACCGCGCCCAAGTTGATGGCGCCGGGAGGGTGGTTGGATATTGATCCGTTTGGCTCTAAGCCGTCGGGCAAATTAGCCATTTTGAAGAGCGCAGAGGAGTGGACTGTCAGCACAGGATATCCGGGTTCGGCCAATGCGGCCATTGGCGAAGTATTCAACTCCTCTATAATCCCTAATATGTTTGCGCGTGCCGCCCGTGAAGAAATGAGCCCGGAGGAGGCAGCGGCCGAAGCAGAACATCTAATCAACAATATCTTCGAAAAGTGGCGAGACAAAGGACTCGTGGGCCCAAGAACGAAATGAGAATATGAATGTAGGCCAGAAGATCATCTCAGGATTCCTGTTGGCTGTTTTGTTAGTGGTGATTGTCGGCTATTTTGGGATACGGACGTCTAATGAGGCGCGGGAGGGCTCTATTGTAGAGGCCGAGATGAGTCGCCTCGCGTTGAAAGTCGCCGAGAAAGGAACAATAACATTTGCCGCAACGCTCACGAAAGATTTGGATGAGTTTGCCCGATTAGAAGAAAAGGCGAACCAATTGCGCGATGAGATTGATAGTATCAACTCCGCCTTGCTTAAAGATCCTAATATAAAGAACAGTGTCGATTTCCAATCTTTTCTAGCTGTAAAAAACGATCACGATAAAGATCAAGAACAAGTTTTCAGGATTCATGGAGAACTCCTGGCACGACAAACACTTTTTGGCGACTCCCCGCTGGTAGAAGAAGCGGTAAGGCAACGGCTTCGTGCGATTCTCGATAAGACAAATGATCTGGAGCTGATAAAAAACTTTGTGTCGATGGAAATTTTGAGCAAAGAAGCCGTTTTCCAACATCGGAATAAAGAGTCTGTTGATAAGTGGATTGAGTCAATACACAAACTAAGAAGCGATATTGAGAAAAAAGTAAGACCAGACAGAATACTCCTGAACCATTTTACTGTATACCTGCAAACGGCTGAAATAGTGAGTGAAATTGTCGTCAGGGAAAGTGAAATCCAGAGTGACGAAACTAAAATTGTCTCTGCCATGAGAAGACGGGAGGTTGAACTTGGAACATTGCGCAAAAAGATCGTGGATGAATTATCCGCAAATATCTCTCGCGTACACCAAAACAACAAAAATATTCTAATCATGATTATTGTGGGAATGTTGGCATTGATGGGAGGTACCAGCTTTTTCCTTTCTCAAAGAATAATAAAACCAATAGAAGAATTGACGGCGGTGGTGACGAAAATCGCGGGGGGAGATTTAAAAGCGCGGGCGCGGGTATTCAGCACGGATGAAATAGGGATACTCGCTCGTTCATTTAACCAGACGGCGGATCGCCTGGCGGAATATCCCATTGAGCTGCAACAGGAAGTTCGGAGGCAAACCCGAGAATTGACTGATGCCAACACCCAACTTCAGGAATTGCTCCACGAAAATTACATCAGCGCGAAGATGCTTGTGCAGAGAGACAGGGAATCTGTGCGCAGCAGCGCGGCACTCACCGAGATCAATAAGGAAGCAAACGAGACAGCGAAGATTCTTGTCAGGAGAGACCTCGAACTTACCGAGGCGAACGCGCGCCTGCAGGAACTCGACGTCATGAAGTCGGATTTCGTGTCGGTGGCGGCCCACCAGCTGCGCACACCGCTCACCGGCATACGCTGGTCGTACGAAACGCTGCTCGAGGCAGAAGCCGAGCCTCTCACCGCCGAGCAGCGCAAAATCGTCGATGGCGGTCACAAAGCGGTTTTGCGGCTCATTGAACTCGTCGGCGATCTGCTCAATGTCGCGCGCATCGAAGAAGGACGCTTCGGCTTCCGTCTCGAACGCCAATCGATTCGACCACTCCTGGAAGAGTTTGCCAGCCGCTTTTCGAAAGCGACAGCCGATAAGGGTCTGCACTTTACCGCCGAGCTGCCAGCCAAGGACCTGCCGGCCGTAGAGCTCGACGCCGAACGGATGGGGCTCGCGCTTGATAACCTGCTGGACAATGCCGTTAAATACACGCCGCCGGGAGGCACCGTGCGCCTGCGGGCCGCTGCCGCGCCCAAGCAATTGCGCATAACTGTCAGTGATACTGGCATCGGCATACCCTCGAACCAGATGCACCGACTCTTCACCAAGTTCTTCCGGGCAGACAATGCGCTCCTGTTCCAGACGACCGGCAGCGGACTGGGATTGTACGTGGTCAAAAACATTATCTCGAGCCACGACGGCACCATCTCGATCGAAAGCCACGAGGGACGCGGGACAACGGCCACCATCTCTTTGCCCTTACCGACTAAAAGAATAGACCTTGATTTAAAAACACGGAGCAACAATTAGTATGATCAAAACAGCCACTTTCCACCCTTCCAGAATCGGCTGCCCTTCACTGCCAGGCACCATGAAGGGAATCGTGATGTCGCTTACGGGCGTTCAGGACGTAAAAGTCCGCTATGAAGATCGCTCGCTCGACGTCACCTTCGACGACGCCCAAACCTCCGAGGAAGCCATCATCAAAAAGATCGGCTCAGAACTCGGACTCGCCCTGGAAGCGAACGAACACGGCGCGGTCAAAGAGGGCAATGTTGCGGAAACCTGCCCCATGTAATCCAGCGCGGCCGCAAATTAACGCGCCCGGCGCACGAGTGCTCGAAGTCCAGTGGGCTTTCCGAGTACGTTTGAAAATGCTACAAAGGAGGCAACGGAGGCGTGGCAGAGTGGCCGAATGCAGCATCCTGCTAAGATGTTAGGGGAGCAATCCCCTCGGAGGTTCGAATCCTCCCGCCTCCGCCAGTTGGGAAAATATCTGCCCTTTCCTGCAGATAACCTTCATTACTAACTTTCTTTAAGGAGACCTTGTCTATGCCGCAGCTCTCTCTCAATTGGCTGCCGATCTTCATTGCGGCAGTCGTCAACATGGCGTTCGGCGCCGCTTGGTATTCCCAAGCCCTGTTCGGGCGCCAATGGCTTAAAGCCATGGGCTGGAGCCATGAAGAAGTTGAGGCCCGCAAGAAAAACATGGGTCGGACGTATCTGCTTGCGTTCGCCGCTTCGCTGGTCATGGCCGCGGTGCTGCAGCACTTCATATATTTCACCGGCGCCGAGACAGCCGCACTCGGCGCGAAAAACGGCCTGTGGGTATGGCTGGGGTTTGTGGCGCCGGTTATGCTCGGCGGCTATCTGTGGGAAGGTAAGTCGCTCAAACTCTATAAGCTCAACGCCGGCTATTATCTGATTTCGCTCATTATCCAAGGCGCTTTCTTGGCCGTCTGGCGCTGATCGCGCCGTGGTCTCATGAACCATTTTGAGCGTCCGAGCGCTGACGAATTCTCTCCGACTCCCGAAACACCCGTGCCCACGCCGGAGATGCCGAGCGACGCAATCCCAGAGCAACGCGCCGAAACAGCAGAACAAATTATTGAACAGGCGAGTTCTGGCCGGCGGGCACTACTCAAGGATATTTTTACCTCGCGCGCGGCTGACCTCATCGGTAACTTCCTGCCCGGCGTGGATGTGCCCAAGATGATCGGAGAGGCAATCGCGGGCAAGACCGTGAGCGGCGAAGGACTCTCGAGACGCAAACGCCTCGATCACATGGCCATTGCCGGCGGGATTACCCTTGCCTACGCCCTCGGGCTTGCCGGCCTGCCGGCTGAAGCGTCGGTCGCCCGCACCGCCGCATCCATTCTTGCCAAAATAGAACTCGGCCCGGAGTTTCTCGCCGAAACTGCGCACATGGC
>CAYPCM010000023.1:0-10661 GCA_964409225.1 uncultured Candidatus Saccharibacteria bacterium
ATTGTACCGAGCAACTTTTTGGCTTGCAAGCTCGAAAGATACGCCTGTGGATAAAGCTCTAATGCGAGAGATGGCCGCCCGCGGCGGTCCTGAAGCGACATCCGCAGCCGACATAAGATGGATTATGGGCCGCCGCATGTCGGCTAAGCAAAATTTCGCACAGCCGCGATACCTTAAGCCATAACGTAGTGGATATAATGGCCCCGAACGCGGCGAGCGAAAGCGGCGAAGGCGCCAGAGCCAGAATGCCTCACATCATGGCGACCGCGGTTTTGCGCAGCTGACATGCGGCGGCCACTACACGGACACCAAGCGAACGATCGCTGAGGGACCCGCCGCAGGCGGAAACGGTTAGGCATTTCCTGCGGCTATTTGGCGTATTCCACCGCCCGCAACTCGCGAATCACATTCACTTTGATCTCTCCCGGATAGCGCAATTCTTCCTCAATCCGATCCGCAATGTCGCGAGCAAGCTTCATGGCCGCATAGTCATCCACCTTTTCTGGCGTTACAAACACCCGCACCTCGCGGCCGGCCTGAATGGCATAAACCTTTTCCACGCCCTCAAAAGACGTGGCCACCTTTTCAAGTTCTTCTAGACGCTTGATGTAGTTTTCAACCGTGTCGCGCCGGGCACCCGGACGGGCCGCTGAAATCGCTTCGGCCGCCGCCACAATGAGCGCTTCGGGTGTGCGGAACGGGTAGTCCTCGTGATGCGCCTCCATGGCCTGAATGACGGGCTCGGCCACGCTATATTTCGAGAGAATCTTGCGGCCAAGCTCGAGGTGAGAGCCCTCAACTTCATGATCAATGGCTTTGCCGATGTCGTGCAGAAGCGCGGCGCGCTTGGCCACCTCCTCGTCCGCGCCCAGTTCTTTGGCAATCATGGTGGCGAGATGCGCGGCTTCAATCGAGTGAAGTAACACGTTTTGACCATAGGAAACTCGAAACGCCAGCCGCCCCAGAAGTTGCACCAAGGGTTGCGGGAAGTCGAGAATGCCGGTTTCGTAGACCGCCGCTTCGCCGGCTTCCTGAATTTTCTTTTTCATCTCGGCGCGCGCTTCTTCCACTTTCTCCTCAATGCGCGCGGGCTGTATGCGGCCGTCAGCCACGAGTTTAGCCACTGCCATTTTGGCAACCTCACGCCGGATGGGATCAAACGACGACAGAGTAATGGCGCCGGGCGTATCGTCAACAATGATGTCAACGCCCGTGAGCCGCTCCAGCGCTTTAATATTGCGGCCCTCACGGCCGATAATCCGGCCTTTCATTTCGTCATCCGGCAAAGCCACCACTGACGTCGTTATATCGGCGACATGCGTGCGCGAATAGCGCTGGATGGCCGTGGCCATAATTTCGCGGGCGCGCGCTTCAACCGCATCGAGGTTGCCTTGCTCGAGCTTTTGAAGATGTCGGCCCAGAGCTTCGGACGATTTCGTCTCGGCCAAACGCATGATTTCCTGCTTGGCTTCGGCCTCGGTGAGTTTGGCTACCTCGGCTAGTTTCGCGTCGGCCTTGGCGCGTGCCGCCTCCACTTCTTCCCTAACAGCCCTTACCCGCTCAATCTTCTCGGCAAGTTCCGCGCCGGCCTTCTCGGCACCTGCCAGCCTATGCTCCAAAAGCTCCTCGCGTTTGAGAATGCGTTCTTCGTGGCGCTCGAGCGCGTGTTCACGCTCCTTGGCCTCGCGCTGGGCCTCTTCGACTATCTTAACCGACTTGTCTTTGGCCTTAAGAAGGGTCTCGCGTGCTTCGGTCTTGGCATCCTCAACGAGTTTCGTGAGCTTGGCCTCGATTGAACCGGCCTGCTTTTTGGCTATCGTCTGGCGCGCGAAGTAGCCGGCGACGGCACCTCCGAACAACCCCGCCACGGCCGCGGCCAGAATGAAGTACTGTTCCATGAAATTGTTGCAGTTCCGTTAACATGAAAGTTTTTGAATAGGTCTTTGAAGTATAGCAGGGCAGGGACGCGGTGTCAAAACTCGTTAAAAATCTAAACAGTGTCTTCCAAGAGGGGGTAAGCCCCGTTAGAGATATGGCGCGAAGAGATCTAGGTGGTATTAGGGCAAAATGTGAGCTTTTCCTTAAACGGGTTCAATACTATATAAATCTCTAGCGGGGTAAATTTTCAATCAATTTGTGTCATTCTGGCGAAAGCCAGAATCCATACTTTATGCCGTGGATTCCGGGTCGAGCCCGGAATGACAATTACGATTGTCAAATCCATTGATAATTGATTTATAATAAAACTTCCCTTCTCCCTACTTGCGCCATATACTGGAACAATGGACATGAAATTCGCAGCGCTTCTATAAAAAACTGGACCAACCATGCCTTTCAAATCCGTCGCTCTGATTATTTTAGACGGCTTCGGCGTGGGGCCTCATCACGAAGGCAACGCCATCACCACTGCCAATACGCCCACGCTTAAAACGATCGAGGCCGAGTGGGCCTTCACGCAGCTTAGTGCTGCGGGCATTGCCGTGGGCCTACCCTGGGGAGAGGCCGGAAACTCCGAAGTTGGACACCTAACCATGGGTTCGGGCCGCGTCATTTACCAAAGCGCCCTTCGAATCAACTATGCCATCAAAGACGGCTCATTTTTCTCGAACACGGCTTTGACGCAGGCAACTAACCATGTCCAGCAACATCATTCAAAGTTGCACCTGGTCGGGTTATTGACGAACGGAATCGTGCACGCGTCTTTTGAGCACCTGGAAGCGCTGGTGGAGCTGGCCCGGCGTGCAGGTCTCACCGAGACATACTTGCATCTTTTCACCGATGGCCGCGACAGCTTACCAAAATCCGGTAGCGGCCTTGTGGCAAAACTCGAAGAAAAGCTCGCGCAAGCCGGCGTGGGCCGGATCGCCACTCTTATAGGTCGAGACTTTGCCATGGATCGCGACGGTAATTGGGACCGCATTGAAACTACGTGGCGATGCCTGTTCGAAGGACGCGGCAACCCCGCACCGAATGCCCAAACAGCGCTCGGAGCTTATTACGAAAAAGGATTTACCGATTCTGACGTCCCGGCCACAGTGATCACTGCCGCCAACGGAACGCCCCGAGCGACCATCGGCGCGGGAGATGCGATCATCTGCTTTAACTTCCGTGAAGACAGCATGCGCCAGATCGCGCATGCGATCGCCGACCCGGACTTCCACTCATTCGACCGACCCGCGGTGCCGAAGAACCTGTGCGCGATAAGCATGACTGCCTATGAGACGAGGCTCGCCATGCAGGTTGCCTTCCCTGCGCCCATCATCACCGACTGCCTCGCCGAAGTGGTTGCGCAGGCGGACAAAAAACAGCTGCGCATCGCAGAAACTGAAAAATATGCGCACGTGACCTACTTCTTCAACGGCATGCGCGAGGACCCCTTCCCTGGCGAAGAACGTATCCTCATCCCCTCGGCCGAACCGGTCCACCCCGAAGAGAACCCCGAGATGCACGCGGCTGACATCGCGGCGAAAGTGATCGAGCGGATGCGCGCGCGGACCTCTGACCTTATCGTCGCCAACTTTGCGAACGCCGACATGGTGGGGCACACCGGCGATCTTGCCGCAACCCGACGTGCAGTCGAAGCGATCGACCGCGCACTCGCCCAAATTCTGTCGGCTGCAGACCCGACAGAAACGGCACTCATCATCACCTCTGACCACGGCAATGCCGAAGAGAAACTCGACCCCAAAACGGGCCACGTAAAAACCGCTCACACCACAAATCCGGTTCCCTGTTTTCTGATCGCTCAAGGGTTTGAGCGGCCGAAAACGCCCGAACAGATAGACCAGGCGAAACAGGAAGTGAGGGGACTGCTCACGGACATCGCGCCCACCGTGCTCGAACTCCTCGGGCTCGCCAAACCCGAGGCGATGACCGGTCAGAGTTTACTCAAGTTTCTCTAACGGTAAACTGACGTTATCTGCGATGCCTCAAAAAAGGGTACTGGAAAAAATACGAAGACTCCACCAGGCCTTTCTCAACGGCGAACTGGGGAGTCTGATCAAACATGAAGTCCACCCAGAATTACCGAGTGGAAGCAGAGAAAACTATCTATACTTCACCCTCCCCTGCTGCATCAACTTCCAGAGAAACTCGCCGGCGCTATGGCAAAGCGCACTCACGACCTACCAAGATCCCACTACAAACTACCTGTTTTTCCCGGAGAAAATCCGGGCACGACGGCCGCAAGAAGTAAGGCGCGATCTGGTCCAATATCGATTGGCGCTGCAGACCAATACCCACCCGAACATTTGGACGTCCATCTGCGCCACCCTACGAACCCACTACGAAAATAACCCAAGAAATATCCTTGCAGAAGGCGGTTACGACGTATGCAAAGTTATTCAAAACCTCCAGCACCACAAGAAACATCTCTTCCCCTACCTCGGGGGCATCAAGCTGTCGAACTATTGGCTTTTCATCATATCGCGATTCACCGATGCGCCCCTGGAAAATGTTGAAGAAATTTCGATCATCCCCGATGCCCACGTGGTGCGCAGCACGGTGAAGCTCGGCCTTGCCCGGCCAGGAGTAACGCCCGGAGAGATCGAGGCAATCTGGAGGCCAATCGTAAAGAAACTCGTCATACGCCCAGGAGAGATGCATTCGGCCCTCTGGAGGTGGTCAAGGGATAGATTCGTTCTCGAGCTGTAAAGACAACAAATAGTGCGGCCCCGCCTTCGGCGGGGCCGCATACGTTCATTCATTCTTCCGGTTTCGTTTTCCCGTTCTTCGACAGCCGGAGCTTGGCCTTGTTTTTGACCGAGAAAATTTCGTCTATGATGCCGTAGTTTTTCGCTTCTTCAGCTGACATGTAAAAATTACGGTCTGTGTCGTGCTCGATTTTGGCAAGGGGTTGGCCGGTGTGTTTGGCCAGAATGTGATTTAACTTCTGCTTGATTCGAATGATGTGGTCGGCTTCGATGGCAATCTCAACCGCTTGCCCTTCGGCCCCGCCCATCACCTGATGAATCATCACCTCGGCATTGGGCAACGTGTAGCGCTTGCCCTTGGTGCCTGCCCCCAGAAGAATGGCTGCCCCCGACGCCGCGACTCCAATACAGATCGTGGCGACCTCACATTTGAGATACTGCATGGTGTCATAAACAGCCAGCGTTGAGGTTACAACGCCGCCCGGCGAATTGATGTAAAGCGATATGGGCTTAGTGTCGTCTTGCGACTCTAAAAACAACATTTGCGCGATGACGGTATTGGCCACCGGATCAGTGATAGGACCGCCAAGAAACACGATCCGCTCTCGCAAAAGCCGCGAATAGATGTCGTAGGCGCGTTCGCCGAACTGTGACTTTTCTATAACGGTGGGAATTAAGTACATGGATTCGTAATTTTCAATTTTCTAATCTTCAATCAATGATTCAATGATTCAATGATTCAATTTTCAACAACGTGTTTGATAATTGGGAAATTGAAAATTCATTTTGCTTCGTACTAACTACGCCGCATCAAGCAACTCCAACACTTTCTCCGTCCTCAACATTCCCCGAGTATACGCCTCAACCTGGCTCGGGTCAATCGTTTCTTCGGCTGCCTTGAGAGAATCGAATTGCGCCAGGACCATGCGACTACGCTCCGCTATTTCTTCGGCACTCGGGACCACGGCCGTAACTTTGGCAATAGCCCGGATGACAAGGTTGTTTTTGGCGCGCTTGAGCGCCCCGGGCTGCAACTCTTTTCGAAATTCGTCTTCGGTCTTGCCTATGTGCCGAAGGTAATCAGCGAGGTTAGCGCCGCCATGCTCGAAGGTGTGACCAAGATCATGAACCATGCGTTCTATTTCGGCCTCCACAAGCCGATCCGGAACCTCAACGGTTGTCTTTTCGGCAATGGCTGTCAAGATGCGCTCGCGACGACCGTTGCGCGCTGCCTCTGTTTTTTCCACTTTGATACCCTCGCGTACACTGTCCCGGAGTGCGCTCAAATCGGAAAAATTGCCCACGGCCCTAGCAAATTCATCCGTCAACTCCGGCACGGTACGCTCGTCTAGTCGGCGCACAATAACGTCAAACTCGACCTCCTTGCCCGCAATCGCCTTCTGCGGAAAATCATCCGGCACGCGCAGAGAAAAGGCCTTGTGATCGCCTGATTTAAGTCCGATCAGTGCCTCTTCGAAGCCGGGCACGAACCGACCCTCGCCGAGAACGACCGGATGGTTCTTGCTCTCGCCGCCTGCCAGCGCCACGCCGCCGCTGCGAACGGTGAAGTCCACCTCGAGTTGATCACCTGTTTTAGCAGACCGATCAACCGGCGTAAGGCGCGCCCGCGAACGCTGCAACCGCGCTAGCGTCCCTGCCACCTCCTCATCGGAAACAGAAACCGTCTCGCGCGGCACGCTAGCAGCGGTGGCCCGCCAATCCGGCAGCTTAACCTCCGGCGCAATCGGCACTTCGACGCGGTACACAAACGGATTTTGGCGCGCAATCTTAAGCACTTCGGCTTCGGGCGCGCCGATTGGTTCAAGCCCCGCGTCTTTGACGACTTCGGGATACGTACGTTCGAGAGCCAGACGGCTCGCCTCTTGAAAAACATGCCTCTCCCCCACTCGCGAGGCCACAATCGCCGACGGCACCTGGCCGGGCCGAAAACCGTCCGCGGAAAATCCCTTGGCGAACCCAGAGAGCGCTTGGTCGTAGTAGCGCTCGAACTCCTCGGCGGTAAGTTCAACTGTAATGGCCACTACTGACTGAGGCCTGTGTTCAATACTGACTTGCATACCAAAACGACATGTCGAGATATCGAGATATCGCGTGTAGGAATTTAACGCGTTGTTTGCATCAAGCCGGGTAGGCTCGAGCGGCGTCTGAGGCCGAGCGGGGTGCGGAGCGAACTGCTTCGCTCCGCACGGGCGGCGCCGGCCGAGCTTGCCGCGAAGCGGCGCGAGGCCGTGAGCGCCGCCCCGGGAGTTCCTTTTGGGCGAGCGAGGCCGAAGAGCAGCGAAAATCCTCGCTGGGGATTTTCGCGTAGCGAGAGCCTGCCCGGCTTGATGTCAGATCGTGTCAGGCCTGCTTGTAAACAGCGCGATGATTTCTTGCATCGGCGCTACACCAAAAAAGCACTGATAAGCAAGGCCACGATATTGATGATTTTAATCATCGGGTTCATGGCTGGACCGGCGGTGTCTTTATACGGATCGCCCACAGTATCGCCTGTCACTGCGGCTTGATGCGCCGGCGACTTTTTGCCGCCATGATTGCCTGCTTCGATGAACTTCTTCGCGTTATCCCACGCCGCGCCGCCAGACGTCATGGATATTGCCACGAATAAACCCGTCATGAGCGAACCAACCAAAACCCCGCCCAGCGCCTTGGGGCCAAGAGTAAAACCCACGACGATTGGCACGAGTACGGGTAAAGTCGCCGGCAACACCATCTGCCCAAGCGCGGCTTTGGTAACTATGTCCACGGCCCGGCCGTAATCCGGCTTGGCTTTCCTCTCCATGATCCCTGGAATCTCTTTGAACTGTCGACGCACCTCCGCCACAACCGCCCCTGCTGTCTTACCCACGGCCAACATAGCGAGCGACCCAAACAGATACGGCACTGCCGCACCCACGAACATACCGGCCAGAACCAATGGATCCGACAAGACAAATGAAACCGCTTCGCCTGAGGCGCCAAGCCCTTGGGCATACGCTGCAAACAGAACGAGCGCGGCTAGCCCGGCCGAAGCGATGGCATAGCCCTTGGTGACGGCCTTGGTCGTGTTGCCCACGGCATCGAGCGGATCGAGTACTTCGTCACGAACGCGTTCGGACTCGCCTACCATCTCGGCAATGCCGGCGGCATTATCGGTGATGGGACCGAATGAGTCGATGGCCACGATAACTCCGGTCAGCGAAAGCATGGCGACAGACGCCACGGCCACGCCAAAAAGTCCCGCGAAATTGAACGCCACCAGCATCCCAGCCGCAATTATGGCCACTGGAATAACCACAGATTCCATGGAGAAAGCGAGGCCAGTAATGACCGTCGGGCCGTGACCGGACTCGGCGGCCCTAGCGATTTCACGCACCGGACGAAAACGCTGCGAAGTGTAATATTCGGTTATGACCACCATGAGGGCTGTGACGCCGAGCCCCGCGGCCGCAGCGCCATAGATTGTTTGAGCCGCGTCGTCAGTAAAGAAACTCTTCGTAATGGGCCAAAACGCGATCCCTGACAAAACCGCGCTCACAGCGAGCCCTCGATACAAAGCCGGCATAATCGCGCGGCTCTGCCCGAGACGCACCGCGAACGTACCCGCCACCGACGCCAAAATCGCCGCCGCACCCAGCGCCAGCGGATACAGCACCACCGCCTCACCCCCCACATAACTTGCGAGTAACATTCCGGCAATCATGGTCACGGCATACGTTTCAAACAGGTCTGCGGCCATGCCGGCGCAATCGCCGACATTATCGCCCACGTTATCGGCAATCACGGCCGGATTGCGCGGATCGTCTTCTGGGATGCCTGCTTCCACTTTTCCAACCAGATCAGCGCCAACATCAGCTGCTTTCGTATAGATGCCTCCGCCCAAACGAGCGAATACCGAAATTAAACTGCCGCCCAACCCAAGACCGATGAGCGCGTGGACATCACGAGTTAGGGCGTAAAAACCGGCCACAACAATCATGCCCAGTCCTACCACCAGCATGCCCGTAACCGTGCCGCCACGGAAGGCCACATTAAAAGCGCGCTTGAGTCCCTCTCGCGCCGCAGTGGCTGTGCGCACATTCGCCCGCACCGCCACCACCATACCCACGTAACCAGCCACTGCGGAGGCAATCCCGCCCACAAGGAAACCAAGGGCCGGAGTGACCCCAAGAAAACGCCATAGTGCCAGCGCAACCACAACCGCAACAATGGCCACGGCGCGATATTGACGGTTCAAATAAGCCCGCGATCCTTCCTGTATGGCGCGCGCAATGGCGCGCTTTTGCTCGTCGCCTTCTGGCTGACGCAAAACCCAAACTATGAGCCCTAGACCGTACACCACCGCCAGCGCGCCGGAAGCAATCGCGACGATAAGCAACTGTGAATCATTGATCATAATTTGTCTGATTCTTTATCGTTAGAGGCGGCAGAATCATTCTCAACAGATACGCCGCTGTCTGTGGATTCGGCGGGTGGTTTGCTAGAGTCGTCTTCGACGACTGGCGCCGCGGCGCCGCCAACAGGTGACGGCGCGTCGCCTGTGCCTGCGGCGACTGGCGAAACTTCATTCGAAGTTTCGCTTTCCGCGGGTGGCGGCGCAGGGTCTTCGGCAGGCGCCGCGGCGCTATCGACTGACGGCACAGTGCCGCCGGTCCCGCGGATGTCGATTTTCCAGCCGGTGAGTTTGGCAGCCAAGCGCACATTCTGCCCCCGCTTGCCGATGGCAAGTGACAGTTGATCCTCCGGCACCGTCACAGTGGCTCGATGATTTTCCTCGTCTACTTCGACCCCGCTCACTTTAGCCGGAGATAGTGCCTGGGCAATGAAGTGCTCGGGGTCCCCCGACCACTGAATGATGTCAATCTTCTCGCCGGAAAGCTCACTGATGACAGTGGTGACCCGCGTACCCTTCTGGCCCACGCAAGAACCCACCGGGTCAACTCCTTCTTCGTTCGAAGCCACGGCGATTTTGGAGCGCGCGCCGGCTTCTCGCGCCACTGCCCTTATTTCCACCGCGCCCGAAGAAACTTCCGGCACTTCCATCGCAAACAGTTTGGCAATGAGGCTTGGGTGCGCCCGAGAAAGCACAAGGCCGGCGCCCCGAGTTTCTTTCTCCACCGAAAGTACGTATACCTTGAGCCGCTCGCCCACGTGATATCGTTCGGAAGGCATTTGTTCGGATACGGGCAAAATGCCGACGGCCTTACCGATATCAAGAAAAACATTGCGGCCTTCGACTCGCTGCACCACGCCAGAAACCACTTCACCTTCTTTGTCCTTATATTCGCTGTAAACCGCTTCGCGCTCGGCCTCGCGAATCCGTTGAATGATGACTTGTTTGGCGGTCTGCGCCGCAATGCGCCCGAACGTCTCATGCGGCTCGAGCAAAATCTCGAACTCATCTCCCGGATTCGCCGCCGGCTGCGTGCGCCGGGCCTCCTCGATCATGATGTGTTTTTCCGGATTAAACCGCACCTTCTTGTCGCCCGCTTCCACCAACGTCTCCTCCTCTGCTTCCTGCGCCGCCCGACGCGCCCGGGCGGATTCGGACAAGAACTCCTCTGATAACGCTTCATCTCTGGCCGCTTCCTCGGCTTCAATTTCCTCTTGGGGCTTTAGCATCGACTCATCCACCACCAGTTTAACCTGCTTTACCTCAACATTGCCCGTAACCGGATCGAGCTTGGCGCGTATCACCTGCCCCTTTTTGCCGTAGTCCTTTTTGTAAGCAGCCGCAACCGCAAGCTCGATGGTGGCGAGCACGCGGTCTCGGCTGATGCCCTTCTCTTCGGCAATTTGCTCAAGGGCAGCGATGAATTGTTTGTGGTCGTGAAACAAACGAGTAGGCCTTCAGAGCGAGCCAATTTATTGGCTCGCGTGCCTACGAGTTCTGGTATCGCGATGCCGCGAAGCGGCCAGCGATACCGTATTCCTTGCTAAATCGGCTGGAATAACCCGGAGGCGGTTACCTAATAAATTTGGCCCGTTCGCGGGAACGGACCAACCAGT
>CAYPCM010000024.1:0-10494 GCA_964409225.1 uncultured Candidatus Saccharibacteria bacterium
ATATAGTCCATGCCTTATGGCGACATAGGGAGCAACATGAACAAGGCATCGGTAGGGGAACCTGTCGATGGAATATCTCCTTTCTAGGGAGTTTTTACCTTCTAGGGTAAGACCTCTAGTAAGGTATAAGTGGTCGGTGCTGCGTTTGCTGTCACAAGCACGGATGCGGCGGGAGTTGGCCGATGTCCTCAACCATCGGTTGCTCGGCTCCGAAGTATTCGGGCGGTCGGGACAACGAGGAAAAACTGGATCGAAGCGCTGGAGCGCGCGCCGCCTTGCGGCGCGCGCTCTGCACTTTTATAATACCGTCGTCATCTAGGGCACGTAGCTCAGCCCGGCAGAGCGTCTCACCCCGCATTAAAAATTTGGGCAAGTAGTTCAGTGGTAGAACGCTGTCCTGATAAGACAGAGGTCGGAGGTCCGATTCCTCCCTTGCCCACTTATGAATAAATTCTGGCTCATCGCAATCGGAATCGTTGTGGCGATTGGCGTCGCCGTTTTATTCATCTCAACGCGCCGCGCGCCGGCACAGCCATCAGCGACGTCGGGGCAGCCGGCTAATCAAACTCCCGCACCCCCTATGGATACCGAAAACGCAAAATCGCCGCTCGCATTTCCCGGCGTTCTCGCCGCCGAAGAAATAGAAAACAAAATCGCAATCATCAAAACGTCCAAGGGCGAGATTCGTTTTGAGCTTCTGCCTGCGGAGGCACCCAAGGCGACAAGCAACTTCGTGTATCTGGCAAAACAGGGTTACTACAACGGCTTGAATTTCCACCGCGTTGAATCATGGGTGATTCAAGGCGGAGATCCGAACTGTACGCCCGGTCGCGGCGAGGGGCAATGCGGGGCAGGTGGGCCCGGGTATCGGTTTGAAGATGAGCCGGTGCGCTTGGAATACAAAACCGGCATTGTGGCTATGGCCAACGCCGGTCCCAACACGAACGGATCGCAATTTTTCATTTTGAAGCAAGATGCGCCGCTTGACCCAAACTACACGATTTTCGGGCGGGTTTTCGCCGGGCAGGACGTGATGTCGCGGATTGCAGCGGGAGATGTTATGGAGCGGGTTGAGATTGTAGCGAAATAGGCCCCCGAGTATGTGTTTCCTAATTATATTACGAGCGTAATATAATTAGGAAAGTTGAGGATAAGAGGGAGTGTTATCGTATGCGCCGTCCTACGAAAATACTGTTGACGACCCAAATGATCGCGGTGGGTGCGGCAGGAATGCTGTATTGACAACACTGAGCTTATGGCGTACGGTAGATTGTGGATGTTGGGTGGTGTTGTTATCGCGAGCGAACCGGGTGCAGATGTTCTTTTACGACTTTTACGAAGGGGGGTATTATTATGGTGGAGGGGTCGTATGTGAACCCGAAACTCGAGGCGTCCCGGAGTTTAATCGAGGGCCGCGGGATTCACGCCCGGAAACCCATCGAGAAAGGAGAGTTGCTTACTAAGTCCGTCGGCCGGATCGTTGACCGCGATACGTATCTGCGCGAGGTCGTGCAGTACGGGTGGGACCTTGGATACAATCTCGACGCAGACCATTGGTTAATCCCGCTCGATTCGGCGAACCCATCGGCCGATTGGCTGATGAACCACTCATGTGACCCGACGGGCGTTCAGACAAGTGATGATAATATCATCGCTCGACGCGACGTCAAGCCAGGCGAAGAGATCACGTACGATTACGCCACCACCGAGGAAGACCCGGAGTGGCGGATGTGGTGTCGGTGTGGCAGCCAGAATTGCCGCGGCGTGATCACCGGCAATGATTGGAAGTTGCCGGAGGTCCAGGAGAAGTACGCGGGGCATTTCACCGCGAGCATCGCAAGGAAGATTGCTGCGATGCAGGTGGACCGTGATGGCAAGCTCGATCGGTGATCGACGCGTCAGGAAAAAGTGAAGGCCCGTCGCGCGAAGCGCGACGGGCCTTGAACGTTGCGGAAGGAACAGGTGAGCCGACTGGTGCTAGGCAGCGGTGAGCGAAAGCGCCTTGAGCGCCGTTGGGATGATGATCCGGTGGCTCGGCACGATGTCGTCGGGCAGCGGATCAGCCGGGTAAAACGTACCCTTGGCCGGCGTGCCCTCGATGCGCGCAAGGTGAACGAGGCAGCAGAACACCCCGCGGGTCGGTTCGGGGATGACGCGGACGCGCACGAACTGCGGCCAGCCGATGAACTTGGCAGGCGCGAGTTCCTTCGTCTCGAGCCGCTTGAACGCGGCTTCGAGATCCTCGTGTGCGATCCGCGCCGCCACGTCGTCGCCGAGCGGGATCGCGTCGGGCGTACGGATCACGGTCCCGGGCGAATGCAGTAATCCCGGGAACGCTTCGCTCGGCGACTCCTCCTTGGTCGGCCGGCGCATGAGCAAAACTTGGAGCTCGCCGTGCGCCGGGCCGGAGCGGTAGATCACGGTTTCGACTGCGAGGTTGACCACGCAGGCGGCAAGCGCTTCGTAGGCGGCCGCATTCCACGGTTGGGTATTGCGGAGCCTGCGAAGGTCGTGGGTGAGCCGGGGCCAATCGTCAGCGGTCAGCGGGGAGTTCGGCAGTTCGGTCATCTCGTCCCTCCTTACTCGTTGATCGAACTATCGGGTCAGCAGGCTGAGCCACGCCTCGTCCGGTCGGATCACCGTCCGGACGTCGTCGGTGATGGGTGGCAGCGCAAGCCACTCCTGCGGGAGTTCGTCCAGGAAGCGGAGCACTCCCTCGGTCCATGTGCGGTAACCGCCCATGGCTTCCCGGAAGCCGTTGCACCAAGCGACGCGGATGGGCTCATCGAGCGTGCGGAATGCCTGCTCGAGAAACTCGGCCGCTTTTCTGCCGGGTTCGTTCGGCTCGATGTTGTGCGAGAGAAAACTCGTCCACGCTTGGAGGATGCGTTCCTGCGGGCCAAGCCATGCGCAATTCATCGGATCGGTATCGATCTGGGCGACAACGGCATCAAGGAGCAGCCGGTGCTTGTCGCGAATCCGTACCATCTCGCCGAAGTCGTACTTCCCGTAGGGCGAGTCGTTCGTCTGACTTGCCGCGAACATCGCGAGGTGTTCGCGGAGCGTCCGCTTGCCGCCAGCCGCCTTGATCTCGTCGGCCGGCCGCAGGAGCGGACACATGATCTCGGCAAAGCCGGCGGAGTAGAAGTTTCCGCCGTCGAACTCCGCGTGCTCGCGGTGATGCACGAGGTACGATCTGCCCACGAACGCCGGACCACTAATGTCGAGCCGGTCGATCCAGCGCGGGAACCAAACAGGTAGGAACAGTGCGCCGTTATCGAGCTCGGTGTACGGCTCAATGTGGCGCACCACACCGTCCGTGCAAGTAATGTCAGCCGGCCGCAGTTAATGGGTGTGGGCGGCCACGCCGTACATGATGAGAAGTTGCTCTGCCGATGAGAGGCCGAGCGTCTCGGCCCGGAACACTTGATCGAGCAGGATCGCGGCCACTTCAGCGTGCCGGACCGCCCGCTTCGCATCCGCGTAGCGATCCACCAAAGTACAGCCGAGGTCGTGGCATGCGCCGGCGACCATCCCCACGAAGAACGTACGCGGGTCCGCGTTGAGCTTCGTGAAGAGGCGCAAGGCGTTCACGTAATCCCGGACAATGTGCCCGGTGCCATGTCCAGCCTCGATCTGATGGAGCGGCAGGCTAGCGGCTTCGAGCACCGCGAAGATTCCGCGGGTCGTCTCAATGCCCCGCCGGAGCGCTTCCTCGTGCGAATCCGTCTTGACCTGCGCGAGGAGATCAGGGCGGAAGGCCCGCCGCAAGAATTCGATGAATTCCCAACTCCGTGCTTCGTCGTCTACGATCTCCCGGACTCGCTGCAGGTCCATGTCGCACCCTCCTTTTTCAGGTCTCCGTGCAATGGCTCCCCGGCGAGGGGAGTCGGTTTATGTCAGCAGGTTGTAAAGGTGCCGTGCCCCACCTCCTTTCGGTAACCTATTTAGCATCTCTGAAGTTTTTCGTCAAGGTGTATAGGCACCCAGAATTGCTGCTACTTCACTTCTCCATAGCCCTGTGGTATACATAAAAGCGGCATGAAGTATCTTATCACCGGCGGCCCGAGGGGTTGGATCGCCCAAAAGTTCGCGGCGTTTTTAGAGAACGCCGAGTTGTCGGCCGTTGACGTTACGGATGCCACGGCGGTCGCAGCCGAGTTAGACCAAGCGAGGCCGGAAGTTATCATCAATACTGCCGGCAAAACCGGCGGGCCGACGGTGAGTCCGTCGGGCCAACCCGGGCGCAACATTGACTGGTGCGAAGACCACAAAGTCGAGACGTTTACCTCGAACGTGGTGGGGCCGGTGGAGCTGGTGACGGCGTGCAAGGCGCGCGACATCAGGCTCGTGCACCTTTCGAGCGGCTGCATTTTTCAGGGTCGCGGGCACTTGGCAGGCGGATTCCGCGAGGAGGATGCCGCCGCACCCCCAAGTTTTTACTCATGGACAAAGTACTGGGCCGATCAGTATTTGATGCAGGCGTGGCCAGACGGGGTGCTCATTTTGCGGTTGCGCATGCCCACGGATGCCGAACCCGGGCCGCGCAACC
This sequence comes from uncultured Candidatus Saccharibacteria bacterium, assembly GCA_964409225.1. Lineage (GTDB taxonomy): Bacteria > Patescibacteriota > Minisyncoccia > JACPXH01 > JACPXH01 > JACPXH01. Next base: position 4,553 of record CAYPCM010000024.1, read on the forward strand.
TCATCACCAAACTCGTGGGCTACCCCAAGGTGATTGATGCAGAAAATTCGCTTACTGTGGTGCCGGACCTACTTGCGGCGACCAAGCAACTGATCGAGCAGGGGGCAGCCGGCATCTACCACGTGACCAATCCGGGCTCCATCACGCACCGCGAAATCATGGAGCTCTACACCGAACTCGTTGATCCGCAGCATACGTATGAGCTCATTGCGGTTGATGAACTGTATCGGCAGGGGCTGGCAACTGCGACGCGGTCAAACTGCGTGCTCAACACCGAAAAGCTCGCGCGCGCCGGCGTGAAGTTGCCGCCCATTCGCGAACGCCTGCGAGAGGTAATGGCGGAATACGCAAAGAATCTGCAGGCAGTTAAGGTTTAGACGGTACTGTTGCGCCTCGCACGACCAGAAAAAATTGGGGACGTAGCTCAATTGGTAGAGCGCCGCTTTTGCACAGCGGAGGTAAGGGGTTCGAATCCCCTCGTCTCCACCACATGCTGACGTACCCTTACGATCGGCCGATCGCCGAATTTATTAGAAGCCATGTTGTGCCGCGCAGTCGTGTCCTTGACGTTGGCTGCGGCTCCGGATGGGCGACGTTGATTTTGACCGGCCGCACTTTGCGGTGCGAAACAGCGTGCGTGGACAGAGACGCGCGCGCTATAACTTTTGCGAATCGAGCATTGCGCCGACGAGGTCGTGAGATCCGTTGCCGGCGGTGTTACGCCGAGAATCTCGGCGATTGCTTTAAGCCCGGGCGCTTCGACGCTGCGGTGGCGGTGCACGCACTTCATCATTTCGATGAGCCAGCGCGCGCGCTCCGTCAGATGCGAAAAGTATTAAAGCCGGGCGGTCAGCTCGCATTAGCCGAGCTCGATCCTACTTACGGCGAAGAACTCGACGACTGTCCGCGCTATTCTCTGATGAAAATAATGGCTTTTGTGCGCGCTGCGGGTTTCAAGCAGGTGAGGAGTTGGCATCAGCGACCTGGGGTTTTGCTTTTGGCTGCGTGTCGATAAGTGGGGTGTGGATAACGTCGCGGAATATCCGGCCGCGGTATGTTAGAATTTGATTAAAAGCGAGATTCTTACTTGAACCCTCTTTTATCACTAAAATGCGTGCCGAGCTTGATTTCGTCGATTGGTCGGTATCGGCGCGGTGAGCGGCACGGATAGGAGTTAAATCGCTACTATGTACTCTGATATTCTTGCTTTGCCATCGTGGGCAGACACTGTGGTTAAGTCCCTTTCTGATCTGTGGTTGCAGTTTATGGCGTTTTTGCCAGTGTTTGTGTCAGCGGTGGTCGTCTTCCTCATCGGCTGGCTCGTGGCCGCAGTGCTCGCCAAGGTGGTCCAACAAATTGTCAAAGGGTTGCGCATTGACCAGCTTTTCGAACAGATGGGCGTGGGCCGGGCGCTTGCGCGCGGCGGGTTAAACCTAGATACTGGTCGCTTCATTGGTGAGGTGGTCAAGTGGTTCGTAATCGTCGCGTTTCTTCTTGCTGCCTCGGACATTCTGCAACTTAACGACTTCAACGATTTCTTGAAGAGTGTTTTGGACTACATCCCGAACATCGTTGTGGCAGTGCTCATTTTGCTTGCCGGCGCGATGCTTGCCAACTTTCTTGAGAGAAGCGTGGAAGCGAGCGTGGCCGCAGCCGAGCTTAAAAGCGGAAAGTTTTTGGGCGCTGTGACGCGTTGGGCAGTGTGGGTGTTTGCGATTTTGGCCGCACTGGTGCAGCTGAACGTGGCAGCGGGCCTTTTGCAGACATTGTTTATGGGTGTTGTCGGTGCGTTCGCGCTCGCGGTGGGGCTCGCGTTTGGCCTCGGCGGCAGAGACGCGGCGTCTGATTGGCTGGAAAAGATAAAAAAGGACGTGACAGAGCGATAGGAGTTTCTGAAAGCGGCAAAGCGCGCGAGCGGGCATTGCGCCCGCTCGCGCGCTTCTGCATAGGGGTATTGACACCGGTTTTACAGCGACTATAATGAAACTGCCCTATGGCACGAAACCCATCCATATTCGATAACGGAAGCGGATAGAACTCGCGCGGTTTCAAGATGTGCGTAGAGCCGCTTCCCTGAAGCGGTTTTCGTTTTCCATACGGGTTGGTCTTTGACAACTGAATACAGGCAGACAACATTGCAAAAAGACCCGCGCCTTTTGCTTCGGCAAACGGTGGCGGGAAAACAAACCTTTCAACGTTCGTCTCCTGCCTAGGTTTTTGGTCCTTTCGTGTGTTCGTTGGACGAGCGGGCGTAGCTCAGTCGCAGAGCGCCGTCTTGCCAAGACGGAGGTCGTGGGCTCAAATCCCATCGCCTGCTCCACCCCTCTCTTTTGAGGGGGCCAAAAACCTAGGCGGGTGTGCGTTGCGAGGTAAACGGGATCATACAATAAAGCGTATGGTGGATGCCTTGACACCAAACGGCGATGAAGGACGTGGCGTAGCTGCGATAAGCCGCGGGGAGATGCTGAGCAATCTGTGATCCGCGGATGTCCGAATGGGGAAACCCTGCGCTGTGAACCAGCGCAAGCGCCGTTTCACAGCGAAATTAAAAAGTAAAAATCAAATATCAAAAATGAAGGTCAGGAATTTTTCAATAGAAAAATTCCTGCACGATTCCATAATTTTGATTTTTGCATTTTGAATTTTGATTTCGCCGCGAAGCGGCGCAGCGTACCCAGGGAAGTGAAACATCTCAGTACCTGGAGGAACAGAAAACAATGCATACCTCACTTACGTTCGATATGCAATTTCTAATTATCTAACGTCTAATTTCTAATACGTTTTAGGAATTAGAAATTAGGAATTAGTCATTACACCGAGCGTAAGCGAGGCGTGCCCATTCCCTTAGTAGCGGCGAGCGAAACGGGAAAAGCCCAAACCAGCCCGAAGCTTCGCTTCGGGAAACTCGAAATTCGAAGCTCTAATTTCGAAACAAATTTAAAATTCAAAATACAAATGTTTCAAACGTTTAGTATTTGGGATATTGGACATTATGATTTGTTTCGGATTTCGGGCTTCGGATTTGGGATTTCCGTAGCGGAGCTGCGGGTTGGGGTTGTAAGAATGTATCATTTCTCTTCTTTACTCGTGCGTTTCGCTTCCGCCATCCGGCGGATAGCGGAGCAACGGGTAAAGTTGAGAAGGAAGAACACTTTGGAGCCGCGTTAGCCGAACACCCCTGGAAAGGGGGGTCAGAGAGCGTAATAGCCGCGTAGGCGAAAACGTTGGTTCGCTTCCGATATATTTTCTTGAGTACTGCCCCGCCCGGCTGCGGGGTAGGAAGCAGGCTCGACTACGAGCCAAGGCTAAATACGTTTGGTGATCGATAGTGAACCAGTACCGTGAGGGAAAGGTGAAAAGCAGCCCGGTGAGGGCGGTGAAATAGTACCTGAAACCATATGCTGACAAGGAGTTAGAGCCCGTGTCTCACTTACGTTCGACACGCAATTTTGAATTTTTAATTTCGAATGAATTTTCGAAATTCGAATTTCTAAATTTAAAATTCAGCCGTGGCGAGCGGGAGCGAGACACGGGTGATAGCGTGCCTATTGAAGAATGAGCCAACGACTTTATCTCGTCCGCAAGTCTAAGTCCCTGAGGGGACGAAGGCGCAGGGAAACCGAGTCCGAAATGGGCGAAACCTCGTGCCTCACTGTCGTTCAGCACAAGCAATTTTGAATTTTTAATTTCGAATGAATTTTCGAATTTCTAAATTTAAAATTCAGCCGTGCCGAGCGGCAGCGAGGCACGATAAGCGGCCGGGTTAAGACCCGAAGCCAGGCGAGCTACCCATGATCAGGGTGAACGTCGGTGATAAACCGGCGGGAGGCCCGAACCCGTTAGCCGTGCAATACTATGGGATGAATTGTGGGTAGGAGTGAAAAGCTAATCGAGCCTGGGAATAGCTGGTTTTCTCCGAAATAGTTTTAGGACTAGCCTCGAGTGTTCACGACCGGAGGTAGAGCACTGGATGGATACGGCTGCCGATGAGGTACTGCATCCAATCAAACTCCGAATGCCGGTCGCTTAATAGCTCGGGAGTCAGACGATGGGGGCGAAGCTCCGTCGTCGAGAGGGAAACAGCCCATGATCGTCACGTAAGGTCCCTAAATCTCCGCTCAGTGCAAGTAAGGAAGTGTTCCGCCTTATACAGACAGGAGGTTGGCTTAGAAGCAGCCACCCTTTAAAGAGTGCGTAACAGCTCACTGTTCTATGGCAACTATGGCGGGGCGCGCCGAAAATGTATCGGGGCTTAAGCGGAGTACCGAACGTACGGATTGTGTGCCTGAATTTTGGATTTTCGTTCTTTTGGCGAGGCGATGGCCCCTCAAGAATTTCGCCGAAAGGAGGTGAGGGGAATGGCGACCGAAACAGACCAGGCGCGAAAAATCGTGCTGGAACCAAGGGGTAGGATCATCGGAGCACTTTCCGATGTAATGAAGGTGATGGCCGAGGAGGCTGGTGTCGTGATGATGGCCAATACGCCGGAACTCGACAGACTAACTACGGCAATCATCAGGGCGGCGAACGAGGTGGCACCTGCTTTCAAGCGGCTTCTCATCGCCGGTGGCGTGGAGATCGTCGATCCACGTCCTGCAAGAGAGCGGGAAATGGAGCAGCGAGTTCTCGGATAACGTGGAAATTTTCCAGCAGGACGTCTCGAGACGTCCTGCTGGAATCCAAAATTCAGGCACACAGTGGTAGGAGAACGTTCCCTGCTGCAGTGAAGCCGTACCCGCGAGGGGCGGTGGAGCGCAGGGAAGTGCAAATGTTGGCATGAGTAACCGCAAGCCAGGTGAGAGCCCTGGCCACCGCAAGTCTAAGGTTTCCTTGGCAATGTCAATCATCCAAGGGTGAGGCGGGCCTAAGGCGATGGCGAAAGCCGCAGCTGATGGACAGCCGGTTAATATTCCGGCCCCGCCCAGCGGACCGATGGGGTGACGGCGCTTAAAAGATCGAGCGTGTTATTGGATTTACGTCCGGCGCACAAGCGCGCGTTCCAGGCAAATCCGGAGCGCGGCCTTTAGTGGCGAGCGTAAGCGCGCTGGTAAGGTTGGTCGCAAGACCGGCCAATTCGATCGAATGAGCGTTCAAGAAAATCCCCTAGGATTATCCGTTGGGCGCCCGTACCGCAAAACCGACACAGGTAGACGAGGCGAGTAGCCTCAGGTGAACGGGTGAATCCTCGTTAAGGAACTCGGCAAAACAGCGGTCGTAAGTTCGCGATAAGACCTGCCGCCGCAAGGCGGCCGCAGCGAAAGACCCCTAGCGACTGTTTATCAAAAACACAGGTTCCTGCTAACTCGTAAGAGGATGTATAGGAGCTGACGCCTGACCAGTGCTGGAACGTTAACGGTTGAGATCCGATGCTTCGCATCGGGAAATGTCTAATTTCTAATTGATCTAATTTCTAGTCAATACCCAATACCAAAATGTCCAATGTTCAAAATCGTTTAGTTATTGGAGCATAGGATTTGGGATTTGATTAGGAATTAGAAATTAGGAATTAGAAATTCCGACGCGGAGCGTCGGGTTGAGGCCCGAAGCGCCAGTGAACGTCCGCCCTAACTATAAGGGTGTTAAAGTAGCGAAATTCCTTGGCAGGTAAGAAAGATGCCTGCTCCGGCGGAAACGTCGGAGAAAAATTCGGCTTATAACGGTGGAGCCCGACGTGGTTGCAGTCGCGCAAGAGACTGCGTGAACCGCGGGGTGATACCGTGGGAAGCCGCCCGCTGAAGTGCGGGTTGGCCCCGTAACGACTGAATTCTCTCGAGGCAACTCGATAGATGAAGATGGCGCAAATGTGGCGCCATAATACGCCGACCCCTCCTTCGCCAAAAGCTTCGGAGGGTGAAGATATAGTCTATGCCACCAGGAATGGTGGACCACATGAAGTTCTGTCCCGCATGAAAGGCGTAACGACTGGGGGACTGTCTCAACGA
>CAYPCM010000025.1:0-9443 GCA_964409225.1 uncultured Candidatus Saccharibacteria bacterium
AGCGAGGAGAGCGAGGCCGAGCGAGAGTGCGCGAGCCACGCTGGGGCGAGCGACACGTCCGGACGAGGCAGCACCCGAGCCGAATAGTTCACAATGTGCGTAACCCAACCTTGGCCAAGCCGACTGCGCCCGCGCGACACGACTGCGGCGACCACCGGAGTGTCGACGACCAACCGAAAGTCAAATGAGCGCGTTGCAAAAAACCAAAACTCACGCTGCCACCTTCACGCGCCTCGGCGCCGGAACGTCTTGGGTGGACGCACCCGCTGCCCGACTAGGCCGGAAACCCGTACCAGCGGGAATAAGTCGGCCAATAATGACATTCTCTTTCAAGCCCCTAAGTTGATCCTCACGGCCCTCGAGCGCTGCGGTGATGAGCACGCGGGCGGTTTCTTGGAAAGACGCCGCCGAAAGGAAACTGTCGGTCGTGAGTGAGACCTTGGTGATGCCGAGCAACACCGGAGTTGCGGTGGCGAGAACGCCGCCTTTTGCGCGTGCTTCATCGTTCTCAAGGTCAAATCGAAGCTTTTCCACGATTTCACCGGAGGTAAGATTCGTATCGCCAGAATCCTGCACTCGGACCCTAGAAAACATCTGCCGCACGATAATTTCAATATGTTTATCGTTAATAGCAGCGCCTTCGGTCGTATAAATACGCTGCACCTCTTTGATGATGTATCGCTGCACCGTCGCCACTCCCGAAACCCTCATGAGATCTTTTAGGTCCACATGACCTTCGCACAGCGCCGTGCCCGGCCCCACCAGATCGCCCTGGCTGACCCAGGCCTGCGTGCGCACAGGCAACAGGTACGCCTGCGAACCGTGTTCACCTTTTACGGTCACCACTTTCTGGTTGCCTCGATCGCTTATTTCTTCCACAGTGCCGTCAAAATCGGCCACTACCGCTTTGCCCCGAGGCGGACGCACCTCAAAAATCTCTTCCACCCGCGGCAGGCCTTGGGTTATATCGCCACCGCCGGCAACGCCGCCCACGTGGAAGGTGCGCATGGTGAGTTGCGTGCCCGGCTCACCAATCGCTTGAGCCGCAACGATGCCAACCGCCTCCCCAATCTGCACAAGTTCATTGTGACCAAGATCATAGCCATAACAAAGTTGGCACAGTCCGTGGCGCGTCCGGCACGAGATGGGCGAACGCACCCGCACGCTCGACACCTTAGCTTCATCCATATTTTTGGCGGTAAGACGCGAAATGAGTTCGCCCGACTTAACCAACGCCTCACTCGACACCGGATGCATCACGTCCTCAAGCACCGCCCGACCAAAGAGTCGCGCAAAAAACGACTGGCCGACTTCGTCGGAGTCCACGCGGGCAAGTTCTATGCCCTCGCGATCTCCGCAATCCACCTCGCGGATAACAACATCCTGCGCTACATCCACGAGCCGACGCGTCAAGTAACCGGCGGTGGCGGTTCGAAGGGCTGTATCAGCCGAGCCCTTACGCGCCCCGTGTGTAGAGATAAAGTACTCAAGCACGTTAAAACCCTCTTTGAATGAAGCAAGTACCGGCACCTCGATTTCTTGACCAGCAGGATTTGCCACAATCCCCTTCATGCCCATCATCTGTACTGGTTGCGCCCAGGAGCCGCGCGCACCTGAATCAATGATCGAAAAAACCGACCCGTTCGGATCAATTGACTGCGGCACGAGCTTGGCCAAATGCGTTTTCAGGCGGTGCCACACTTCAAGGGAAAGTGACCGCCGCTCTTCGTCGGTGAGAAGCCCGCGCTGGTATTGCTCGGTCACCGTCTTTACCTCTGCTTGAGCCCACTCAACCAGGTTCGGCTTTTCGACCGGAACCGCAAGATCGTCCATGCCCCACGAAACACCAGAATTAGTCGCGTGAGTAAAGCCAAGTTTTTTTATCTCATCAAAAATGGACTCTGATTTTTCGGCGCCATAGCGTTCAATGATATCTGCGGCCAGTGCGGACAGGGCCCTTCTGGACATTTCGCGGTTGACGAACGGAAAGAATGGCGGGAGCACCTCGTTGAATATAAGCCGGCCCACCGACGTCTCTACGGTCTGGTAGCGGTGCTTGGAAGCAGGCTCATTTTTCTTGGTCCTGCCCCCTTTCGCCGACGGCTCAAGAGTGGCGTCGCTTGGACCGATCCAAGTTGAAGGCAAACGCACTTTTATCCCCGCTTTTATGTCCACCGCGTCAAACGCGTGCGCGAGCATCGCTTCTTCGGGGCTAGCGAACACTCCGCCCTCACCCTTCGCGCCTGCCCGCAGTTTTGTCAGCCAATAACAGCCAAGAACTATGTCCTGGGTGGGAACGGTAATCGGTTCACCAGTAGCGGGCTTAAGCAGATTCCGGCTTGAAAGCATGAGTTCCCTAGCTTCTCGTTGCGCTTCGTCGGTCAAAGGCACGTGCACTGCCATCTGATCTCCGTCGAAGTCGGCATTATAGGCAGAGCACACCATCGGGTGCACGCGGATAGCCAAACCCTCGATGAGCACCGGCTTGAAGGCCTGAATGCCCAAGCGGTGAAGGGTAGGGGCGCGATTCAGCAAAACGTACCGATCCCGAATCACTTCTTCCAGAATCGCCCAGACCACGTCCGGCGCGTCTTCAATGAGACGCCCGGCGCCGCGAATGTTATGCGCGATTTCGCGCTTAACCAGTTCGCGGATTACGAAGGGCTTAAACAATTCTAGCGCCATTTTTTTAGGCAGCCCGCACTGATGGAGTTTAAGCTCTGGGCCAACTACAATCACCGACCGGCCGGAATAGTCAACGCGTTTACCGAGCAGATTCTGCCGGAACCGACCCTGCTTTCCTCGCAGCATATCGGCCAGAGACCTAAGCGGTCTTTTCTGCCCAACTGTGGCCGCTACCGGACCTTGGCCGCGCCGGGCAGAGTTGTCTATCAGCGCATCCACCGCCTCTTGGAGCATGCGCTTTTCATTGCGCTGGATGACCTCGGGCGCTTTAAGCTCCACCAAACGTTTCAAGCGGTTGTTCCGGTTGATTACGCGACGGTACAGATCGTTCAAGTCGGAGGTGGCATACCTGCCGCCATCAAGCTGAACCATGGGCCGGAGATCCGGGGGCATGACGGGTAAAACGGTCAAAAACATCCATTCTGGACGCACTCCTGACCGAACCATGCCGCGAATGACTTTGAGACGCTTAACCGCCTTTTTCCGCTGCACCTGCGATGAAGCATTCGTCTCCGCTTCAAGCGCCTTGACCAACTCATGAAGATTAACCCCCTCCAGCAAATTCCTTATTGATTCGGCACCGGTGCCTGCTTCAAAGATTTCGCCGTATTTAAGCGCCATGGACTGATAGTCGGCTTCGCTCAAAATTTGATTGCGGGCCAGCGTCTTTAGGTCCTCACGGGCTTTGTCGCGCGCTTTTTTGAGCGCCTCTTTGCGCGCAGAATCTGTTTCTGCCTTAGAGCGACTCTTGAACTCGCGTTCAACCTCGTCTAGCGCTCGGCTGCGCGCCTCTTCGTCTACGTGAGTGACAATATAGCCGGCAAAATAAATCACCTTCTCGAGATCAGGCAATGTCAAATCCAACACCAGCCCAATGCGACTCGGCACGCCTCGCAAAAACCAAACGTGTGAGACCGGCGTGGCGAGCTTAATGTGCCCCATCCACTCTCGGCGCACGATAGCGCGCGTCACTTCCACGCCGCACTTGTCGCACACCACGCCCTTGTAGCGAATGCGGCGGTATTTCCCGCAATAGCACTCCCAATCTTTTGACGGTCCGAAGATCCGCTCGTCGAACAGCCCCTCCTTCTCGTATCTCTGGGTGCGGTAGTTGATGGTTTCGGGTTTTGTCACTTCGCCATGCGACCAAGTCAAAATCTCCTCCGGTGCGGCCAGACGCAGACGGATGGAGGTGAAATCGGAAAGTCGCGGCAGGGCAGGATCGGCAAACATAGGCGCGTTATTCGCTTGACTCTTCCTTAGATGGCTCAACCGCCTGGCCTCGAAGCTCGACCGAAAGCCCCAAGGACTTGAGTTCCGACATAAGCACGTGGAAAGACGCCGGGATGTTAGGGCTTTTGATGCGCTCATCGCGAATTATGGCGTCGTATGCGGCGGAGCGTCCCAGTACGTCGTCGGATTTGATAGTGATCATCTCCTGAAGCGTGTACGCCGCACCGTAACCCTCCAGGGCCCAAACCTCCATCTCACCAAACCTCTGGCCGCCGAATTGGGCTTTGCCGCCTAAGGGCTGTTGGGTAATAAGGGAATAAGGGCCGATAGAGCGCATGTGAATTTTGTCTTCGACGAGGTGGATCAGTTTCATGATGTAGATTTGTCCGACTGTAACTTCTTGATGAAATGACTCGCCGGTGCGGCCGTCGTACAAAACCACCTTGCCGGACTCGGGTAGTCGGGCCTCGCGCAACTCTGCCTTGATGTCGGCTTCTGTCGCTCCGGCGAGAGAGGGCGTGATGGCGCGATAGCCCAGCTTGTCAGCGGCCCAACCCAAATGCGTCTCCAGGATCTGACCAATATTCATGCGGCTCGCCACACCCAGAGGATTCAAAATTATGTCCACGGGCGTGCCATCGGCTAGATACGGCATGTCCTCAGCCGGTAAAATCTTAGAAATCACGCCCTTGTTGCCGTGTCTGCCCGCTAATTTATCGCCAGCCGAAACTGGCCGGAGCTGCGCCACTTCCACTTGAATGGTCTTGATAACTCCAGACGGCAGACGATCACCTTGGTCTCGAGAAAAAACCCTTATGCCGACCACGCGACCCTTCTTGCCATGAGGCAATTTGAGCGAAGAATCCTTCACGTCCCGCGCCTTCTCGCCAAAAATTGCGCGCAGCAACCGTTCTTCCGGCGTAAGGTCGGCCTCGCCTTTGGGAGAAATCTTGCCGACAAGAATATTGGTCTCGTTCACTTCAGCCCCAATCCTAACAACTCCGTCTTCGTCAAGATCTTTAAGTTTGTCCTCGCCCACATTCGGGATGTCGCGCGTGGTCACTTCGGGTCCAAGCTTGGTTTCGCGCACGTCGATGGAATAATCCTCGATATGAATCGAGGTGAAGCGATCGTCGCGCACCAGGCGCTGAGAAATTATTATGGCGTCCTCGAAGTTCGCCCCGCCCCACGACAGAAACGCCACCAGTATATTCTGCCCAAGCGCAAGCGCCCCATTCTGGGTGCTCGCGCCGTCAGCCAACACGTCGCCGCGTTTTACTTTTTGCCCTTTGTGCACGACCGGCTTTTGAGTGATCGCGGTAAAGTCATTAGAGCGCAGAAATGTAAGCAGTGAGTATGTCTCATCGCGCTTTGCACCCGCGCCAACTGGCCTCACCACAATACTGCTCGCATCAACCGAAACCACTTCGCCATCCTCCCCCGTCAAAATAACCTGACCAGAATCCTGGGCCGCGCGCTCTTCCATGCCGGTGCCGACAAGCGGGGCTTGAGGCCGCACGCACGAAACCGCTTGGCGCTGCATGTTAGAGCCCATAAGCGCCCGATTCGCATCGTCATGCCCAAGGAAGGGAATGAGAGCGGTAGCAACGCTGATTATCTGCTGCGGGGAAACACCGATGAGCTCAACCTTTACCCGGTCAACGATACCCGGTTCACCTCTCAAGCGCACTTCAACCCGTTCGGGGATGATACGCCGGTTTTCATCAAGCGGAACGCCAGCGTGGGCGATGACGCGACCGCGCTCTTCCCAGGCGTCCAAATACACCACTTCATCCAGGACACGTCCGTTTGCTACTTTAACATACGGCGTTTCGATAAAACCGAAGGCATTGATCCGGGCGTAGATGGCGAGCTGTCCGACCAAGCCGATATTAGGTCCCTCAGGTGTTTGAATCGGACAGATGCGTCCGTAGTGTGAAGGATGGACGTCACGTACTTCAAACCCCGCCCGCTCGCGCGTGAGCCCCCCTGGTCCCATGGCTGACAAACGTCTTTTGTGCTCGAGTTCGGAAAGCGGATTTATCTGGTTCATGAACTGCGCGAGTTGCCCGGACGTAAAAAACTCTTTGATGGCCGCCATGAGGGGACGGGCATTGATAAGCTGGGCCGGCGTCAACGTGTAAATATCAAGTGTTGACATACGGTCCTTCACTATTCGCTCGAGTCGCGTCAAGCCCACGCGCAAGCGGTTCTGCAGAAGCTCTCCGAAGATGCGGATACGCCTATTTCCCAAGTGGTCGATGTCGTCTGGTTCGGCCAGCGGGTTATTATTCAAATTAATGATTTCGCGAATGATGCCCACCACGTCGTCCAGGGAGAGCACCCGTTCGCCGACCTCGCGCGGCTCTGCCCGGCCTAAACGCTGATTCATTTTGTACCGTCCTACGCGCGCCAGGTCATAACGTTCAAAACTAAACATCGAGTCGATGAGTTGGCGGGCGTTGTCGACCGTGGCCAGATCGCCCGGCCGAACGCGTTTATATATCTCGATAAGGCCTTCGCCGCGATCGCGCGAGGTGTCTTTCGCCAACGTGGCCTCGATATGCCTAGTCCCCCACAGCGAACCAGTATCCACGTCCACAAACTTGGCTAAAATTTCTTCGTTTTTCTCAAGCCCCAACGCTCTAAGCAACGCGGTAACAGGCGCCTTGCGCTTTCGATCAATTTTTACGCTGATAACGCCGTCGTAATCGGTTTCAAGCTCCAGCCAGGCGCCGCGATTAGGGATAATTTTCGCGCCAAAAAGTTTGCGGCTGCGCCAAAAGTTCATAGTAAAAAATACGCCCGGCGACCGGATAAGTTGCGAAACAACCACGCGCTCAACACCATTCACTATGAATGTTCCCCGGTTGGTCATGAGCGGAAAATCGCCCAGGAATATTTCCTGCTCTTTCACCTCGCCGGTGCGCTTGTTGGTGAGCCGGGCCTTCACCCGCAGGGGCGCTTCAAGCGTCATGCCACGCTCACGGGCTTTCGACTCGTCGTACTTGGGCTCATCCAGATAGTGATCCAAGAACGAAAGCTCCAAGTCCTTGCCGGCGTAGTCCAGTATCGGCGACACCTCACTAAACAACTCGCGCAAACCATCAGAAATGAACCAGCGGTACGAGTCCAACTGAACCTCGATGAGGTTTGGAATGGCTAAATACGTGCGCTCGTGGGGAGAAAATGTTTTGGTGGTCGAGTGCGTAGGCGTGCGGCCGGTTGAGATATAAACGCTGACCCGATCCAGCGGACAGATTAAAAACAAGACAACCTGAAAATCAGGCCCTAAAGGATGTGCCGGTTGAAATTTATAAACGGTATGCCAAGGTGGAAATCTGGATCTTACGCTCTTGGCTTGCGAGCCGGTTTTCGGCCCGACTAGTTCAAGTATAGTGAGCGCAAAATGTTTGTCAAGGGGGTTTCAAATGGAAGCCGCGATCGACTTGGCCCTAACTCCTTGCAAAAGCCCAAAGGCCACACATAACATGACCAAACTCGAACCGCCATAGCTAACAAGCGGTAAAGGCAAACCAGTGATAGGCAAAACCCCCAAGTTCATGCCAACATTAACGCCAACCTGCAACACGAGCATAGTCAGCACGCCCGCGGCAAACAACCGCACAAAATTGTTGATGGCTTCGGCCACCACCCGAAATATCCGCCAAAACAGAAGTCCAAATAGCAAAAGCATAACCGTCACGCCCACGAGTCCCCACTCCTCGGCAAAGGCGGCAAAAATAAAGTCAGAAGTCGCCTCTGGCAGAAATTGGTAGCCGGTTTGAGTCCCGTGACCAATCCCTTGTCCGGCGAGGCCGCCTGCGCCGATCGCTATTAGCGCCTGCCGCGCTTGATAGCCGGCGCCCTGCGGATCACTGCCGGGGTTGAAGTAAGAAACGATCCTTTCTTTTTGATAATCCCGCAGCGCAAACCCCCAACCGAACGCCGCGGCCATAGCGCCAACAAGGATTACCGCCACCATGTGTTTCAATCGCAGACCAGCCAGACAGATCATGCCAAACCAAACCCCGAGCAAAACAAGCGCCGACCCTAGATCCGGCTGCACCAACACAAGAATGGCGAGGATGATTGCGTACCCCGCAGATATGAGCACGTAACGAAAACGTCCCAACTCTTCGTGACGGCCTGCCAGATACTTCGCGAGTAACAGTATCGTAATGAGCTTGGCCACCTCGACCGGCTCGATGGAAATGACTTGTCCAAATCCGCCAATAGGCAACCGAAACCAACTCGTTGCTCCCCGGATGGTGGGACCGGCTATAAGCAACAAAGCCAAAAGCACAAGTACGAGCGCGTAAATTGCTAGGAGTACCCGCGAGGTGGTGAAAAACACCCGATAGTCAATAAAGCTGACGCCCACCATGCACAGTATCCCGACCCCGGCCCACGCGGCCTGACGCCAAAACAGATGGGGCGTGCCAGCGCTCATAGACACTGAAGCAATAACCGCAAGTCCAAGCGCCATGAGCGCGGCAACCGCGATCACAAGCCACCAATCCCAGGATTTAAAATGGTCAAGCAGGACGGACACGATGAGATGTTAGATTGCTTACGCTTTTAGCTTCCGAGTTTTCCGAGCCGTCCGCGTCGAAAAGCTGACTAGTTCAGGCCAAGAAGCCCGCTACTCTCCCGTCTGCTGGAACCGCTCAAGCGGCCGGAATTGTTGGAGGTAGTTCTCGTCATCAAACACATTCGTAAGCACTTCGACTTCAGGACGCTGCGGCTCGCCCGCAAACGGATCAGGCCAACTCACCCGAAACGCACGCTCTGAATCATTGGTAAATGCGTGCTGCACAGTTCGGCTTACAGCCAAAACATTACCGGCAGCATCAAGCACTGACACGTTAATATCCACTTCCTGAAAATTGAAGCCGGATTTATTCACAATGACGGCTGAAGCGGCCGCAAACCCCGGCTCACCCGCCGCCACCCGTTCAAGCATTGCTTGACGCACCAGGAACCGCGGCTCTCCTTGGTATTCTTTGAGACGCACCCAGTTATAGGCGTCCAATACCACTTCGGTTTTGGCAGACGGTTCGCTCAAGGCGACGCCCTGCACGATAAGCGAACGAGTGCCACGCGGCAGTATGTAGGCAGTCCCGCCTCGCTCAGCCAACACCTGATCACCGGCACCAAACCAGCGAACGGTATAGCGGAAACGTTCCGCGCCATAGAGCGCATTTGGATTGCGCAGACGCGCTATAAAATCATAGACACCGGGGCTCACGCTGAGCGTACGCTGAGAAACAAGTTCCAGGGGTTTGACCGTCCGCTTGCCGCACGGCTCGCATACCCCGCCGCAGTCAACATCCTCTTCGCTTTGATTCCTGATATTGTCAAAACAGGTGGGCGCGGGTTTAAACCACGCCGCATACGCGCCCCAACCGATGAGGGCGAAGACGACAAGGTATACACCCCCGATGACGAGCTGCTTGAACAAACGGCGCTCCATGGTATTGCCAGAGTATCACAGTTCACCCCCAAAAACCAGCTGAAAAAGG
>CAYPCM010000026.1:0-9361 GCA_964409225.1 uncultured Candidatus Saccharibacteria bacterium
TCGCCGGCGCAAACCCAAGCCGGAAAGTGCTGCGGGTTTCACTGGCCACCCCGCGACCCTCCAAGTATTCGAGCGCGATCCGTCCGTGGGCGGTGGTTTCGAGTTCGTTGGCGAAATAACGCGCCGCGGCCTCGCAGACGTCATAAAGTTTCGCGCGCTCAGACGCTTGAGACGGATCAATTCTACGCAGCGTCACGCCGGCTTTGTCTGCCAGTATCCGCAGCGCTTCGGCAAACTCAACGCCTTCGATCTGCTCGATGAATGTGAACATATCGCCTCCCTGCGAGCACCCGAAACAATGCCACGACTGCCGAGCCGGGGAAACAAAAAACGACGGGGTCTTTTCGTTGTGGAAAGGACAGAGCGCACGAAAGTTAATGCCGGCTTTTTGAAGCCGCAGGTGAGAACCAACAACGTCCACGATGTTGAGGCGCGATTTGATTTCGTCAACCGGAGAATCCATGAGCGCAAATGCAGAATGTCTAATTACGAATTTCGAACCACGAACGGCGGATCAGGCCATTCAACCTTAGGGCTTAGCCATTCGACATTATCCTATAAATATACGCCCCCTCGCGGTCGTAGAGCAACTCGAAACGGTTTGGCATTTGTTTAAGCCAATTCTCTTCTGGCTCCGCGTAGTGAAACTGGTTGAAAAAAACGTAATACTCCTTGCCGTACTGCCTCAGGTTTTCAAGCCAGGCCGTTTGGCTCGGTTCGGCAAATATATTTCCGCCGACTGATTTGAGGTCGTGAAAGTTGCAGCGCACGCAGGGCCGCGTAATCACATAATCCACCTCGCGCCGGGACGCGGGGCCGTACAACGGATAATGGAAGTCAAAGCCGCCGTAGGCGACTTTGGCCTGAGCCGGCAGATGCTCATCTGCCCAAGTCATGGCGTTGAGCGCCGGGGTTGAACCGCCGTAATACGTGTTAAGCCGGCGGTAAAACTCCTCTCCGTGTCCGTGCGCCGCGCCCGGAGTTGCGCCGAGGATAAACGTCGGCTGCGGATACACCCAGAGAAGACGAAGGTTGAAAAAGATCGCCGCGGCGAGTACAGCTGCTGCGTACCATTTGAGGAGGCGGCTTGGCGCGGCGGCGCGCACGGTGGCCATCACGGCAAGGGTACCTATGAAGAGCGCCGGCAGCGCGTAGCGGATGTTTTGATGGAAGTGAATTGCTGTGAATGGTGAAGCGACGTAAAAGAAAAAGTATATCGGCACGGCGACAAGCAAGCTGCCGAAAAGAACTCGGCGTTCGAGGCGCTGGTCGCGCCAGGAAAGCCCAAATGCAATCAGGAGCATCGGCAGGAACACGGCGAGCGCGGCGAACAGAACTCCGGTTTCATTGAAGAACTCGCGCACAAGCATGGTTTTATTGAGCTGCCCTGCCTGTGCTAAAAGCGACAAACTTGAAAGCTCCGCGCCGAAATCAGAACGCAAACCCTCGAAAAGTGTAAAACCGCCAAGACGGACCGGCGTTGGGAAAACCGGATTGCCGGTTAGCGCGAAATTACGGATGTACCAAAAGCCGCCGAGGGCTACAAGAATCATAAGGCCCACCGCCAAATGGACAAGCGCTTGCCGTCGCGTGGTAGATCGGGCGAATTGAACTATGAGTGAAGCAAACAGAGCGAGTGCTGGCAAAATCAGATACGGCACACCGAGGTAGCGCATACCGATAAAGAGTCCTGCTGCGGCAGAGAAAAACACCAGGTCCGAAAGGTACTGACGCTTGAGGTATCGAATCAAGAAAAAGATGAGCGCGGCAAAAAGGAACGTAAACGGAATGTCAACCTTCGTCGTGCCGATCTGCCGGAACATAACCGGCACCGTAACGAACGCGAGTGCGGTGAGCGCCGACACTGCGCGCGGCACCGCCAGCTCTCGGCCGATAAGCCAAAGCGCCACAACAAGAAAAACGGCAAAGATGATATTGACAGCGTTTAGGTACGCATCCGGCAGGCCAAACGCAAGCACGTGCGCCGACAGCATTTCCAAATTCGCCGGATAATACCCGATTGGGCCTGACAGCGGCCCGAAATACGGAGCGATAATGGAGCCGGTTTGAAGAAACTTAGCCGTAAACGGCAGATGGTAGGCGATGGCGTCATAATCCCAAATCGGACTTGAACCAAGCCGTATAGCCCACACGCCTAGAATAGCAACTGTTGAAAGGCCCAACGCCGCGCGCCAAATATTGACCGGCCGGTGCGGCTGGGCCGCGCGCCGGATGGTCGCGACTGTTGCCGGCCAGACAAAACGGCCCGCGGCTAAAACTACCCCGACCGCAAGAACGACCACTGCGGCAACGTAATTCCCCAATGTTAATTTCCCCATTGCGCCAAGCGCAGTGAGAATCAACACAATGAGCGACAAGTAGGCCACGAACGCGGCGAGCACGAAGGCGCCCGACCTCCGCACCCTAAGAAGCATCGCAGCAACTACCGCAACTCCAATCAGCACTACATTAACGCCAAGAAAGAGCAGAAACATCTTTGAGGTCTATAATTGGCGGTGTGTTTAAAATAGCCCGAACGGAATTTTTACCCCTTCGGGGCTGTCCTTGCCTTTTTCACCCACCTACTCGTATAAATTGCTATGCGTGTCTATGGCAAAAACTTCAACCGTATCGTCGTCCAAATGGTGATAAAGCGCGCGGTAATTTCCCGTAACGTTGATACTTCTAAAGTCCTGCCACTCGCCGTGGAGCGCGTGGTTTTCCAGTAATGGATGGTACGGGTTCTCAAGAAACAGCTTGAGTCGTTTCTTGAATTGCGCCTTTACCTTTGTGGAACATTTACTAAAACTCTTGGAAAAATGCTTATGAAAGTTGACCCTCATAATCTGTCGAGATACGCGATCGCCTCCTCATAAGTGAGGGGTCTGGCTGATTTCCCCTTTGTTCTCGCGTCTGACCGTACTTTCTTCAATAGCCCCCGCAGCCACCGGTTGGGCGTCGGGGGGACCGAAAACAATACGCGCTTTTCGCGCACCAACTCCCGTAGGTAGGCATTTAGAATTGTTCCGAGCGGCAGGCCAAGTTCCCGCGCCACTTGTTGCGCACTTTCTTTCACCTCCTTATCGGTCTTGATGTTGAGTACCGTTTTTTCCACAATAACCTCAATATATACCAGGGTTATATACATCGTCAAATGCGGAGAGGGCGGGATTCGAACCCGCGGGGGGCTTTCGCCCCCACGGCTTCTCCAGAGCCGCGCACTAGACCACTATGCGACCTCTCCCATAACCCTTATGCGCGTCTATCTCAATTACGTATTGCCCGCAATCGCGACACCCAATCCGCCGGGTTGGTGCCGGTAACGCTCGCGATGAACCACGCGACGGCGACGACGAAGAATACCACAATGACGGCCGCAGCGACAATGCCGAGCCCGAGAAACACTTTGGTGTCGGTGCGCACGGCCTCGACCGCAGCCACCCCGCGCAACCGCCGGAGATCGCGGTAAAGCCAGAACGGAAACGCCGCCAATAACGGAAACAGGAGCGCGTTCGGGAGATTAGTAATAGCAGCAACAAGTAACTCCTGGCCGGGCGTGAGGGGAAGTTGACCGGAGGCGACAGGGGTTTTGATGCCCTCTAATATGGCGGGAATGGATACGATACCCGCGATCAACCCGGCCACTAAGAAAACGCCGAGCCCAAATAATCCAAACCCCAGAATTCTCCAAAACACGGGCCAGCCCAACCCCCGCACCATGTTCCGGCTCGATTCAATTGCCTTGAGGCCCCGCCGGTTTTCGAGCACATACATGTAGGGCACAAAGAGCGTTTGCACGCTCAAAATGACGCCTGGGACGATAAGCGCCGCCGCCCCACCCAGCGTTACAAACCCCCTCAAGACGTTCACCCACAAAAACCCGAAGAATTTGCGTAGAGCCGCGCGAAGAAGTCCCCCAAGCCCCGGTCGCTCACCTCCGTCCTGCCTACCGAGCGCGAGGATTTCGGCAATGGGCAATAAAAGTGCCAGAGCGAACGTCAATAAAGCAAGCCCAATCCCCACCGCCGGAATTTCTTCAATGCCGCCGAGTTTCATAAGCGGTCCGGACAAACTCGCCGCAAAAAACAGCACAATCAGCGGCCAGAAAATCCCCATCAGGTACCCGTAGCTGCCCCAAGATTCTTTGAAAAGCGCGCCAAATGGCTTGAGCGCGCCTCCGAGCGCCGGCGCCTCGACAGACGGAGCTTGGCCAGAAAGCGCAGCGTCAATCAGGTGTTCGGGCCAACCCTGATCAAGCAGACCTTGACGGATTTCCGCCTCCGCCTTGCCGGAGGCGCGGGCATCGCGAATGTGGTGTTCGAGAGTTGAGTCGGACATAATTTAGTTTTCTAGTTTATTAGTTGCCATGAATTACGAAATGGCCGAAATTTATCCTTCGAGCACAGTCGAGAAGATAAATTTTGGCTGGGCCATGCGGTTATGTTCTCGACAGGCTCGAACAATAACCGCACTTCGTAATGCAAGATTCGTTTGCTAGTTGGCAACGTCATAGCACGCGCGGTTGGTTTCGCCGCGGCAGCCCGCGGAATCAAATCCATTGAATCCCTTGCTCCGGTCAATGGTCTGAAAACTGCCGCACGCGCCTGAACGCGAATCGCAGTCACGATCGACCCTCAATGCAGTATTCGACTGCTCCTCGAGCGTTGCGCCGATATGGTAACCCGCGATGAAAGAACGACCGCTTGCCTGAAGATACATGGGGCTGTAGAGGTAACGCGAATCGTCGCTCGGGTCGGTCGGCACGACGCTCATGCAGTTGCGGCTGCCGCACGCGTCCGGTGAAGCAAGCCCGCAGCGCGTGCCGCTGCCGCACGGCGCAGTACTGTAAATGTCAGCGTAGGGATATCGCAAATTGTGGCTGTCGGCAAAAAGCTCGAGCGCAAGTTGAATCTGGCGTACTTCCCCTAACCGTTTTGCGTCGCGGGCGCGTTTACGCGCCGCGCCGAGCGACTCTTCGATGAGATCCTCAAATGGTGCTGCACCCGTCGGTGTCACCACTTGGGCCACATCAAAATCGCCAAGCTCAAAGCTTAGTTCAGTAGGAAAGTTGTAGCTGCCGTAGGGAAAATTTGAGATCACCAAGCTTGACCGCCGCAACAGATGATCATCTTTGCCTATCCAAAGTTGCATACTCGCGCCCTTCACCTTTTCCAGCAAATCCAGAATCGAACGCTCTTCTTCCTTGGTGAGGTTGCGATCTTCGAGAATGCTCTGGGCCTCACGCAAAAACGACACCACGTTATCCTTAATAAGCTCAACGAAAAAGTGATACACTGCCGCTCCGGCCACGGTCTCGTTGCGCGTCGAGGATTTTATGGCATACAAATCGCTCTCCGCGGCAAGTTTTTTAAGACGCCCCTGCTTGTTGTTCTGTTCTTGAAGCGCGCGGCTCGACTCGGACCCACCTGAAGTAAATCCGTACTGCTCCAAACTTGCCAGCTTGAACGAACGCCACTCACCCAAAAACTTGCGAATGTCTCCGCCAAAAGGAGCAAACTCTTCAGCCGGAATCTCGGCCAGAATTTCTTCGGGGATGCTTATGATTCGCGCGTAGACGGTCTTATCCACGAGCCGAACTTCGGCGCTCACAGCGAAGTTACGTCCTTGCGCCTTGAAGTTAAAATCAAGCAGGGCCGAGAAAGCGGGGTTTGTGCTTGAGGCCACCGAGTATGCGCCGCTGGCGCGAAAATCAAGTTCAGCGTCTTTAAGTTCTGGCGGGACTGGCTGGAGGATATCGGTTCCGTATCCCTGCGCGAGATCGCGGGTGCCGCTCCGCGCAATAGTGTTCCCAACCGCCTGCATAATCGACGCCGGGCTCAAAAATGGGGGCTTGGTTTCGCGATACGCTGTATGCTGGCTTTCGGGTGTTACTCGAATCTTAAACTGAAACTTGTAGGACGCGCTTTTGACCGCGGCCATTTTCTTTGGCATATCAGCTAAAGCGCGAGCCGGCCGCGTGTCATAATAACGCCAACTGAAGTAGCTCCCGAGGCCAATCACGGCAACAACGCAGACGCCGGCTAAAATCTTTAAAACAAGGCCGCGGCGAGCACTGCTCCAGATTCTAGAAATCGGCTCTCCGGTCAATGTCGGCATCGCACCGACACCGAGTGCCTCTGCCACCGCCTTGTCGCTCCAGCCAACGGCTTTGAGATCAAACCGAATTTGCGCCTCCGTATGTCCGGCGGCGCGGGCGTCACGCACGTAGGCCTCAAGAGAAGGATCTAACATTAGATTACAAAACGTTTATACACGGCAAAACTTGTGCGGGGCGAGACTCATTGGCAATACCACTTTAGATGTTAAGGCCGCGCAATGCCTGAACTCGTTCCTCGATGGGCGGGTGGGTCATGAATAACTTCACGAACCACTGCGTCTTGCCGTGACGGTTTTTGAAAGGATCGTCAATGAACAGATGCGCGGTTTGCACGTGCGCCGTCTCCAGCGGGTCGGGGTCGGTAGAAATTTTAATGAGGGCGTTGGCGAGCGCTTCAGGATTGCGCGTGAGCAAAGCACCCGATGCGTCCGCGAGGAATTCGCGCTTTCGGGAAATGGCGAGACGCAAAAGTGTAGCCGCAATCGGCGCCAGAATCGCCGCAACAACAGCCAAGACCATAAGGGCGTTGCCGCCTTCACGGCTTTCGCGTCGGCCACCACCCCAAAAACTTATGCGGATGAAAAAATCCGCTAGAATCGCGATAAAACCAGCAAGAATAACAGCCACAGTCGCAACCAGCATGTCGCGGTTGCCGATATGCGCGAGTTCATGCGCCAGCACGCCTTCGAGTTCTGGTCGGTTCAAACGCTCAAGCAATCCCCGCGTCACCGCCACCACCGCGTGTTCAGGGTTGCGGCCAGTAGCGAAAGCATTCGAAGCCGCGCTTTCTATTATATATAGCTTCGGCATGGGCAACCCCGCGGCGATCGTAAGATTTTCCACAATCCGAAAAAGCTCCTCGTGATCTTCGCGCTTAACCTCGCGGGCGCGCGAGAGCGCAAGCACTATTTTGTCCGCAAACCAGTACGAAAGCAGGTTCATCACGAGCGAAAACCCTACCGCGATGTAAAGGATAATCGGCTCTCCCAACGCCTGACCGAAGATGAATCCTATGGCGATGACAAACACCAGGAACGCCGCCATGAGCGCCCAGGTCTTGGCGATGTTCGAATCGATGTGGGTATAGAGGGTAGCCACGCGATCAAAATTTTATCGCGACGGGCTCGCGCTCTTCGGCCTTGCCCTCTTCGATCTCAAAGAATTCGCGCTTCGTAAAGCTGAACAGGGTCGCGACGATACTTGAGGGGAAAACATCGATCGCAATGTTGTAGTCCCGCACGACGCCGTTATAGAAGCGCCGCGAGGCCTGAATTTTGTCTTCGGTGTCTGCGAGATCCTGTTGAAGGCGCGTGAAGTTTTCTGCCGCGCGCAATTGCGGGTACGCCTCGGCCACCGCAAACAAGCTCTTTAGCGCTCCGGCCAGCATGCCTTCGGCCGCGGCCTTTTGCTGCGGACTTTGCGCCCCCATGGCCGCGGCCCGCGCCGACGTAACCCGCTCAAAAACCCCTGATTCGTGCGCCGCGTAGCCCTTTACGGTTTCGACGAGATTTGGGATAAGGTCGTACCGGCGCTTCAACTGCACGTCAATATCAGCCCAACCCTCGTCCACCCGCGTCCGGCGCCGAACTAAACTGTTATAGGCCAAAATGAGCCAAATTACGACGACCGCAAGTAGAGTGAGAATAATGGTGAGGTAGTTCATGGTTCCTCTGTTAAAAATACACCACTTTTATGCTAGCACGGCCTACCCGATTTGAAAAATAGGTTGAAAAATAGAACATTCCTAATTATATCACGCTCGTGATATAATTAGGAAACTGCGAAAAGAAGAGAAAAGAAAAAGAAGAGTGGCGTAAGCATTCTGCAATTAACTTCCGCGCAGCAAGCTGTCGCGGAATTATCAAAATCTTAGACCTGACGTTACGAATGGGGGATTGCTTCGTCGATCCGATGGCCATCGGATCTCCTCGTAATGACAGTTTTAAAACTAGAACTATCCAAAGGGTGATCCACTTCCCGGTGCAGGTGCGGAACTTGCCGGCTCTATGTTGAAACTGACAGCTCCACCGTCCAACGCCGGATCGTTCCCAAGCACCACCGAACCGGTGAAACGGTAACTGCCCGTCTGCGCCGACGAGGCGGCCTTAACCGGAATGGTAATGGTGTGATATTGCTTTCTTCCAGCCGGGTACTCGAGCCGAACGAAAACCACCTGCGTCCCCTCCGGTGGACGGGACACCTCGACCGCGCTTCGGTCAAGCGGCCGTCCGTCAAACTGCACTCCGGTTGCCTCTCCATACTCAAACCCGGCAGGCAAAGCAAGCTGATACGAAAAATCTCGAAGCGGGCCGCCGCGATCCAAACGTTGGAGAGTCGCGTACACCTGCAGCGTGTCGCCGACTTGTCCACTCAATGGCCACGTTGAGAGCGTGGGCGTGAACGTGACTTCGGTCGGCACCGCTTTAACTCGCACCGTCGTCTGGGTTCGGTTTACTCCGCGATCCCCGATCAGCACGGTGCCCGCGATCGTCTTCTCGCCCTCGGTCGCCGAGCCGACCGCGCGCACCCGAAAAGCAACGTGGGGACTTAGAACACCCGCGGGATATTCGGTGCGCACGGTCACCGTCTGGCCACCGGATGGCATAGCGCCAATCTCTGCCGGCACGAGCTGCCACGGCTGGAAGGAAGTTACCAACCATGTGCCGCCGGCCTCGTGCGGCGCATACTCAAAACCAGCCGGCAATTCGAGCGTATAGGCGAAATCGCTGATCGCGCCGCCGCCGGCATCGGTACGATTGGGAGCTCCGTAGACGAAGAATGCGTCTTCCGGACCCACCTCGAATTCGGTGAATAGCATCGGCTGGAACCGGGGAGCCGCGACGATAGAAACGGTCGCCGTGGCCGTGCCGATTTCTTCAAGTCCGCTAAAGAAACGACTGGTAAACACCCCGTTTCCGCTTGGAAACGACAGATCTGGTCGCACGCGGAACTTGAAGGTATGCGTGGTACCCTCGCCGTCCGGATACGGCATCCGCACATTTACCGTCTGCCCTCCTGAAATGGTGCCGAAACCGGCGTTCACCGGAATCGACTCGTCGTCAAAATACGCGGTGGAATTGTAACTGAAGCCGGAAGGAAACTCCAGCTGGAGCATGAAATCGCGCGCTTCACCTCCGGCATCGCTTCGCGTAAGCTTTATCGCCACCTCGAACTCTTCTCCCGAAGCAGCGGTCCTCGGCGCGACCAATTCACCCGAGAGTTCAAGCCGGGCCGGCGCCGGCA
>CAYPCM010000027.1:0-9201 GCA_964409225.1 uncultured Candidatus Saccharibacteria bacterium
CTGCGCTTTCCAACCTTAGAAAGCGACACAAACTTCCTCTGTGTTTTCCTAATTATGCTACGATCGTAATATAATTAGGAAAGTTGTGGATAAACTAAGCTTGACATTGAACAAACGTACCCTACAATTCTCTATGTAAGAAAGGCTAACGTCATTTACATCAAGCAGGGCAGGTGCGAGCGGCGTTCGAGGCCGAGCGGGCATGGTGCCGAGCGTAGCGAGGCGAGCGAGGCCGAGGAGCAGCGAAAATCCTCGCTGGGGATTTTCGCGTAGCGAGAGCCTGCCCTGCTTGATGTCAGATCGCATTATGTCCGCTTTATGTAAACAACGCGATGATTTCTTACACATTGGGTATTCGCCATTCCCTCGTCATTCGGCATTAGACATCCGTCATTCGCTATGCGACCCCTTGACCTCGAATCAGTCCGTCAAAAGCTCTATCGTTTTTTTCGTGGGCACCGCCGGATGCCAAGCTATACGGAGCTCATGGCACTTTTTGGCTACAAATCGCGTAATGCCGCTGCCTACCTCGTTGAGCGCATCGTGGCGGCGGGGTTTGCCGAGCGCGACGCACTCGGTCGGCTTATTCCGCCGGCCCGTAGCCTCCCCCTGCCGCTTTTGGGCGAGGTCTCGGCCGGGTATCCAGTGGATGTGGAAGCCCAACCGGCACAGATGCTGTCAATTGATGAATACCTCGGAGACGACAAAGATTCGTTTCTCCTGCGGGTGGACGGCGACTCGATGATTGACGCGGGAATCCTCCCCGGCGACATCGTACTGATCGCCCCGCGTAACGAGGCAAAACGCGGCGACATTGTACTTGCGCAAGTTGACAACCAATGGACGCTTAAATTCCTCGACCGCGTAGGTAAGCAGGTTCGTCTCAAACCAGGCAACCCGCGCTACCGCACCATCACACCGCGAGAAGAACTCCGGCTTGGCGGCGTCATCCGCGGCGTATTCCGACGCTACCAACGCTAACCGCCCGTGACCCGACCCAAGGACCTCCAACCACAACCCATGCGCCTGTGCCGCATCGCCGACATTCCGCAGCCCGGAATGCGCATATTCAGTATGGGCGGGCGCGAAGTACTCGTCGTGCGCAGCGCCGGCGGCTCCGTTGCCGCAATCGGCGCGAAGTGCACCCACCGAGGCGCACCACTCGCCGAAGGAATGCTCGAGGGCAACACTATAACCTGCCCTTGGCACGGCTCGCAGTTTGAAGTCCCCAGTGGAAAACTTATACGTGGTCCCCAGATCTTCGGCGGCAAATTTTTGGAGAAAATCCAGCGGAACCTGCCCCGCTACAGTTTAGAGGTGCGCGGCGAAGAACTGTGGATGGATTTCGGGACTTAGCGCACCGCGGGCTCGGAAAACTCAACCAGGGTTAAATAATCGCCTTCCACGCGGCGATCGACCGCGAGCGTTCCCTCGGTGAGTGTGAGCCGCGCGGCCAAGTCAGACGGGATCACGAGGGCAGCATTCGTAAGATCGCTCACGTCCGCAATGTCGCCGATCTGTCGAATGCCCTTTTGACTGTAGAACATAAGTGACTCCACGAAATCCCAACGATACAGGTACACCGCTTTGTCGCGATTACGCAACGCGAGTCCAATTGTCTTCTCGTCGTCAAGGAAATTAGCCGCGGGTATTGAAAGATCTCTCGTGATTGTGATAAGGCCGAAGGTCGTTACGCCGACTAACCCCAGCGTAAGCCCCACGCGTAGGCTGCCACGCTTGACCAGTATGGCCAACGTCGCCGCACAGGCGCCCACGAGAAAAGCCAAAAACGGCACCACGGGAATCATGTAGGGCCCCAGCCGATTGGACGCCAAAGAAAACACCGCCACAATCATTGCACTGCCCACGAAACCCAACCTAAACAATTCGTTACGCCACAGGGACGCTCGCCAAGTACGCACCACCCCCGCCACGAGCCCCGCGAACACCACCCAAATCCAGGGCCGCGCGAATTGCCATAGAAACCAAAGATAGAAATGCCAGTCGCCGTAGAGCGTGCTGCTGTTGCTGAACGCCGACGACGAAGCCCGGGCGATGAGACGTTGACTCAAGTATGTCGAGGTGAAACGTTCACCGTAGCGCCAAAACTCATATGCGTGCCATGGCAGGACTATGGCCGCAAACGTAGCCAGCCCCAGGTATGTATGGGGTGATCGTATAGTGTTGAGCAAACGAGACCGATCCCATACCAGCAGATATAAACCGATAATCATCGGGATCAAGAGAACAACCACGCTTTTTACCAAGAATCCCAATCCCAGCGCCACCCAAAACGCATAGCGCCGCCAGCGCTTACGCTCCCAGTCGAGCCAGAACCAAAACGCCAGCAGCATTAAAAATACGACGGGCGCATCAAGCCGCCCTTCTCTGGCCCAGCGGACAAAAAAGGGTGTCGTCAGAAATGCCGCTGTACTCACCAGGCCTGCCAGACGCCCGGCGAGCCGTGTCGCAATGCCGTAGACTAACACCGCGATCCCCACCCCGGCGGCAGCGGAAGAAAATCGTACTCCGAATTCACCCACGCCAAAAAGTGCCATGGTGAGCGCTTGCAGCCATAGTCCCAAGGGAGGTTTATCAAACCAGGGCTGGAGCGTACCGTTGCCGTCGTAACGCCAGAACGTGAGGGGATCTGACACCACCCCTAAAACTATCTTCGCCGCTTGATCCGCATAGGTGGCCTCGTCGTAGTCAAAAAGCGGGAACACTCCGAGCCCCACGAAGAACACAAGACAGCTTGCCGTGATGACGCCGATGAGCGCAGCGTTGCGGCGCGCGAACCCCGAGGAAACAGGCGCTGCGCGTCCTGCTATTGAAGGCATGAGGCAAATTCAAAACTCAAAACGCAAATCTTTTCGCTCTGAGCTGTAGTTTTGCGATTTGAGTTTTCGTCATATGCGCCTAGTGTACCGGAACTGCGGACAGAACAAAACCGAGCACTCAAGCGCCTTGAATGCTCGGCTGTCTATCAGGTGTTATCGAGAACATCCGTCACATCGCGCCGCCGGTCGGCATGGTCGGCCCCGAAGACACGGGCGATGATTCTTTCTTGCCCATCATACCCGCGGCGAGCGCCCACGCTCCCACAACGAGATGCAAAAGCGAATCAGCCGGGTTCTCGAGGTTGGCGCCCCAGAAAGCAGTCCGCCCCGTAAAACTATACAGCCCTACCAGCACGCCCACGATGCCAAGCACAATGACAAGGGGCCGTTGAAGGTTGGCGGGCACAAAGAAGGCGGCGGCGAGAGCGACGATACCCAGCGCCAGGTGCGCGATGTTCTCGGCGTCATCGAACCACCACGCCGCTTTAAAGATGCTCTGCTCGGCGCTCGGCCCGATCACTCCAATGTAGCCCAAGATCGCGACGAGGATGAGTACCACTCCGCCGATCTTCAAGAACCCGGTGGGTGTAAATGGATTCATAGGAAAGAAGTACTCGACGTTAGAGATAACCTCCTACCGCGTAAAGAGCGCGACAAATGCGCTGACGAAAGCACTGATTATAGTGCCAACAAGCGATTGTGGCGGAGGCGAACTCGAAACGCACGCTGTCCCATTCCAATATTGATCCGCAGGGCATGTGGTCGTGGTTGGCGGCGGCGTATACGTTGACGTTACGCAACTCGTGCCGTTCCAATACTGATCGGCTGGACAAGTGGTGGTCGTGGAACTCACGCAGCTCGTCCCATTCCAATATTGATCCGAAGGGCAGGTGGTCGTGGTGGAAGAAACACAGCTGGTGCCGTTCCAATATTGACCCGAGGGGCAATCCGTGCTGCTGGTGGTTTGGCAATAACCAGCCCCGCCGCTTGGCGGCACGTACCAGTATTGTCCGGATGGACAGGACGTGCTTGAGGTCTGGCAGTATCCGGTCCCGCCGCTTGGCGGCACGTACCAATACTGGCCTGAAGGACACGTCTGCGACCCTCCGGTTGAACCACTGCATGGGTAGACGCCTCCACCGCCAAAAGGTTGACAGGTATTCGAATCGGAATCAGACATACAGTAGCTGCCCATAGAGTGGTACCCGGAAGGACACGATGAGGTAGTGGTTGAGGAGACGCACGAAGTGCCGTTCCAGTACTGGCCGGATGGACAGCTGGTCGTGGTTGTAGTTTGACAATAACCAGCTCCGCCGCTTGGGGGTACATACCAGTATTGTCCGGAGGGGCAAGCAGTGGTTGAGCCGCAATCGCTTGGGCATGAACCAGTGCTCTCTCCGTAATCGCATATATTATTGTTGTTGCACGCAGTAGTGGTGCCGCCGCCAGAGCAGGTGTACGTTGCGCCGCCGCCGAACGGCTGACAGATGCTGGAGTTGCTATCCGACATACAGTAACTTCCCATGGAATGGTACCCGGCAGGACACGAAGAGGTGGACGTCGAGGATACGCACGAAGTACCGTTCCAATACTGACCCGAGGGACAGTCCGTACTGCTGGTGGTTTTGCAATAACCAGCCCCGCCGCTTGGGGGTACATACCAGTATTGCCCAGACGGACAGGTGGTTGAAGTTGAAGTTTGACAGTAGCCCGGCCCGCCGCTTGGCGGCACGTACCAATACTGGCCCGAAGGACACGTGGTGGTCGTGGAGCTCACGCAGCTCGTCCCATTCCAATACTGACCCGAAGGGCAGCTCTGGCTGGACGAACCCGTACACCCCGCAGCCGTCGCCGTATCCCCGCGCTTGGCTGACTTGGTCATGGGGCCGTCGCAGTAGATCTGGCTGCCGGAAGAATCGTTATACATGTAGTGGCAGCCGGAGCCCAAGAGGCCGGTAAGGGCTGAATCGCAGCTAGAGGTGCCGGGTGGAGTCGTGGTGCTTGAGCTAACACAAGCCGTGCCGTCGAACGTTTGGCCCGCGGCACAACTGGCGGCCAATCTGCATTTAGCCGAATCCGGCATGCCGAAATCAGGATCAGAATAGGTGCCCGCGCCAGACGTCCAGATGTTCGTCCCGCCCGACACGTTCGCGCACGCCTGCTTCAACTGCTCGATGCGGGCCGGATCAGCATCCGTTCGAATCCATGATCTCAGTCCCAACGAATTCCAAACCATTTCTCTCTGCCCGGCCGGTGGTTGAGTCGTGGTAGAGCCTGGTGCGGTACACCCCGCAGCCGTCGCCGTATCCCCGCGCTTGGCTGACTTGGTCATGGGGCCGTCGCAGTAGATCTGGCTGCCGGAAGAATCGTTATACATGTAGTGGCAGCCGGAACCCAAGAGGCCGGTAAGGGCTGAATCGCAGCTAGAGGTGCTGGTGGTTCGCGACTGCCGGAAGGCCACACAGGAAGAAGCGTTGTAGTCGGGATGTGTGGTGTTGTAGCAAACCGCACTGCAGGTTGATTCAGACACGCACCCGCCGCTTACTGCAGCACACCGCGCCCCATCCCACTGTTCTCCAGACGGACACCCGCCTGGGGGCGGCGTGGTGCCTGACTGACAGTATCCGGCCCCGCCACTGGGCGGCAAGTACCAGTATTGTCCAGTCGGACACGTACCCGTAGGCGGCAAGGTGTGCCGCGCCTGACGAAACGCCACGCACGCTTGGGAGTTGTAATCAAGGATGGAAGCGTTGTAACAAACTGCGTTGCAAGTTGCTTCGGAGTTGCACCCGCTGCCAGTGGCTTCAGTGACCGGACGGCAGGTAAATCCGGATTGCGCAAGCGCCTCGAGCCGGTAACCAGACGGACACCCTTGAGGAATGGGAATGCTTCGGCACTCTGGCGACTGGGCCCGGCTAGGATCCGCACAATATCGCTGCGCGCATTCTGCGGTGGTGCATCCACCAGGCAAGCCGCCGCCGATGGGCCGTGTTTCAGCACAGCGACCCGGATACGCAATCGGAATAAACCCGGCCTCGCAACGGTTGCCGTAGGTTACGTTATTCACGCCGCAGACCGGCTCAAACACCTGCGGGCAAAACCGAGGCGCGTCTACCGGCGGTGTCTGCCCAGGCAAACCAGGAGGTGGAGGCACCGTTGTTGGACCAGAACCAAAACGCGAACACTCGGGTTGATGAGACGGATCTTGGCAGTAACGCAAACATTCGTTCAAGCCGCGGCAGCCGCCCGGACCAAATTCAACCGTGGCCACAGAAGCCGGCCCTTGATACGCCGCTTCTACCTTGCCGCCGCGGAAGAAATCGCGGCAGACGCTATAGTTGTCTGTTTTAGCGCAGTATTGAGAACATTCTTGCGGCGAGGAACAACCGCCCGGACCACTTGTAAAGTTAGAAAAACCAGGCGGCGTGAACCCGGGCGGCACAACTCCTGTACTGGGCGGCGGCGGGAAGCCCGGGGGGCCGCCAAAACGTCCGGCAACCGGAGGCCCGAATTGACCTTCCGGCGCGAGGAACGCATCGGAGTTATCCCGCAATTGATCGCCGTAAGCGCGGTAACGCTGCCAGTCCTGGAAGCTCTTTTCAGCTTCCTCGCGACTGAACCCGCCGTGCTCAACCGCAAAGTTCAAACACGAAACGGTATTTGTGGGATTCGAACAATACTGAAAACACGAACTTTCATCGCGGCAGCCGCCCGGACCGCCTTGCGTGCGAACACGTTCTTCCAAGCCACGGTCACGTTCAATGCGCCCAAGCTCCTCTGGCGGGATAAGCCCTTGATCCTTGGCGAAATTGAAACACGCCTCGCGGTTTACGGGATTCGAGCAGAATTCTCGGCACTGCTCTACGCCTCTGCAGCCGCCCGGACCGGCCTGGGCGGCCAAGGTTCTAAATTTCTTGGCTCGCTCAACTTCTTCTTTCGGCAAAATTCCTTCGCGCTCGGCGAAGTCCAAACACTCATCCGTATGCGACGCATCGTCGCAATACGCGCGGCACTGCTGTTCTGAGCGGCAGCCGCCCGGACCGGTCTTCCCGGCCAAACGCTTAGCGCGTTCGGCCTCTTCTTTGGAAATAAGCCCGTTTTCTGTAGCAAAAGCAATGCACTCTTCGGCATGGCCGGGATCGTCGCAATAGGCCTTGCATTCATTTTTCCCCTTGCAGCCGCCAGGACCTGCACCGGCCAGTTTCCGAATGCGCGCCGCCTCCTCTTTGCTTAGAAACCCGGACCGCTCTCCGAAATCAACGCACTCGTTGAGATTCGCGGCATCGTCGCAATACGCACGGCACTGCTGTTCTGAGCGGCAGCCGCCCGGGCCGCCGCCCCCGCGTTCCAACACTTCTCGGCCTTTCTTAATGTCGCGTAGCTCCGTCTCGCCCAAAAGTCCATTCTCTTCGGCGAAGGCCAAACATTCGTCCTGGCGATCGGGACTCTCGCAATAGTCCTTACAAGCCGCGCCCCGGCAGCCGCCCGGGCCAACCTTGCTGGCAAGGGTACGGGCTCGAGCCAGCTCTGCCGGCGGCAGTAGCTTATGCTCCTCCGCAAAAGCCAGGCACTCGTCGGTGTGATCAGAATCGTCGCAGTACGATTTGCAACTGGATTCAGAGTTGCACCCGCCCGGTCCGGTCTTGGGCAGAGTCCGCGCCGCTTCAGCTTGCTGCTCGGTGGCCAGCCCGTGCTTGCGCGCAAACGCCGCGCACGCGGCCGCATTACTCAGATCGTTACAATATGTCTTGCATTCGTCGGGCGAAGCGCAAGCACCCAATTCAGAAATCGGGAAGGTAATATCAAAAGGATTCGAAGCTGATACAGACGTGGCCTGACTGAAAAAGATGATAAACGTCGCCACCAGCAGCGCGGCGCCGACAATAATAAGCGGGGTTAAACGGCGCTGCCAACTATCATCAATAGACAAATATCCAAACATAGTGAGTTGAGTTACGAGGAGCTAGTTGCTAGCTAATAACTAGCCGCAAAATAGAGCAATCCCAGACGCACTCGTCGGTCTGGGATTGCCTCACTCGGCAAACGGATTGATCCGCGTATTCGCGTACGGATTTGTTACGACCTGCTCGAGGGGGTTTGACGCCGCTTGAGCAAAGGGGTTGGCGGTCTTAGCTGCCAGGGCCTCGGCGGCATTGGCTGCCCCTTCGGCCTTCTTGGCGGCCTCGGCTTTGACTTCAGCCCTGCCCTTTTCCGTGCCTTCGGCCAAGCCCTTTTGCTTGCCGTCGGTCATACCGGAACTATACCCGGCCAACACCCCCACTACGAGGGCGACAATGACCCCTGCAATCCACAGGTAAATCTTGTGTTGTAACATAGTGTTTTAATTATACACTATTTTCGCAATCCTTGCATGTGGATAAATGGGATTTGTCCAACATGAGTCAGCTGGCCCGCTGACCTTCTATATATAATACTCGCCACCAGTACTGACCCTGCCCATATCCAACCGCCAAACCGACCGCCAAAAGAATCACAGCCCCAACATGGTGAATCATAAACCATGTCTCCCACGAAAGCCCGAGTCCGTAGGTTGAGAAATCATTGACTAAAAGCCCCACATACCAAATTTCAACTGCGGCGTGCACGAGGAAACTTGTGAGCGCCCCGAGGAACACAAACAAAGTAAGATAAACAGTCCGCTTCATGTCTTCTGGCTGATCTTTTCTTCACTCCCCGCCCCTCCCCCAGTTTCTGTTAAGCAGCGAGAAATCAATGGAGTTGACCACCCCGTCTTATTTGTAAATGTCGTGAGTGCCGATATTGATGAAATCGACTTTATCCGAATTGACAAACGCAAACATAATTCGATATTGACCTGTTATCGTAAACGCCCAGTAATCTTTGTATTTGCCATGAAGCTTGTGAGTATTGAGTTGCCGGTCGAAGGGATTCGCCATAAAAACATTCACTCGCTCTTTGGCTCTCGCTCTCACACGTTCCGGTAATTTGCTGTAGGCCCTACGGAACTGCGACGATACCCGAATGATCATATCAGGCGAGGTCAGCCAACGACTTAATGATTTTTAGTTTGCCTTGCCTCTTTTCCTTTTTGTATATTCTGACGGCTAAATCGGTGTCCGCTTCTTCCCTCAAGCGCCTTTTGACCGTTTGCTCCAAGCCCAAAAGCTCCTCGTACTTCTTGCGCGGGATGAGAATTAAATTTTCTTTTCTTCTCATCAATTCTTTGGGAATGGTGATCGTGGTGTCCATATTGGCTAATTTTACTCCGGCCGTAAACAAAATCAATGACTTCACTCCCCGCCCCTGCCCCAGTTGCGGTTAAGCAGCGAGAAGTCAATGGAGTTGACCACACCATCGCGGTTGATATCAGAGGTTTGGC
>CAYPCM010000028.1:0-9189 GCA_964409225.1 uncultured Candidatus Saccharibacteria bacterium
GTGCTTTCAACCGGCAATTTCAAGTCGAGCAGTCGAGCTATCGAGGTCAGGGGCTTTACCGAAGAAGGCGGACGGATTGAATGCGGGGGCGCCACAAGCGGCACCGGACCCCCCGTCGATTTCGGCACCGGCGCAGACGCTTTTATTGGTCCGTTAGCCAGCGGCTTCAGCAGCCTCAATCAGGTTTCCGTCGCTCAAGATCCAAATCGTCCTCCGGGAACGCGACGGGCCTATGCCGACGCGGTCAACTTTGCCGTTTTGAGCGCCGTGGCGGCCGGCGCGGACCGAATTGACCTTGGGGCAACACCCAACGGCATTGCCAAGGGCGATGAGGTGCTCATCATTGTTATGCAGGGTAGTCCGGGCAATACTGCCGATGTCGGTTTGTGGGAAACCCAGCGCGTTAAAAAAGTCAGCGGCACCCGTCTGGAATTTGAGGATACACTCCAAAACGCCTATGACGGTACGCGGTACAAAGTAATGCTCCAGCGGGTGCCGAATTATGACCGCATACAACTTGCTTCCTATCAACAACTCGGTTCAGATACGTGGGGTAATACTACCGGTAAAGGCGGGGTGTTCTTTGTTCGAGTCAGCGGCTCCCTGACGATAAGCGGCCCCACCGGCGCCATTATCGGCACCGGCAAGGGCTATGCCGGGGGCTCCGCCGGGCTAACCTTTGGTTCGTTTGCAACGTGCGCGAACGAGTCCGCCGCCTACAGCACCTGTTGGTATCAGGGCAATTGTTGCAACGGAGAGGACTGTTATACATGTCAGCAGTATAATTCTCTGCTGTGTCCGCCGGACCAAGCCAATTCGCCCATTGTCGCGGCCTACAATGCCTGCGTACTAGCCAATGGTAGCGGCAAAGGCCACCAGGGAGAAAGTTCCACTGGCCTTGGCAGCTGGGCGACTCGTCCTAATAACAACGGCGGCGGCGGGGCAGGCACCGATCGGTTCTCCGGAGGCGGCGGCGGCGGGTACGCCGGCACTGGCGGGAATGGAACAACCGGTCAACCCCTCAGTTCTCCTGGCAACCTGCCTGAAGCGTATGGGTTTGGCGGCAATTCGTATGGCAGTGGTGATTTAACCCAGCGGCTCTTCTTGGGATCCGGCGGTGGCGGGACTCATAACGGGGCAGAAAGTTGTGACGAGAGGGGTAGTCCAGGCACGAACGGAGGCGGTATCGTCGCGGTGTTCGCGCAAAACATTAATAATGGCGGGCAGATTGAGTCTGACGGAGTAAGTATTCCCGGCTACGCTGCGGCGTATCCCGGAGGCGGGGGGAGCGGCGGGAGCGTCCTGATACGGACTGACCAGTTTTTCTTACGCGGCACTATCAGAGCGAACGGCGGTGGGGGAATCGGCACCAACTATGGCGGACAATGCTGGACGCTTCCATCCTTTCCAAGCGCCGGTGTCGGGAGCGTAGGAAGAATTGATGTCGTTGAAGGCCCGTCGCTTCCTCCTCCGCCGCCTCCTCCGCCGCCTCCTCCTCCTGGCTCAATCACTCAATGGAAAATGAACGAAACATCGGGCACGAATGTGGCTGACAGTGCTGATTCAAACAATGGCACAGCTAATGGCACCACGATCGTCTCAGGGTTTACCGGCACTGCCGGCGACAAGGCCAGAAGTTTTTCTGCAGGGGACTATGTGCGTTTGGATACGCTGACCGATCTTCCTGCTTCGTTCACCCTATCCGCTTGGGTATATCCCACCGCGCGCGCTGACAGTCAATACATCTTTAGCCGAAGGTCTTCGGCTGGCTACATCAACGGCTCCCTTTACATTTATGACAGTTCGCTCCAGCAAATTGGCTGGGAGTGCGATAACAATGCCGGGAATCGTTCTTTCTTCGGTTCCAACAACACGCGCCTGCCGCTGAACCGATGGTCTTTCGTGGCCATAACGGCGCCCGCCTGCAACAAGCCGGCCGACGGCAAAGTATACGTCAACGGCGAGGATGTCACGACGCCATCTGCAGTATGGCTGGTCGGCTCGCCCAGCTATGAAAGCGTCCCTTCCTTTATCGGCGCCCAGCATAGCAGCACTGCCGGTTCAACCTATTTTCGCGGGAGGATTGACGAGGTCAATCTTTACGACTCCGCCCTTTCCGCCGCCCAAATCTGCGAAAACTACGAGGCCCTAAGTGGCGGGTCTCCCTGCGGCACGCCACCCACACCCCCACCGCCATCATTCGCCTTCGCACTCTCCAACAGCGGCAGTGTCAACCTGCCTTTTTATGAGGACCCAAACCCAGATCCAAATGCAGGTGCAGTAGGCCCACCTACCACAGCAAATTCCACCATCACCGTAACTTTAATTTCCGGCACTCCCCAGCCAGTTACTTTCAGCTTAACCAATAACCCCTTTATTCCTACTGGCGTTACTGCGACCCTTAACCCGTCTAGCTGTACCCCCAACCCAACTTGTACGAGCCAGCTTAGCTTTAGAAATGCAGGCGCAATGTGGGCCGGGTGGTGGAGAGTTAAGGTCTCGGGCAATGACGGAACGGTCACAAATGATACTAGTTTTCAGGTGACCATTCCCGCTCCTTCTTGCACCAATCCATTTTGGACCATAGCGTACGCAGGCAATCCATCATGCACCATTAAAGTGTATCATCACGATTTTTCATCTGGCGGCAGTGCCCCGTATTATTGGTATATAAATGATTTTGTGTGGCCAGGCGGATCAACACCGCTTTCTACCTCCGAACGTTATCTTGATCCCAATGGAGGACTGGATCCGGGCACTGTACTTCCAATACCACATATCTCAACCGCTATTCCTTTTTACGCGCAACAAAACGGAGCCGCGCCTTATACGGCAAAAGTGTATCGAACATACGGTAATTCGCCCGGTTTAGTATCGTGTACCGGCTTTTATCCAGACCCAATTATCACCTGCCCGTGACGAAGTATCCACTGTCATGCCTTAAACCGCCAGGAAATTTCTGATGTCGCTTTCCCGCCCACTCTTTTTAAATCCTGATTGGTTTTGAAAAACGTCGCCGCCAAAGGACATCATGCCGCAAGTCATACTCGATGGGTTGTGTTGGCAGCGCTTCGACCGGGGCATCACTCTCTGGCTGGTGGTGTTTCTTTTCGGCCTCGCTCTGGCGGCGAGCTTGGGGGTGTCCTCGTTTGTAATAAACGAAGTTCAGCAGACCCGTGTCATTACCGACTCGGTCGGCGCTTTTTTTGCGGCGAATGCCGGAGTTGAACAGGCGCTGTACCAATTGTGCAAGCAAGGCGACCGAAGCGATCAGTTGAACCAGCCGGTTGGCGCAGGAACGTATTCATACACGGTTCGAGGCGGCGGTAATCCCGTGGTAGTTTCCACCGGGTTTTTCCGCAACAGCCGCCGCGCGGTTGAACTAACTGGGTTTTCCGCAGGCGGCGGCAGAGTTGATTGCGGCTCGAGCAGCGGTCAGACCACAGCCGACTACGGCACAGGCGTGGATGCGTTTGATCAAGCCAAGGTGGTTGCCGGCTTCAATGACTTATCTGTGCAGTCGATCACCAGCGGCCGGACCCTGCCCGACATAGTGATTTTTTTGATCTTGGCCAATATTCAGGCGGGAGAGAGCGTTATTCCAGTTAACGGTGCTCCCACCGGTTTGGCTGCGGGCGACGAGGTGCTCATTATGAATCTGCAGCGAATAGGTAGCACCGGCTCGCTTGGCCCGGTGGGCGAATGGGAAACGCAGTACGTGTCAAACGTGGACGCAATAAGTCAGACCGTCACTCTTCAGTCGGGGCTTTCGCGCCGCTATGACGGGACGAAGCACCGGACAATTTTGCAGCGGGTGCCGAATTACGACTCCCTTGCTTTCGCGGTCGGTCAACAAGTCGGCGCCTCTGGCTGGGATGGTTCTAAGGGCGGAGTATTTTTTATCCGGGTGGCTAACACCTTGACCGTCGGTACTGGCGCCGAGATAACCATGGTCGCACGAGGCTACCGAGGAGGAGGTCCGGGCTTACAAGGCGAAAGTAGAGGCGGTTTGGGCCTTGTTTCTACCGCCAATAACGATGGCGGCGGAGGCGGTTTTGGCGGCGTGCTCAACGGCGGCGGTGGCGGAGCTGGTTATGCCGCTTCCGGCACTCGAGGCGGAACTGATCCGGTTTCCGGCGGGTGGGGTTGGGGCGGAGACGGCGGAGTTGCGTACGGTGATTCCGGGCTTAGTCGGCTTTTGTTGGGTTCTGGCGGCGGCGGGGGCGGCGGTTGCGCGTCAGGTCGCGGCGGAGCTGGCGGCGGCATTGTGTACGTTGCGGCTTCTGCCATCAGCAATAGCGGCGTCATTCGTTCGAGCGGGTCGCCTGGAGTTGGCGGCTGTGCCATGGGGTCGGGCGAAAGCACCTGGACCGGCGCAGGCGGTGGGAGCGGCGGCAGTTTGTTTGTGCAGAGAAGTACTGCAGCTGTGGTTGGCGCGGTAGAAAATTTGAGTGGTATCGGTGTTGTCGGCAATACCGGCGCTGCTTGTGGCGCTGACAGTTTTTGCGAGGCGAATCGCAACAAAGGCGGAGATGGAAGTATTGGCCGGACATTGATCACGCCTTAGGTGCCAGTATTTCCAAGCGTTGTTTTTAACAGAGTTCATAGCTGGCATTTTACAGTAGGGTCAGACCCTACTTCTTATTTCCCGGCGTTAGGCGGTAGGCGTGTAGGTTGTGCTCATTTGGCAGCTGCTTTTATACTGGAGGTGATGGCCAAACCAATGACTAAGACAGCGGCGCGGGCACGGATCGCCAAGCTCCGGCGCGAGCTTGACGATCTCCGGTACCGGTATCACGTGCTCAACGATCCCAAGGTGACGGATGCGGTAAATGATTCGCTCATGCGGGAGCTTACGCGTTTGGAGGATGACTGGCCGGAATTTCGCAGCGCTGATTCGCCGACTCAACGTGTGGGTGGTAAGGCGCTCGAGAAGTTTGAGAAAGTGACGCACCAAGCGCCCATGCTTTCTTTAACCGACGCTTTTGACGAAGATGAACTGCGTGCTTGGGACGAACGAAATCGGAAGCTCTTGCCGCCTGCTACGCGCCTTGAGTATTTTGCCGAGCTCAAGGTGGACGGTTTTGCGGTTTCTTTGGTGTATGAAAATGGCGTTTTAGAAACAGGCGCTACGCGCGGCGACGGGCGGGTGGGCGAAGACGTAACGCAAAATCTCAGGACCATTCGAGCGATCCCGCTTAAGTTGCGAGAGGCCAAGATACGCGGCGCCAAAAGCGTTGGTGAGCGTCTGGAAGTGCGCGGCGAGGTGTACATGCCCAGGGTCGCTTTCGAGAAGGCAAACCAGGCGCAGAAAAAAGTCGGCGGCGTGCTCTATGCCAACCCTCGCAATCTGGCTGCCGGTTCAATCAGACAGCTTGATCCGGCGGTGGCGGCCTCGCGCGATCTTGATTTCCTCGCTTACGACCTGGTGACTGATGTGGGTCAGGAAAGGCATGACGAGGAACACGCGATTTTGCGAACACTGGGTTTTAAGACGGTTCGTCCCGAGGCGCGCTGCGTTTCGTTTGAGGAGGTGGTGCGGTTTCGTAAGCGCGTGCGGCGTTTGCGCGGCCGGCTTAAGTTCGACATTGACGGGATTGTCGTGAGCGTAAACCACAACGACCTCTTTAATCGCTTGGGCGTGGCTGGCAAAGCGCCCAGAGGAGCAGTGGCGTTTAAGTTTCCGGGCCGCGAGGCAACGACGGTGGTGGAGGATATTATCGTGCAGGTGGGCCGGACCGGCATTTTGACTCCTGTGGCGGTGTTGCGGCCGGTGGAAGTCGGCGGAGTTACGGTGAGCCGGGCAACGCTGCATAACGAAGACGAAATTGAAAGATTGGGTTTGAAAATTGGAGATACAGCAGTGATCCAGCGGGCTGGCGACGTGATTCCCGACATCGTGCGGGTGCTGCCAACGCTGCGGCCGCGGGGCGCTAAGGCCTTTCGCATGCCGCGCACGTGTCCTATTTGCGGCTCCAAAGTTGTGCGCGTGGTAGGCGAGGCGGCGCACCGGTGCACGAACAAAAATTGCGTTGCTTTGGAAGCCCAGCGCATTCAGCACTTCGCTTCTCGGCGGGCTTTTGATATCGTAGGGTTGGGGCCAGAGACGGTGGAGTTGCTTATGCAGGCGAAACTGGTGCAGGATCCGGCTGACCTGTTCATGCTCGGCGTGGGCGACTTGGAGGGCCTCAACAGATTTGCCGAAATATCGGCCAAAAAACTTGTGGCCGCTATTCAGACCCGCCACCATGTTTCCCTCGCGCGGTTCCTTTACGCGCTTTCGATTCCGCAGGTCGGCGAGGAGACGGCGGTTGATTTGGCAGAACATTTTGGTTCGTTTGAGAAAATTCAGGACGCATCCGAGGACGAACTGATGGGTGTGCGCGATGTGGGGCCAAAGGTGGCGGCGGCGATTGTCGCTTGGTTTAAGGCGGAACGAAATCAGCGCTTGATCAAAAAATTTAGGCAAGCCGGCATACGCACCGAAGCGCCGCCGCGAAGACGTCTTTCTTTGAAAGGCAAGACATTCGTTTTGACCGGGGGGCTGGAGGCGCTCACGCGCGACGAAGCGAAAGCGGGAATTCGCGCGCTCGGCGGAAACGTGTCCGAGTCGGTCTCAAGGGCTACAGATTATGTGGTCGTCGGCACAGAGCCGGGTTCTAAATATGAAAAAGCGAAGGAGTTAGGGGTTAAGACGATTGGCGAAAAACAATTCTTGAACCTTATTTCACGCCAGTTTCCATGATTACCTTTTTTGACGCAAAGGACATCGAGCATATTGCAAAATTGGCTCGTTTGAAGATTGAAGGAATGGAGCTCGGCGCGATAGGGAGGGAACTGTCCCATATTTTGAGCTACGTCGCCAAGCTTCAAGGATGCGATACCGCAGACATTGATGCCACCGCGCAGGTGGGAGGCCTTGAGAATCAGTGGCGCGACGATAGCGCCTCGCGCCTTCCGCCGCATAACCCGAAGGTGCTCGGCGAAGCGTTCCCGAAAAAGCGAAAGGGGTTTCTCGAGGTAGAGGCGATATTCAAGTGAGTATGGAGGATCTCACGCGGCTTACCATTGCGGACATCCAAACAGGCATGCAGGAGCGGCGGTTCTCTGCCGAAGGTTTGGCGCGCGACGCACTCGCCGCGATTGATGACCGCAACGACGAACTCAACGCCGTGCTTGCGCCTACGGCGCTTCAAGCGCTCGCGGCCGCGAGAATGGTGGATGATAAGGTTGCGGTCGGCGAAGCACCGGGGTCGCTCGCGGGCGTGCCGGTCGCGCTAAAAGACAATATTCTTGTGGCCGAAGCTCGCGCGACTGCCGGTTCAAAAATATTGGAGAATTACGTTGCGCCGTATGACGCCACCGTAGTTGAAAAACTGAAAGCAGCCGGAGCCGTGATCGTGGCCAAAACCAATCTGGATGAGTTTGCGATGGGTTCGTCAACCGAAAACTCTGCCTACGGCCCCACGCGCAACCCGCGCGATCTTGAGCGCGTGCCCGGCGGATCTTCCGGCGGATCAGCCGCGGCCGTGGCCGCGGGGATGTGCGCGGTTGCGCTTGGTTCTGACACCGGCGGCTCGATCCGCCAGCCCGCGGGCTTTTGCGGGGTGGTGGGCTTTAAGCCGACGTATGGGTCGGTGTCGCGCCACGGCCTTGTCGCGATGGCCTCAAGCTTGGATGTGATTGGGCCTTTTGGCAAAACCGTGGCAGATGTGCGGGCGGTGTACGATGTGATTCGCGGGAAAGATGAGTTTGACGCGACAAGCCACGATGTAGTATCAAATATCAAAAATCAAATATCAAAAAAACGAAGTGACCTTCACGGAGTCACCGTGGGGGTGCCGAAAGAGTACTTCATTGAGGGCTTGGAGCCCGAAGTCGAAAAAACCATCCGGCACGAAATCGAGCGTCTGCAAACGCTCGGCGCCGAAATCGTTGAAGTATCTTTGCCGCATACCGAGTACGCGATTGCCACGTACTACCTCGTAATGCCGGCTGAAGTTTCGTCAAACCTCGCGCGTTTTGACGGCATCCGTTACGGACTCTCAAGGAGTGGGCGCGGTCTCAGGCAAACGTACTTGGAGAGTCGTGCCGATGGCTTCGGCCCTGAACCGCGCCGGCGGATTATGTTGGGTACTTACGTGCTTTCCGCGGGCTACTACGACGCCTACTACCGCAAAGCCATGCAGGTGCGGACTCTCATCAGCGAGGACTTCGAGCGGGCCTTTAAGGCGGTGGACGTTATTGTTTCGCCGACCTCGCCGTCGCTTCCGTTTAAGTTTGGCGAGAAAACCGCAGATCCTTTGCAGATGTATCTTGAAGACGTCTTCACGGTGCCCGCGAATCTCGCGGGTATCCCGGCGATCTCGGTGCCGTGCCCGAGGAATTCAGAACAGCTGCCCATAGGGTTGCAGTTAATGGGCGCATTCGGTTCTGACGACTTCTTGCTGGACGTTGCCGGTCGGTATGAGAATAACGTAGCCGTGCATTAATGTCGTTGCGCTTTTCTAATGTATTAATACATTAGAAAAAAGATCATATGCTTGAACAAGATATTTTTGGATCAATGCAATCGTTCCTGGCCGCGCCGGTGGTCGAGGTAACGTTCGCCGTGCTCAAATGGATTTCGGCGATCGTTTCGTTCGCGCTCCTTTACGGCATTATTTATGTGATTATTAAAAACCTCCAGAATCAGATGAAAGAGAAGCGCGAGAAAGAGACGAAGCAGCAGAAACTATAATGTTTCGTGCCGATGCGTTTGAACGATCAGCGCCCCGCCCATTTGGGCGGGGCGCTCAAACGTTTCGAGTAGGGCGGGGACGACGGGATTTCTCCTCACCCGTCGCTCCGCACGCCGCTTCGCGGCAGGCTTCGCTCCTCCTTCGGAGCCGGGGTTTTCCAAAACGTAAAGCAGTTTACGTTTTGGAAATACCCTTCAAACCCCTTCCCGGCGAGACATAAAAAATCTTGCCGCAGCATGCACTGTAGCAAGATTTTCTAGGGCGGGGACGACGGGATTTGAACCCGCAACCTCTGCCGTGACAGGGCAGCGCTCCGCCAGATTGAGCTACGTCCCCAGGTATTTCTCAAAGACCACTTTTGATGTAGCGGTGGAGGGATTCGAACCCCCGACACATGGCTTATGATGCCACTGCTCTACCGCTGAGCTACACCGCCATTCTGAACATC
>CAYPCM010000029.1:0-8545 GCA_964409225.1 uncultured Candidatus Saccharibacteria bacterium
TTGGGGGCGTTTTTGGCTTTGGCGGCTGTTTTTAAGGTATTGAGATTATCTTGCCGCCTCAATTTTTCTATTTTTCAACCTATGACATTATAGCAAATCCACAGAGCTTGTCAATACCCCGCACCAATTCCAAAGAGAAGAAATTTCAGGCAGATAGTACGGGGTTCGGTACCGCCTTCGGCTCACTCTAGTCCGAATGGACGTATGAAACGTGAATTGGTGCGGGGCAAGCCCTACAGTTTTGGCGGCTCAATAAACCCGCACGCGTTGCAGACCGAGGACGACTGGTCGGATTCTGCCTCGAGGATGCCTTTAGCGCACGCGGGGCAGGTTCCGACTGCAACGACAGTCAATTTCGGATGATGCTCGCAGCCGCACGCGCCTGCGCAAGCGCAAACGCCGTCCCCGCATCCGCACACGTGCTCATGTTCGCGCATAATCCGTTCCATGCCACTAACCCCTCGCTACTAACTACTAATCCCTAACTACGAACGTCACGGATACACCTGCTTCCCTTCCTCGTCGTAAAGGAGGATCGCTTTCGTGGGGCAGGATTCCGCCGCCTGCCAGATTTCTTCGTTTGAATTGCCGTGAGGATCTTTGACGATGGCTTTGTTTTCGGCGTCAAGCTCAAAGGTATTCGAAGCCATGACCACGCAACTCGCCGCGCCGATGCAGAGGTTCCGGTCCACGACGATTTTGCCGACTTTTGGTTTCGCGCCGGCCGGCACCGAAGGAGTTTGCGATTGTGAATCAGGCATATGAGATGCTCACGTTAGGTGATCTCAACTATATTATATACGCAAACCGAGCTTATGCGTAGGTGATGCTGGTAATCTGCGGAATATATTCGCGGATCGCCTCCTCCACAATGACGCCGTACGTATATTCCGAGAGCGAACATCCCACGCACGTGCCCTCAATGCGCAACTTCACCGACGTCGGCGTTACTTCCGCCAGCTTAACATCTCCGCCGTGAGAATTCACGTAGGGACGGATTTCTTTTAAAATCATCTCCACGTCCTCACGGAGCTGAGCGATGGTCTTGGCCTCTTCTTTCGTTTTGACGTTTGTTGGTTTAGCGGTCATCTTCGTACTTGCGTCTTAATATCATAGTCGCGATACGCTTTCTGCACAACCACAAGCGGCAATAGAGCACATTTTAACCGAATGGGCGAAAGAGTGATACTGAGGAGTTCTGTCATCGCTGCCGGCGTCAGTGCGGCAATATCCACGAAGACCTTGCCTTTTGCGTAGTCGGTCAGGATGGAAGCAGCGGCTTGGCTGATCGCGCACCCTTCGCCTTCAAAACGTAGTTCGGCGATTTTGCCCTCTTTCGTGAGCGTGCCGGTCATCCGAATACGATCGCCGCAAAAAACGTTTGCATCCTCGGCCTCAAAATGCGGATACTTGACCGCGCCGTAATTGCGCGGGTTTTGGGCGTGATCGAGGAGCTCACGGCGATAGAGGGTGGAATCCATATCAAAAAGCAAATATCAAAAAGCAAAAATACAAATCAAAATTCAAAAATTTGCCGTCACTTTGAACTGCCTCTGCATATTCCGCGAGCGAAAAAACATTCTACCCACTTGCTCCAATGCTCTCGCAAACTTCCGGATTTCTGTCGGGGTATTATAGACCCCAAAGCTTACGCGGGTCGTGGCCGGAACGCCGAGCGCGCGATGCAGAGGCTCGGCGCAGTGATGGCCGCTGCGTGCCGCAATACCCTGCTCGTCCAAAAGCTGCGAAACATCGTGCGGGTGAACACCGGCAACCGAAAACGCCACGAGCCCACCGCGATCTTCT
Organism: uncultured Candidatus Saccharibacteria bacterium; assembly: GCA_964409225.1. GTDB lineage: Bacteria > Patescibacteriota > Minisyncoccia > JACPXH01 > JACPXH01 > JACPXH01. Next base: position 1,807 of record CAYPCM010000029.1, read on the forward strand.
GCGCGCCGCGGCCCGAAGATCGTAACGCCAGGAATGGCGGCGAGCCCCTTGAGCGCAAGCTGCGTAAGCGCAATATCGTGCTTCCGGAGATTGGACCGACCGATGCGATCAAGAAACAGACACGCCTCGGCCAACCCCACCGCGCCTGCCACGTTTGGCGTACCGGCTTCGAATTTCCACGGCAGATCGCTCCAGAGAGGAGCGAGGTACTCGACCGACCGCGGCAGTACGGGATTGCTTCGTCGCTCCGCTCCTCGCAATGACGACGGTGTGACGGGCTCGCCCTGGCGAGTCGGAATTGTTTTTACCATCTCGCCCCCCACCAGCATCGGCTCCATCCGGTCAAGCAGCTCGGCTCGGCCCCACAAAGCGCCAATTCCCATGGGGCCGTACATCTTGTGGCCGGAAAACGCATAGAAGTCGCACCCGAGTTTTTGGACATCCACCGGCATGTGCCCCGCCGCTTGGGCGCCGTCAACGACAAGTATGACGCCGGACTTTTTACAGAGTTTCGCGATATTCGCGATGGGATTAATGGAGCCCAACACGTTTGAAACGTGCGCGAGCGCAAGCACGCGCACCCGCTCGGTTGCCAAGAGCTTTCGGAGCTTCAGGAGATCAAGCACGCCTTCTGCCGTAAGCGGCATCACGACAAACCGCGCCTTTTGCTGCGCGGCCAGCCGCTGCCACGGCAAAAAGTTCGAATGATGCTCCATGAGTGAGGCCGCCACCGTATCTCCCGCTGCCACCAACGGCGCAAGGCCGAAGGCAATTGCGTTGAGCGCTTCGGTTGTGTTGCGCACGAACACGACTTCGCTCGGATCAGCTGCGTTGATGAACTGCGCCACGGTCTCACGCGACGATTCGAGCATCGCGGTCGCCTCTTCGCCGAGCGCATGGATCGCGCGATGCACATTCGCATTCGTCGTCTCGTAGTAACGCCGTTCCGCATCAAGCACGCGCGCCGGCTTCTGGGTGGTGGCGGCGTTGTCGAGATAGATCAACAGCCGGCCATGGACGCGGCGGTTAAGAATAGGAAAATCTCTGCGAAGCTGCGGATTCATAACATTCACCACCACTCTAATGTATTAATACATTAGAGTGGTGCGGTTCCACGAGACCAAACATCTCTCTGACGACCTGCGGCTGAGGGAAATACTCGACCAGCGAGTTTAAGAATCCATCCGCGACGAGCTTTTCCGCATGCGTTCGACCGATCCCGCGGGTCGCGAGGTAAAACATCACTTCCTCGTCGAGCGTGGAAACCGTGGCTGCATGGCCGGCTTTCACATCGCTTTGGTCAATCTCGAGTTCGGGCAGCGACTTGGCGAACGCTTGGTCGCCGATGAGTAGCGTGCGCTGGCTCAGATGCGCGTCAGCGCCTCGCGCCGCGCGATCAATCTTGATCATGCCTCGGAATACTGCGCGGCCGCCGCTTTGCACCACACCCCGCGATTCATTCCGGCTTGCGGTCTCCGGCGCGCGGTGGTGCACCTTTGAATGCAATATCATCTCACCGTCCCGCAGCAAAAACGCGCCAGCTAAATCGGCGCGGCTACCGCGACCGGTCAAGTCGGCATCGAAAGCAAAATAACTGTGGCTGCCGCCAGAAATTGCCCACTCATATGAGAGCTTGGCGTTTGTCCCCACGCTTGAGAGCTTGCGTTCCACCCGGCAACTCCCACCCTCGTTTTGTCGCAGCGCCACGAGGCGAAGAATCGCTCCCGCTTCAAGGATAATCTCCGTATAGCGAGAGGCAACCCCAAACGAATCCGGCATTTCAACCACAGTCGCTTCGGCATTGCGGCCGAGCCGAATCACGAGATGCGAGACAGGGGACTTCGGTGCAATGCGGAGTGGATCGGTTTTGCGCTCGCCTGCCTTAATGTTGAGCACCGTAACCTCGCCCAAGTGCCGGTAGTGCAGCGCGGCAAACCGATCGCTTGAGGGAATGATGAGCGTGCCGGCTGCTCCTGGAATAATGCCCCGACCGAGCTTCGTCATTGCCGCAGGCGGCAAGAACACCTCGGGACCATCGGCTGCGAAACGGAGGGTGGGATAGACGGGGTTCTTAAATTTTGAATTTTCAATTTTCAATTTTGAATCAAATTCGAATTTCAAAATTGATTCGAAATTCGACATTAGAAATTCAGATTTTTAGCCGACACTTCCCTCCATTTGGAGCTGGATAAGTTTATTCATCTCAACCGCATAATCGAGCGGCAGTTCTTTCACAAACGGTTCAATGAAGCCAGAGACAATGAGGGTTGCTGCCGCGGCCTCGGGCAGCCCCCGCGACTGCAGGTAAAACAGCTGCTCTTCGTTGAGGCGCGAGGCGGTGGCCTCGTGCTCGACCACCGCGTTGTCTTCGTCAACGTCAATCGCGGGGTACGTGTCGGATCGGGAACGCGGATCAAGGATGAGCGCGTCGCATTTGACCTTGGATTTGGCGCGTTCCGCACCGCGAACCACCTTCACCATGCCGCGGTACGAAGTCCTCCCGCCGTCTCGCGCAATGGATTTTGAGATGATCTGCGAGGTGGTATCAGACGCCAAATGCATCACCTTCCCGCCAGCATCTTGGTGCTGACCGCGGCCCGCGAACGCAATCGAGAGGATGTCAGCTTTGGCGCCCCGCCCCATCATAAAGACACTCGGAAATTTCATCGTGATTTTTGACCCCAGATTCCCGTCCACCCACTCCATAATCGCATCCTCATAGGCGAAGGCGCGTTTCGTAACGAGGTTATAGACATTGTTCGACCAGTTCTGGACGGTGGTGTAACGCACCCGCGCGCCCTTCTTAGCGATAATCTCAACCACTGCGCTATGGAGTGAATCGGTCGTGTAGACGGGAGCGGTGCATCCTTCAAGATACGAAACGAAACTCCCCTCTTCCGCAATGATGAGCGTGCGCTCAAACTGACCCACGTTACGCGCGTTGATGCGAAAATAGGCCTGGAGCGGTGTTTTGACCTGCACTCCAGCCGGCACGTACACGAAACTCCCGCCAGACCACACCGCCGAATTAAGTGCGGCAAACTTGTTGTCAGCCGGCGGCACGATCGTGCCAAAATACTTTTTCACGATGTCGGGGTATTTTTGAAGGGCGGTGTCGGTATCTACGAAAATAACGCCCTGCGCTTCCCACTCTTTGCGCATGTTGTGGTAGACCACCTCGGCGTCATACTGCGCCGCAACCCCGGCAAAGAACTTGCGTTCGGCTTCCGGCACACCGAGCTTATCGAACGTGTCTTTGATGGTTTTCGGCACCTCCGCCCACGTGCGCGCCTTGAAGTCGGTTGCACGCATAAAGTAGCGAATCTTGTTGAAGTCGATTCCAGAAAGATCAGCGCCCCATGTGGGCATGACCTTGCCCTGAAATATATCGTAGGCCTTGAGGCGAAAATCACGCATCCAAGCCGGCTCGCCTTTGAGCGATGAGATTTCCTCAACGACACGACGACTCAAACCCGCTTTTCCGGCGAAGGCATACTCGGTGCGATCGTAAAAACCGTACTTGTAGGGACCAAAATCGAGTTTGGAAGAGCGTGGCGTCGCCGCAACCATTTTTGAATTTTGATTTGTCATTTTGATTTTTGACTTTTGATTTTTGATTTCGCTTGACCCGCGAAGTGTTCATAGCCACGCTGCTCGATCTGATGAGCCAAGTTTGGACCACCGCTCTTCACAATCCGCCCCGCCATCATCACATGCACTTTGGTAGGTTTGAGATATCTCAAAATCCGCGGGAAATGCGTAATCACAAGCGCTCCCGTTCCAGAACCGATCTCGGCCTGAACGCGCCTGGCTACGATCTTGAGAGCCGAGACGTCAAGACCAGTGTCGGCTTCGTCCAGAATCACAAACTCGGGCTTAAGCACCGCCATCTGCAGCACCTCGGATTTTTTCCGCTCGCCGCCAGAAAATCCTTCATTGAGCGCACGCAACAAAAACTCCTCCGGCATGGCAAGCTGCGCCATCTCGACCGCGGCGGCGCGCTTTACTGCAAAAAGCGGGGTGGGCTTATTTGGGTTGCCGCCAAACCGCGCCGTGTGCGCCGAACGCAGAAAATCAATGGTTACAAGCCCCGACACCGCCACCGGCTGCTGAAAAGAAAGAAAAAGCCCGAGCCGTGCGCGTTCATCCGGCGCAAGTTTCAAAATGTTTTTCCCTTTAAACATGGCGCGACCGCGCTCCATCTTGTAGCGAGGGTGCCCCATGAGCGCGTACGCCAACGTTGACTTGCCCGACCCGTTCGGACCCATCAAGACATGCACCTCGCCTTTTTTGAGTTCGAGCGAAACGCTGTGCAAAATTGTCCTCCCCTCAACCGAGACGGTAAGGTTTTGGATCGAGAACGTTCGGGCTGCGGAATCGTTGGTTATTTTTGCCATGCCAAATCTATGAATCAATATATAGAGGTCATCTCAAAATTCTCAAAAGGGGCGTTATTCTTCGAGCGAAGTCGAGAAGACGCCTTTATGTAAGCAGTTATTGTTCTCGACAAGCTCGAACAATAATGGCGTGAACTAATTTTGAGATGACCTCACAGTAACGTTTCGACTACGAGGCGGGTGGGCGGGTAGTGGCCACAAAATCTCTGAGTGTTACCCCATCTAGTGCGGACGCCACGGCACTTTGCAACCGGCCAAGCAATCGGCGTGGTGCGCAGCGCACCGGCTCCACAAAACGACACGGGAACTGTTCGCCGGCTGACGAAGCAAGACACTCGACGAGCGCAATCGGCCCCTCCAGCGCTTCGATTACTTCGCGCGCCGAGATTGCCTCGGGCGGGTGAGCGAGCCGGTAGCCGCCCTTCGGGCCACGGACCGCTTTCAGGATGCCGGCGTCGCGCAGCAAACCGGCAATCTCCTCGAGATATTTGTACGGCAGATGCAGCCGCACCGCGGCTTCGTGAAGCACGACTGGCGACTGGCTGGTGGCGCGTTCGGCAAAATAGGCGACTAACAGAAGCCCGTAATGGCCGCGCGTAGTTAACTGCAGGAAAGATCGTTTTTCCGCCATAATAAATAATATCCTAGTGCTTCACTAGGAATATACTCCCGCCAAGTATGTGTGTCAACTACGCTACGGCCTCGCGGCGCAGGTAGATACGATCGCGACGTAATCGCGGGTTACAGAGTACCCCTCGTTGTCCACACATGAACCGCCTGTCGGCTTATCAAAAGGACATGCCCAACGGGGAACCTTTTTCCCATCCGGGTTGACCCGGCAGGTGTCCGGCGTTTCGGTCGGCGTGCAGTTGCGGCTTGGGTCATTTGCGCGCGGCCCGCCGTTATACGCCGCAGCGGAAACTTCGGGCCCGCTCAAGGCGTAACCGTTCCGAATGCTCGTGTTGACCGCCTCGATCGCACGCTCTTGCAGGAGCTTCCCTGCCATCTGGATACTCTCGATCGGATTCGATTTGAGCCATTCGCACGTGTCGCGATCGTTCACGTCCGGAATCCCGCCAATCCCCAACCGCCTGCCTACGTCGCGCGCCGTCGCTGTGCTCAACTGGGCAACGCCACAGCTTAACACCCTCCTCCCTTCCGTAATGTTAAACACCTCGTTCTCCGTTCCGGGAAATCCGCCGCTCTCTTTCTCGATAATGGCAAGCAACAATTTCGGAACTGGGTTCGCCGTCCGAAGCTCGGTAAGACACCGCTCGATGGTTGCGCCGGGAACGCCGGCGTTCACCCGCCCGCAGACTCGCTGCTCGCGCTCCGCGAGCGTACCGGGGCACCAGCGATTAACATCCACAGCTCCCGTCCCGGGCCCGGGGAGCACGGGAGGCGAGATCTCCGGGGGTCTGCCGCCAGTTCCGGAACCCGTGCTGGTGCCGGACCTTACCGCCGGATTGCACTGAATCTCAAACCCGCCCACGCCGATCCGAAACTGGGCGCGCGTGTTCGGAGCGGTCGGGTTGGGCAGCAAAACCCACAGGATGACCATAACAATCAAGTACGAAAGGAGCATGATCACGATGCCTATGATCACCTTCGTAATCATCTCCTTGCCGAATTTCTCACGGCCGCTGCTCTCGGCGGTAAGGATGATAAATCCGGCGACTACGACCAGGATTCCCGCGACCGCGAAGGCCGTCCAAATGATAAAGTTCACAATGTGCGCCACGAGATCCAGCAAATCGCAAAGCGTGCAGGGGTTGGTAAAGCGCGCCGTGGTCGCATCCCAATTCGTGCTGCATTGCGGCACAATGGACTCGCCTGCCCGCCAAGTGTGGGCCGAAACACCCGGCGCGACGGCGACAACGAACAACGCCCCGACGACCACACCGAGGACAATGGGTAACAAAAGGCGGACCTGGTTTCTACTCATCGTTTCGCCATTCGACATTAGACATTCGTCATTCAGGATCCAGTATACCAAAAAAACGTGGCTGTCTCGATGGACGAGTGTGGATTCATTTAGAAGCGTCAAAAAGTTACTCCCCGCCTGAAAAGGCGGGGAGTAACAGTCCTTACCGGTAGTTCCGGCGGAAGGCGTCGCGCCGCTGGCGATGACAATCCCGACAATAAATCGGGCGATCACCGGACGGCTCGAAGGGGAGCTCGGTAATGTCTGCTCCGCATTGGGAGCATTTCCAGTTCCCCTGGAACATCTTCCGCTCGAAACCTCCGCGAGGCGTGTCGTCGAAGGCCACGAACGTAGTCCTTTGTTAACCCGCAAGACGAAGCGTCGTCCGGGGCAAACGCGTCGTTGATGTCTCGAAGCC
>CAYPCM010000030.1:0-7954 GCA_964409225.1 uncultured Candidatus Saccharibacteria bacterium
GGCGAAGCTCGTTATGGCAGAAAAGCCAGCGCCTGGGTTTGTGCTCCTAAAAGACCTCGGTCTTCTGGAATACGTATTGCCGGAGTTGGCCGAAGGCATTGGGGTAGGCCAAAACAAGCACCATATTTACCCGGTGTTTGAACATTCGATCAATTCGCTCGCGTACGCTGCCGAGGCCAAGTACGATTTTGAAGTGCGCCTGGCTTCGCTTTTGCACGATATCGGCAAGCCCAAAACCAAGCAGGGCGAAGGGCCGAATTCAACATTTTACGGCCATGAGGTTGTGGGCGCGCGCATGACCAAGACGGCGCTTCTGCGCCTTAAGTTTTCTAAGGCGGTAGCGGAGCGGGTTACGCATTTAGTTCGCTATCACCTGTTTTATTATAACGTTGACGAGGTGACCGAGGCCGGGGTGAGGCGGCTTTTGCGCAAAGTGGGGCCTGAAAACATTGACGATTTGATCAAGCTGCGCACTGCCGACCGCAAGGGTTCAGGCGTACCCAAAGCCATGCCCTACAAGCTCCGGCATCTGCAGTTTTTAATCGATAAGGTTTCGCGCGATCCCTTGACCGTCGGAATGCTCAAAGTCAGAGGCGATGACGTGATGCGGATTTTGAAGATTGACCCCAGCCCAAAGGTCGGCTTACTATTAAAGGCCTTAATGGACGAAGTGCTTGATGAACCAAAAAAGAACAAAAAAGAATACTTGGAAGCGCGCATTACAGAACTCGGTCAACGTGCCGATTCAGACCTCCAAAAACTTGCTCAAGCAGGGCAGGGGAAAGTGGAGGAGTTCGAGGCAGGGGCGGTCGCCGAAATAAAAAAGAAGCACTGGGTGCAGTGAGGACGGGGATTGGTGCAGCGGTAGCACGCACGGTTCGGGACCGTGAGGTGGCGGGTTCGACTCCCGCATCCCCGACATGATTTTTGGGCCTATAGCACAGTGGCAGTGCGCCGCATTCGCATTGCGGAGACGGGAGTCCAATTCTCCCTAGGTCCACCAACAGCATCCGCCGCGGCCCAGTGGGCCGCGGCGGATGAGCTTGATAGTTGGCGCTTGACGGCTTCTCGTAGATTTGGTAAAGAGATTGAGGCGTGAGTTGAGCGGTTGGTCGGGGTAACTCGAAGGATAGGAGGAAGCCAATGCGTTCTTTTGGAGGAAAGCACGTGGTGGTAACCGGCGGGGCGAGCGGGATTGGACTTGCTATAGTAAAGGAGTTTTTTGCACAAGGGGCGAGGATTGCGCTTCTCGATAAGGCGGCTCGGCCCGACAGCCTGCATCTACAGCCGGAGGCGCGCATCGGATGGTTCCGACTTGATGTCGGGGAGCGACAGCAGGTGTACGACATGGTCGTTTCTACGGCCTTCGGCCCATTCACCGACACGGTGGACGTGCTTGTGTGTAACGCTGGCATTGAAGAGCCGTTCTCGGTGCTGGCGCAGCACGATGGCGACTCGCCAGATTACGAAGCGCTGGAGCGCGTGATCCGCACGAACCTGCTCGGCGCAATCCACGCCACTCACTACATGCTGCCCGTGATGCCCATGGGCAGCTCCATCATCTTTATCACCTCAGTGCACACGCTCCAGGCGTGGCCGCGCAATGCGGCCTATGACGCCTCCAAGCACGCACTTCTCGGGTTCATGCGTTCTCTGGCACTCGACGTTGCACCCCACGGAATCAGGGTGAATGCCGTAGCGCCCGGCGCGATATATCCGACCGGCATCACCCAGGGGCTTGGCGAAGCCGGAGCGGCCACGCTTGGCCGAAAGATCCCGCTTGGCCGGTGCGGCACGCCCGAGGAGGTGGCAAGGGTCGTTGTGTTTCTCGCCTCGGATGGAGCGAGCTACATCACCGGCCAGCAGATTGTGGTGGATGGAGGGGTTACGATTAAGTCTGCCATCTGAATACGTTGTTCTCGTGCGCCGCGGCCTCTGGCCGCGGCGCAGCTGTTCCCCGCGCGATTCGCGCATCCGTCAGTCACATCTTGCCTCATATTCCGTCCATCGGTATAATGACGAACGCATTTGCAATGTCCGCTAAATCTCAAGCAGAAACCAATCTGAAAGTTCCCAACCACGTTGCCATCATTCCCGATGGCAATCGGCGCTGGGCGAAAAAGCGCGGATTGCCGGGTTGGATGGGTCATCGTTACGGTGCGGGAAAACTGCAAGAAAATCTGAAGGAGGCGCTCAAGCTCCGGGTGCCCAATTTTTCGTTTTGGGCGTCATCTGCGGATAATATCACCAAGCGTGAGGCGGGAGAAGTTAAGCACCTCCTCGGCATTTTTAAAAGAGAGTTTGCGCGTCTCGCTGTAGCCAAAGAAATCCACGATAACAAAGCTCGGGTGAACATCTTGGGGGAATGGCCTCGACTGTTTCCGGATGACGTCTGCCGCGTGTTTGAAAAAACCATGGCCGCCACGAAAGCGTATGGGCGGCACAACCTCAACTTTTTCATGGCTTATGACGGCCAGACCGAGATGCTCCGGGCAGTTGAGTCCGTCCTTGAGAATGCTCGCGCAACTACCACGCGGGCGTCAGGTGGAGGAGCCGCGGTGGCCGTCACGCCGGCCCTTTTAAAGGCCAACCTCTACACGCGCGACTTGCCGCCGGTGGATCTTGTTATTCGTACCGGCGGCGAGCCGCACTGGTCAGCCGGGTTCATGATGTGGGATTGCGCGAATGCGCAACTGTATTTTACCGAGAAACTCTATCCCGACTTCGGCGCCAAAGAATTCCGGGCCGCGATCGAAGAGTACTCGCGCCGCGAACGGCGGTTTGGGGCATAGCTCAACATTTACTCGGGGAGGACCGGCCGCCGTCGCTCCCTCAGCGATCGTTCGCTCGTCCAGCGACTCGCAATCAAGGAATGCTCCGGGGCGGCGCACTCGGCCTCGCGTCCCTCGCAGCGACTCGGGACAAGCTCGGCCGGCGCCGCCCGTTCGGAGCCAAGCAGTTGGCCCCTCACCCTCGCCGGCGGGGCCGCCGCATGCCGTTCGAGCGACGTCGCGGAACCGCGCCCATGAAATAGCAGCTGTGGCATTAAAGAACCTAAGGCGCGGCGAGCGAGAGCAGCGGCCTGATAACCGTTCCGCTCCAGCCCCAGCCAGGCCGACTGCGGTCGCGAGACACGGCTGCGGCGGCCACCATGCCCGCCGGCTGCGGATGTCGCTTCGGGAGCACCGGCGGCCGACCCCCACCATCGATTCCCATGTCCCAAACCCAGAAACAACTCATTGGCCGCCGCGGCGAACAGATCGCCGCGGCGTTTTTGCGCACGAAAGGGTATCGGCTTATAGAAGCCAACTGGCGGCCGCACCGGGGTAAGGGAGAGTTGGATCTCGTTTGCGAAAAGCGCGGCACGCTCGTTATCGTCGAGGTTAAATCGCGCGCCCGAAGCACGGAAGATTTCCCGGCAGAAGCGAATATAACGGCGCGGAAAATTCAGCAGCTTCGATATTTGACGCTGCGATATGTCGCGTCTCATCCGATGTGGCAGGGCAAACCGGTGCAGATAGACGTGGCGGCAATAGATGGAGAAGCGGTGCGCCATTGGCCGGCAGCAATAGGGGCCTAACGCAGTGTGGATAACGTTTGTCATTCGATGTGATATGACGTGATATACTGTACTGGAAGGAGCTGTTTTTAGATTTCACTATTTCAATTACGTCACTGTCAGATAAGTAGAGGTTGTGGTTTGGTTTCGGGAGTATATTTCGGCACGTGGTTATGAGTTGGTCGCACAATTATTCAGTGGCCAAGCCCGCTATGAGGATGATTTTATTCCAGCCGCGCCGCAGTGAGCGCGCGATGATGCTGGTGGAAGTGCTTATCGGCATCGGCATTTTTGCGATTATCGCCGCCGGCATCTACGGCGCTTATATTTTTTTGATCCGGCTCAACGCGCAAAACCGCGCCATGGTTGTGGCGCTGCAATTGGCCCAGGAGCGTACAGAATTTGCCAGAAACCTGTCGTTTGCTGACGTGGGGGTGAGTGGTGGCGTGCCTGCCGGAGTACTTGCGCCCACCGAAGTGGTCAACCGCGATGGCATCGTGTTTACCCTTACGACCGTGGTGCGCAATATTGACGATCCCTTTGACGGTGATGTCGGCGGCACCATCCCGGGCAAGCCCCAAGACACTGCGCCGGCTGACTATAAGCGTATCGAAGTTCGAGTGAGTTGCGGCGTTTGTCCCGCGAATCCGCCGATTTTACTCACGACAAATGTGGTGCCGCGCGGGGTGGAGGGCGCGTCTGCCAACGGCGCTTTGTTTATCAATGTTTTTGATGCGAACGGCCAGCCCGTGCCGCAAGCGACGGTGCGCATTCAAAACTCAACCGTGGCGCCGGCGATTGATTTTACCGACACGACCGATAACTCGGGTAAACTCCAGATCGTTGACATTCCGCCCTCGGTTGAACGCTATGAGATCACGGCCACGAAATCCGGATATTCGTCGGACCGCACCCTGCCGCCGGGTGAGCCCGGAAACCCAAATCCACTGAAACCCCACGCGACCGTGGCGGCCCAGACGATTACCGAAATCAGTTTTGCCATTGATCTGGTGAGCACGATAAATCTCGCCACAGTAAACCAGCTCTGCCAAGGGCTGGGGAATACGACAGTATACCTTGAGGGCGCTAAACTTATCGGGGCGAATCCGAACGTGGCGAAGACCGTAAGTGCGCCGGTCACCGGGCCCACCGGCCGGGTGACGCTCGAAAACTTGGAGTGGGATTCGTATGCCTTGAGCGTAGCCGGCAGCATCTACGACATCGCGGGCACCATCCCGCTTTTGCCGGTTAACCTTGCGCCCAATTCCACCCAGGACGTTACGTTGGTCCTCGTGCCGAATACGGCCAGTTCGCTGCGCGTGCACGTGCGCGACAGCGCTACTGGTTTGCCCTTGCCCGGGGCGCAGGTGCGTCTGCAGCGCGGGTTGTTTGACGAAACGCTGGAAACCGGCAAGGGCTATGTTCGCCAGACCGATTGGTCAGGCGGAGCCGGTCAGGCGACATTCATGGACACGAGCCGATACTGGAGCGACAACGGCGACGTGGACGTAACGAGTTCCGGGCCTGGTCCGGGCGGCAGCATCCGTTTGCGTTCTTTCGGCGGCGAGTACCAGACGCCCGGGGCGCTAATTTCCTCTACGGTTGATTTCGAGGGTCCCACCAACTTTACCAATATCACTTGGACTCCCGGCACCCAGCCCTTGCCAACCGGCACCAGTTCTGCGGCTTTCCAAATCGCTTCCAACAACGACAACCAAACCTGGAATTTCCGGGGGCCAGACGGCACCGCCAGCACTTCTTATACCGTCATCAATACCACCATCAATCCCATCCACAACAACGCCCGGTATCTGCGCTACGGCGTTAACCTCTCCACCTTGAGCGCCACCAACACGCCGGAGATTGCCGATGTGGCGATTACCTTCACTTCAAGCTGTACTCCGCCCGGACAGGTATTTTTCGCCGATCTCAACAACGGTTCTTATACTCTTACAGTCAGTTATCCGGGCTACCAAGCGTTTAGCGATTCGGTGGATGTAAGCGGTGACACGGTTTTTGAAGTGGTGTTGAGTCCATGAAATCACGTTGGCTCTGGCAAGAAAAAGGCATAACCGTGGTTGAGTTTCTGACCGCGATGGCGGTGCTGTTTGCGGTGGGGATGGTGGTGGGCGCATTCGTTAATTCAACTGTGAGCACCAGCGGACTTTTGTCGCGGCGGGCCGCAGCCATGCTGGAGGGGCGTCGGGTCCTTGAAGCATTCGCGCGCGAGTTTCGCGAGGCGTCTGCTTCGTCAATCGGTTCTTACCCCATTGAGTCGGCGACTGCATCCAGCTTCATTTTCTATGCCGACATTGACACGGATAGCTTCCGCGAACGCATCCGCTATTTTCTTGATGGCACAACTTTAAAAAAGGGCGTCATCAAACCAGCCGGCACACCGCTCGTGTATAATCCCGCCACAGAATCGGTTCAACCGGTGGTCGCTCAGATGGCCACCACGACAATTTTCGCGTATTACAACGGCGCCTACACCGGCACCCAGCAGCCGCTCGCAGCTCCGGTGGTTAATACTCAAGTCCGTTACGTGATGATGACTATAGCGATTGATGAAAACCCGGCGGCATTACCCGAAGCACTCGTTATGCGCGTTACCGCCGCCAGCCGAAATCTTAAAGATAATCTCTAAGTTATGCGTCGTTCAAAGCAAACCGGCGCCATTGTTCTGCCGATACTTATATTCGGGGGGCTCGCCGCGTTTTTGATTGGGGGGTTTGTGCAGTTTGCCGTCTCCGAGCATCAAGCCGGCAGGGCCAAAGCCGCCAAAGAACTCGCCCTCCAGATTGCCGAAGCCGGCATCGATTACTACAAGTGGCATCTGGCGCACGATTCGGCTGATTTTCAAGACGGCACTGGCGGCCCGGGTCCGTATCTGCACGACTATCGCGATAAAGACGGCAATCTCGTTGGCCAGTTCTCCCTTGAGATTACGCCCCCGCCGGTTGGCTCAAGCGTGGTACAGGTTCGTTCCACCGGCTGGTCTGTTTCCTTCCCACAAGTGCGCAGGTCGGTACTGGTGCGGGTCGGCTTCCCTTCCTTGGTTGATTACGCTTTTCTTACCAACACCGACGTGTGGATCGGCGACACCGAGGCCGTCCATGGAAAACTGCACGCGAACGGCGGCATTCGTTTCGACGGGACAGACGATGCGCCCATCACCAGCGCCAAGCTAACGTATATTTGCAAGCAGCACCACGGCTGCGGCAACCAAGAGCGCCCGGGCATCTGGGGAGACGGCGGCCCCACCTCGTTTTGGCAATTTCCGGTGCCAGCCCAGGATTTTAACGGCATTACCATTGACCTCGCCAATCTAAAGACCCTGGCGCAAAGTTCCGGCATTTATCTTGGTCCTTCGGGCACGGTTGGGTATCGCCTGCAACTCAACGCCGATCGAACCGTCAGCATCTTTCGCGTCACGGGCCTGCGGCCGTCGGTAATCGGGATGGACGTAAACGGTATCACTCGCGTTGAATCGAACGACATCCAGACGACGGAATTGATTGAGACGCGGGCGATCCCGACAAGCGGCGCCATTTTTGTGGAAGACAAGGTGTGGGTGGATGGCACTGTTTCGGGGTACGTCACAATTGGTTCGGGTCGTTTCCCGGACAATCCAGCGACTCGCACCACGATTGTGATTAGCGGGAACATCATTTACGTGGCCAAGGACGGTACGCATGCGCTTGGCTTGATTGCCCAACAGAACATTTTAATTCCGCGCTACTCGCCGGATCAGCTTGAAATTGATGCGGCGGTCCTGGCGCAAAACGGTAGCGCCCAGCGGTACTACTACCCGGGCAACATCCTCGATCGGCTCGTCGTCTACGGCAGCATTATCACCAATGGCGTCTGGACCTGGTCGTGGGTTTCAGGCGGCGGAGCAGTCGTTTCTGGCTATCGCAATACCGATACCACTTACGACGCCAATCTCACTTACGCCCCGCCGCCGGGTTTTCCAGTGGGGAATTCGTATAATCAGATTTCTTGGGAAGAAAAGTGAGGGGTGTGACCGCCGCGCGACGAGCCCGAGCGACATCCGCAGCTAGCCGGCATGGTAGCCGCCGCAGCCGCGTCGCACGGACGTGTCGGCCCGCCCAGCGTGCGGGCCGCACTCTCGCTCGGCCTCGCTCTCCTCGCTGCGCTCGGAACCATGCCCGCTCGGCCTGCGCGACGCCGCGCGACGCGACTGCGGCGGCTCGGCTAGCGAGGACAGAGTGAGCGAGTCGTTGGACGAGCGAACGATCGCTTCGCGGCTCGTCGCGCGGCGGTTGTGATGGTGGCGGGGGGTTGACACGCCGGCCACGCGCTCTTATACTGTCGTTACTGGTTGGTCCGTTCCCGCGAACGGGCCAAATTTATTAGGTAACCGCCTCCGGG
>CAYPCM010000031.1:0-6398 GCA_964409225.1 uncultured Candidatus Saccharibacteria bacterium
TTTCAAAATCGTAGACGATTCTCCAATCGCCGACGGCAAACTTAAAAAGGCCCCTGAATGGGCCGTGGAGTGGTAGCGGGACGACGTCGTCAAAATGCTCTGCCAGCCACTCGACTTTTGCGATTACCCTCTTTCGTACCGCCCTGTCTATCCGGCCAAGTTCGCCTTCAGCCGATCGAGTGTAGAAAATACTCCACGGCATACCTAGCGCGTCCGGTATTTCTTGTGGACTTCCTTGAATTCTCGCAGTTGGCCTTGTTTTTTCTCTTGCAGGGACTTCTTGAGTTTTTGGACGGCGCTTGTGCGTAAAATCAACCCAGCGTCTGGGTCGCTCAGCATTTCACGAAAGGTGCTGCGCACCTCGCGGCGGATAATCCCCGGCAAGTTTTTTACCGAAAGGCGAGTTTGCATGGTTTCATTGTAGGGAGGAAGCGTCGCTGATGCAAGCGGCGTACGAAAAGCCCGATGCGCCTGGGAGTTTCTGTCGCTATAGGTGATTTTGGAAATTTGGCAAACAATTTGAGGATTATAACTCATTCGTGCATTCAAAAAAGAAAACAAGGTTGGGGTCGCGACATTCAATTAAGGCGTATAGCAGGATAATTCCAAGGAGCATAAAGCTGGACCAAGATATTATGCGCATGAGCCACATGAACCATTTCGAGACTTCCTTTTGCAGAAGTTTTTCATGGCCAGGTATTCTGTCAAAGTAGGGTGTTCTAGATTGTTTCAGTTCTTTCAGTTCGGCAATCATATCCTCTGTCGAGAACATTCCATCCAGCGTTCGTCTCGATGGCAACGAAAAGAAGGGTCTTCTCATCCTGAGCTTTTCCTGGACACTCTGTGCCTTCTGGGGTTTTTTGTTCTCTTGGTCATCGAATGCGTTTATCTTTTTTTGGATCCAAAGAGTGTGAGCGTGTTCTTTTATAAATTTTGGCAGCAACAAATGCGACACCACGCCAGCAGTAAATAGGATCAGGATATTTTTGATCGATACGAAATCGGCAAAATCAAACCCCGTTGCCAGCCAGCCAATTACAACTAGGGAAACCCCTAGGACAGTCCAGAGCTTTGTATCATAATGCCTCGCCGTTTGGTGGAGCTCTTTGTAGTAGATTTCTTCGTCGTGATCCATTGCTTTTTGTTATGGTGCCCGGGGAGAGAGTCGAACTCTCATGGGATTACTCCCGCACGCTCTTGAGGCGTGTGCGTCTGCCAGTTCCGCCACCCGGGCTCTTAAAAGAGAGAGTATCATCTTTTTTGTTCCTTTTCAAGCCAAATTTTGGCTATTTGCAATGACTCGTGCGCCTGCTATGATTACGAGTAGTCAAATGGCCAAAATTATCTGTCTGGCGAACAACAAGGGTGGAGTTGGCAAGACCACGACGGCGATGAATCTCGCCGCGTACCTTGCGGCGCAGGGAAAGCGGGTGCTCTTGGTGGATTTGGACCCGCAGGCGAACGCAACGTCTGGTCTCGGGTTGCGGCCGGCTGAAATTACGCCGCACCTGTATCACGTCATCACGGGTGAAGTGGAGCCGCAGGCGGCAGTGCGGCCCACCTCGATCTTTGGCGCGGAGATTTTACCCGGCGCGCCGGACCTCGCTGGCGCCACGGTTGAGTTGGTGAACGCCGACAATCGCGAGTTTCGGCTGGCGAATGCCCTCAACAAGCTGCGGGATCGGTATGATTACATTCTTGTTGACCCGCCGCCGTCCGTAGGGCTCTTGGCGGTCAACGGCATTGTGGCGGCAGACGCCGTGCTCATTCCGGTGCAGGCCGAGTACTACGCGCTGGAGGGATTGGGGAATTTGATGAAGACGATCGAGCTCATCAACGAAAATCTCGAACGCAAGGTGGAGGTGATGGGCGTGGTGCTTACGATGTATGATAAGCGTAACAAGCTCCATCAAGAGGTCGCTAAAGAAGTGCGCCGGAATTTTCCGGGCCGCGTGTTTGACACCGTGATTCCACAAAATGTGCGCTTAGCCGAAGCTCCCAGTTTCGGGGCGACCATTTTGCAGTTTGATCCGGATTCGCATGGCGCCCGCGCGTATCGCCAGCTGGCCGAAGAGGTGCGCACGATCGTCGAGGGCAATGCGGCTAAGGAGCAGTCGTCTCACTGGAGTTTCAAGCGCGTGGTCTCGACGCCGCTGAATAATTTGTTTAAGTTGTTTTGAGGTATGCCCAACGGATTTCTTGGAAAAGGACTATCAGCGTTAATTCCGAAAAAATCAGAAGCGCCGCAACCGATGCCGCCGACAGCGCCGCCCGGGCCGAAAGTGCCCGCGCGCGCGAAGCGCGCAGCGAGCCGCGCTGAACACGGTGATGCGGTCTTTGCGATTGAAATTGACAAAATCACGCCAAACCCAGACCAGCCGCGCAGGGACTTTAACAAAGAAGCGCTGGCAGAGCTTGCGGATTCCATCCGCGAACACGGGATCATCCAGCCGCTCGTCGTCTCGAAGCTCGAGCACGAAAAAGAGTCAGGTACTGATGTTGAATATCGGCTGATTGCGGGCGAGAGACGGCTGCGCGCGGCGAAACTGGCGGGGTTGAAACAGGTGCCGGTGGTAATTCGGGCGGTAACTCCGAAAGACAGTTTGGCGGTTTCGCTCGTGGAAAACATCCAGCGCGATGACTTGAATCCTCTTGAGGAAGCGCGCGCCTTCAGGCGACTGCTGGATGAATTTAAGTTGCTCGAAAAAGAGGTGGCCCAGCGCGTGGGCAAAAGCCGGGTGGCGGTGGCCAACACTATTCGGCTTTTGACTCTCCCGGCCGAAATTCAAAAAAGCGTGGCCGAAGGTCAGATTTCCGAAGGGCATGCGCGGGCGATTTTGATGGTAAAAAAACCGTTGCAGCAGAAAGTGCTGTTTGGGCGCGTGCTCAACCAAAATCTTTCGGTGCGCGAAGCAGAAGAGACGGCGCGCGTGATGCTGGGGAGCGAGGTTAAAGAGGTCAAGTCGCGCAAGCTGCGCGATCCCGAGACGGTGAGACTCGCGGTGAAGCTCGCGCAAGCGCTTGGTGTCCGGGTGAAAGTTGATCACACGCCAGCCGGCCGCGGATTCATCAAGATTTCATACGCGACGGTCGACGAGCGGATGCGTTTGATCAAGCGATTGCTTGCGGGGTAAGGAGCCAATTGATTGGCTCCGAACGGGCGGCGCCGGCCGAGCTTGTCCCGAGTCGCATCGAAGGCCGCGAGGCCGTAAGCGCCGCCCCGGGAGTTCCTTGCAAGTTCTTTGTTCCGATGGGAGTGGCGCGCGGTCGCGCTGGAGGGCAGCCAACCCTCCGCGGCCGATCGAAACGAAGTGGCTGCGCTCCCTCCTCCGACGGGGAGACGTGGAGCCCTCTCCGACAATCTCTGGGCAGCCCGCCGATGCCGCGGTCGGTCGTCGGGTTCAACTCCCGCCCATCGGAACATTGCCGCCGCGCTTTTGCTTACAAAAGCGCGGCGGTTCTCGTTTTGTGCGTTATTTTTCTTCGGTTTGTTCAGTTTTGTTCGACTGCGACTTGGCGTAATTGCAGTCCTTATTCGAGCACGCAATTTTCTTGCCACGTTTTTCCACTAAGAGTGAACCGCACTGCGGACATTGCTCGCCGGTGGGTTTGTCCCACAGGGCGAAATCGCACTCGGGGTATCGGTCGCAGGCGTAGAACGTTTTTTTGGTCTTCGTGCGTTTAGTCACGAGGTTGCCCGTGCCGCATTTCGGGCATTTGATGTCGAGGGATTTGGCGAGGGTTTTGGCATTTCGGCATTCTGGGAAACCAGAGCACGCCAGAAACGGGCCAAACCGGCCGATTTTCACGATCATGGGTTTGCCGCATTTTTCGCAGACCTGCGGTTCGGCCGGCGCACCGTCGGCGCCGTTCGCGCCGTTGGCAAAAGTCTGGATACGTTCGGCGATTTTCGCCTTCGAGATGGTTTGGTACTTTTCGTCCAAGTTCTCCTTGAAGGGGCCGTAGAATTCGCGGATTACCGGTACCCACGGCATTTTGCCCTCAGCAATCTGGTCCAGTTCATCTTCCATATGGGCGGTGAACTGGATGTCCACCACCCTCGGGAAGTGTTCAACCAGGAGATCGTTCACCAAGGTTCCCATCTGCGTGGGGCGGAGGTACCGTTCGGCGTCGCGCTCAACGTAGCCGCGGTCTTGGATCGTGGAGATGATGGGCGCGTAGGTCGAGGGTCTGCCGATGCCGTTTGTTTCGAGAGTTTTTACGAGTGTAGCTTCGGTAAAGCGGGGCGGGGGAACGGTGAAGTGCTGGTTCGGAGAGAGCTCTTCAAGCGTGAGCAGATCGTTTACAGCCAGCGTCGGAAGCAGCACGTCTTTGCTTGCAAGTATCCAGACACGCATGAAGCCGTCGAATTTGAGTACCGAGCCAGACGCGCGGAAGGTCCAGCGGTGGCTGACCCCGTTGGCGTCAATGTCTGCGGTGGTGGCATCGAAGATCGCCGCAGGCATCTGCGAAGCTAGTGCGCGCTGCCAAATAAGTCGGTACAGCCGATACTGTCGCGGCGTAAGAAATTGCTTGATGCGGTCCGGGTCGCGGTTTGGATCCGTGGGGCGGATCGCTTCGTGCGCTTCCTGGGCGCCCTTGCTTTTGGTTTTATATACGCGTGGCTGGGCGAGTTGGTAATGGGGGCCGAAACGGCGGCCGATAGCAGCATGGGCGGCGGCGAGGAATTCTCGCGATAAACTCACCGCGTCCGTGCGCATGTAAGTAATCAGGCCCACTTCGCCTTCTGCTCCCAGTTTTACGCCTTCGTAGAGTTCTTGGGCTGCCCGCATGGTTTCGCGGGCCGCGAGGCGCAGGCGCTGACCGGCAGCTTGTTGCAGGGTGCTTGTGGTAAAGGGCGGAGGCGGGGTGCGCCGGAGCTCTTTTTTTTCGACCGCAGTTACCTTCCAGTTTGCGCGAGTTAAATCGGTTACGATGGCCTTGGCTTCGGTCTCATTGGGTACGGCGAACTTATCGAGATTCTCGCCGTCGCGCCGCGCCATGGTCGCGGTAAATGCTTCTGTCTTCGGCGCGTCGTCTTTGCGCAGCAGCGCTTCCACCGACCAATATTCTTGCGGCTTGAACTCGCCGATTTCGCGCTCGCGCTCGGCGATGAGCCGCACTGCGGCGGATTGCACGCGGCCGGCCGAAAGCCCGGCCGCCACTTTGCGCCACAGGAAGGGCGACAACTTGTAGCCCACGAGGCGATCCAGGACTCGTCGCGCCTGTTGGGCATCCACCAGCTGCATATTGATGCTGCGCGGGTTCTTCAGGGCTTCTTCGATAGCGCCCTTGGTGATTTCGTGGAACACAATTCGCTCGACGCGTTCGACGTTATTTTTGATTTTTGATTTTTGATTTTTGACCTCGTTCAAGCCCAGGGCTTGAACGAGGTGCCACGCGATGGCTTCGCCCTCGCGGTCTTCGTCAGTGGCGAGGATAATGGTTTTCGCGCGCTGGGCCGCCGCTTTCAGTTCGTCTACCGCCGGCTTTACCTTCTTGGAGATAACGTATTTCGGCGCAAAATCGTGCTCCACGTCCACGCCCAAGCTCTTTTGTGGCAAATCCCGCACGTGCCCAAAGGAGGATTTAACCGTGAATTCACGGCCCAAGAAGTGCTTGATGGTTTTCGCTTTGGTTGGGGATTCGACGATAACGAGATTCATGAATGAATTTTGAATTTCGAATTCTGAATTTTGAAATGTTTCATCAGTCGGACATTCGAGTTTGATTAGAAATTCAAAATTGGAAATTCGAGTTTATGTTTTCGCGTATACTCCTCCTCCCAGATTGCGAATATAGCCGGCAAGTTCCAGTTTGGCAAGTTCAACATTGACTTCGGCTACATCCAAACCGCTTGACCGCACGAGCTCGTCAACGTGGATGGGTGTAGCAGGGAAGTATTCGAGGAGCGGGGCGTCTGGCCGTCTGATTTGTGTGGGAAGCGGAAGTTCGGTTAGGTGCCACGCCTCCAGTATATCATCTGCGTTTAAGATTGCTTGAGCACCTGATGCGATGAGGCGGTTGGGGCCGGCTGACGTAGGGACGGTAATGGGGCCGGGCACGGCAAAGACGTCTCGGTTTTCTTCAAGGGCGAAGTTGGCGGTAATGAGCGCGCCGGATTTTTCGCGTGCTTCGATAACAAGGACTCCCCGCGATAAACCGGCGATCACGCGGTTGCGCTGCGGGAAGTGAAAGGGTTTGGGCTCGGTGCCTTCTGGGAATTCGGAAATGACGGCTCCGCCTGCTTCAACGATGCGTCTTACGAGGGTGCGGTTTTCCGGAGGATACACGCTTGTTTCGTCAACGCCGCTGCCCAAGACCGCAACGGTTTTGCCGCCGGATTCAAGCGCCGCTTCGTGGGCGAGGGTGTCAATGCCGATGGCAAGACCGCTCAC
>CAYPCM010000032.1:0-6366 GCA_964409225.1 uncultured Candidatus Saccharibacteria bacterium
TTGCCGGCGGAGAACGCCGCGATCAAGGGCGGGCTGCACCCACGCGTGTGGACTATGCGGAACATCGAGCGGATGCGCGAGCAGCTCAAATCCATGGGCGCGATCTACGACTGGTCGCGTGAGGTGGTAACGTGCGAACCCGAATACTACCGCTGGAACCAGTGGATCTTTTTGCAATTCTTCAAGCATGGGTTGGCATACCGCGCGGCCGTAGCCGCCAACTGGTGCCCGCAGTGCAAAACCGTGCTCGCAAACGAACAGGTGGTGGAGGGCGCCTGCGAGCGGTGTCACGCGCCGGTCGTGCAAAAGAAGGTCACGCAGTGGCTGTTCAAGATTACCGCGTATGCCGAGCGGTTGCTTAAGGACTTGGACAAGCTCGACTGGCCGGAAAAAACCAAGGCGATGCAGCGAAATTGGATTGGAAAATCAGAGGGAGCGATCATACGATTCGAAATAAAAGATCAAAAATCAAAAAGCAAAAATACAAATCAAAAATTAAAAATCTCGACAACCAAAGACGGCGAATTCGCGAAATTCATTGAGGTTTTTACCACACGCGCCGACACGCTCTTTGGCGCGACCTACCTGGTGCTTGCGCCTGAGCACCCGCTTGTCGGAAAAATTACGACGGCGGCAAAAAAGAAAGCGGTGGCGGCGTATGCGGAGGAGAGTCGCCGCAAGACAGAGCTCGAACGGCTGGCCGAAGCCAAGGGTAAGACCGGCGTGTTTACGGGTGCCTACGCGGTCAATCCGGCCAGCGGGGGCAAGATTCCCATTTGGATTTCGGATTATGTTCTGTCGAGTTACGGCACCGGCGCCATCATGGCGGTCCCGGCCCATGACGCGCGCGACTTTGCGTTTGCGAAGGCCATGCGACTTCCGATCGTTGAAGTGGTGACCCCGGATCTCAAACCCAACCGGCGCCTCACCAAACCCTTTGTGGCAGACGGCGTTCTTATCCGCTCGGGTGAATTTTCCGAGAAAAGCTCGGCCGATGCCCGCCGGCTCATTGTGGCAAAACTTGCCGAGCAGGGCTTGGCAAGAGCCATGGTACAGTATCGCTTGCGTGACTGGATCATTTCACGCCAACGCTATTGGGGCACGCCCATTCCGCTAATTTTTTGTGAGAAGTGCAAAAAATTAGCGGAAAATTCAAAATTCAATCCTTCGACAAGCTCAGGATATATCCCGAGCGGAGTCGAGGGACAAAATTCAAAATTGAGCCAAGGCGAATTAGAAAATCCAGGTTGGGTTACAGTTCCAGAAAAAAATCTGCCGGTGCTGTTGCCGAACCTCAAGAATTTCAAGCCCGCAGGCAATGGGCAATCACCGCTGGCGCGTTCAAAAAAATTCTTGATCACCGTTTGTCCACGCTGTGGCGGTTCAGCCCGGCGTGAGACCGACACCATGGATACGTTTGTGGATTCGTCGTGGTACTACCTGCGCTATACTGATTCGCACAACTCGAAACACTTTGCCGATCCGGAAAAAATTGCCGCGTGGCTGCCGGTCCAAATGTACATCGGCGGCGCCGAGCATTCAGTGTTGCACCTGCTCTATTCGCGTTTTTTCACAAAAGCGCTTTTCGATCTCGGGCACGTAAAGTTTCGGGAACCATTTTTGGCGCTGCGGCATCAAGGCACAGTGCTGGGTGAGGACAACTACAAGATGTCCAAATCGCGCGGCAATGTGGTAAGCCCCGACGACTTGGTGAGGCGCTACGGCACGGACGTGCTGCGACTATACCTCGCGTTCATGGGTGATTGGTCTAAGGGCGGGCCGTGGAGCTCGCAGGGCATTGCGGGCATGGCGCGGTTTGTGGACAGGGTGTGGCGGTTTTTTGCGGAAACGAAACTTCGTTCTGGTAAGGTCTCGCCAGAGTTGCGTCGCGCCATGCATCAGGCGGTGAAAAAAGCGGGCGAGGACGTAAGCCAGTTTCAGTTCAATACCGCCGTTTCTGCGCTCATGGTGTTTTTTGGCGTTTTGGCGCGCGAGCCGATGGCAGTGGCGGCGCGTACTTTTGTGCAGCTTTTAGCACCCTTCGCGCCGCATGTGAGCGAAGAAATATGGCAGAATGTTTTGAGACAGGAAGGCAGCGTGCACGAGACGCATTGGCCGGCATTCGACGTAAAAGCGCTTGAAGAAGAGTTTGTGGCGGTGGTGGTGCAGGTGGACGGCAAGGTGCGCGACCGAATCACGCTGCCGGCAGATGCCACGGAAAAAGATGCGCTTGCCGCCGCTTGGCAGAGCGAACGGGTTAAACGATTTGTGATACCCGAGGCGCTGGCAAAATCGGTTTATATCCCCAAGCGGTTGTTGAATCTTGTCCGGAAGAAGATCTAGGATTGTGGTGGTATACACGCGCAGGTTCTTTCCATCGTCACGAGTCGGCTCGGCGAGCGAGGGAGGAGGTGCGTGGTGGAAATCGTAGTGCCGGATGAGTGTACCAACAGCGAGGTGCGGGCGGAACGGCTCCAGGAGCAAATTGGCGGTATCCGGGATCGGCTCGGCAAGCTCGCGGCAAACGTGGAGGCATCCCGGAACGAGATGGATCGCATTGAGGAGGAGGTCCGTCTCGCGATCCGCGAGGGGTGGACGGCTGCCCGTTGAGCAGCCGTTCTTCCGTTTCTGGCGGGATTCGGTAGACCTCGGGTTCGATTTCGGCTCAATAATGCTGGCTTGAAACGTAGAAGGGAGGAGAGCCCCGGCTAGATTTTTTGAGTGTAACGGGGTAGAGTTGAATTCATGCGTCATGTACCCATTGTAACTTCTGAGGCCTATCGTGTCGGCATGACCGAGGCCTTGCGGACGCTGCGGCAGGGCGGAATTTTAGTGTTGCCGACTGATACGGTCTACGGGCTTGCGGCCGATGCGACGAACGACGATGCGGTGCGGCGTCTGTTTCGTATCAAAAACCGTCCGCCGGCCAAGCCGGTGCCGGTGTTTGTTTCGTCTGTGGAGATGGCGAAAACAATTGCCTACGTGGATCAGCGCACCGAACGAGCGCTCGAGCAGGTTTGGCCCGGAGCGGTGATAGTGATTTTGTCGGTGCGTTCTCGAGTGGCACCCGCGGTGACCGCGGGCGGTCCCACTGTGGGAGTGCGCCTGCCAGATCATCCGGTGCCGGTGGCGCTGGTTGAAAAACTCGGTCGGCCCATCGTCGGCGCCAGCGCCAACATAACTGGTGAGCCGCCGCGACATTCGGCGGTCGAAGTGCTGGGCGATTTTCGCCATCAGCTTTTCAAACCGGATCTCGTGCTTGACCTGGGCCGACTCGAAGACGCTCCGCCTTCGACCGTGCTCGACCTCACTTCATCGTCAGCCAGGGTTGTGCGTGCCGGACCTGTGTCGAAAGAAATGCTCGTTAACATTTTAAGGAGGTGAGCCATGCGGATTGCGTTTCTCATTGGCCGCGGTAGTCGTCTCCCGAACTTACTCGCCGTCTTGCATGGCAAGCCGGGCATCGAAATCGCCCTGGTGCTTAGCCACAAGAAGGATTCCCCCGGGCTTGACGCAGCGCAGAAGGCCGGCATCAGCGCGGAATACTTCCGTATTACTGACTGGTACCGCGAAAAGTCGGGTATTTCTGTCGGGGAGATCAGCGTCGAGGCAAAAGCGCGGCTGCGCGCCGAGTACATGACTGCGCTTGCGACCCGACTCACCGAAGCCAATATCGAGCTTGTATTTATGACTGGTTGGGATCTCATACTCGGTCCGACCTTTTTCGAGCAGTGGCGTGGCGTCGTGGTCAATGTGCATCCGTCACTGCTGCCTGCCTTTTCGGGCGAGAACGCTTGGGTAGCAGCGTTAGAATACGGAGTGAAGGTGGCTGGCGTCACCATTCACTTCGTTGTGGATTCAGGCATTGACACTGGCCCCATCATTCTTCAAGAGGCACTGGCAGTGGCCGAAGGCGAGACGGCCGATACGTTGCGGGAGAAGTTAAACGTGCTCGAGGATCGTTTGGGGCCGTTGGCCATAAAGCTTTTGGCCGCGGGCAAGTTACAGCGCGACGGTCGGAGCGTACGCGTGGGTTCATAACCAAGATGTCCGGCCTTCCGCGTCACAACCGCATCACAGTCGGCCAGCTAACTGAAACGCTGCGCAAGCTTTCGCTGCGACCCCGGCAGCAGCGAACGATTACCGAAGCGTTCAGCCAGTACGGCGCCGAGGGGATTACGCGCCGAGAGTTCGAGGCCGGGCTTTACTCTCTTCTTAGCGACCGGCGCTACCAGTATTCGCTTGGGCCGCGGGATATTGAAGCGGTTAGGCGCGCAGTTTTTCCGCAGGCCAGGCCCTTTGGCCGGCCGGCAGACGATAGGAGCAAAAAATCCGGGCCTGTTTCCGGCAGACGCGAGGCGCTGCCCGAGCGGCCGCGCTTGCGCGGCCTCGGCCGTTAGTTGATTACCAGCATGGACACTGCGATCGTACTTTGGCTAAACGGTTTGGCGCGTTCAAGTTCGGGGTTTACCGGTTTTGTCGTGGGTCTGGCCGTGGTTCTGCCATATGTGCTTGTGGCGGTGCTCGGGGGGGCGCTCGTATTGCGTTGGAGGGTGGCGCGGTCAGCGGTTTTAAACGCGCTCATGGCCGGGCTTGTGTCTCGGTTTGTGTTTGTTCCGGTCATCAGATTCCTTATCCCCCGCGGACGCCCGTTCATGGCGTCTATCGAGATCGTTAAGTTGTTTAACCGGGAAGATGCGCCGTCGTTCCCTTCGGGGCACGCGGCGTTTTTCTTTGGCGTGGCTTTTTCGTTGTGGTTTGCGAACAGGCGCTGGGGCTGGGCGCTTTTGGCAGGCGCAACGCTAGTCGGTTTGGGGCGGATTGCAGCAGGTGTGCATTACCCGTCAGACGTTTTCGTTGGCGCGCTGGTGGGCTTTGCGTCTGGGTGGCTCATAGAAAAATCTTGGCAATGGTGGCAGCGGCGTCAACAGACGCCGGCTTGAAAAGTTTGTGACATCTTCTGGCGATCGCCAGAAGATGTCACAAATTAGATTCGTCTACTTAGGGCACGCATGCGTTTTCTGAAATAGGCAAACTGTCCTTCTGCTATCGCTGTGCGTAGATCCGACATAAAGCGCATCATGACCGCAAGGTTATGAACGGTCGCGAGTTGTATAGCGAGTGGTTCCTGGGCCGTTATCAGGTGTCGAAGATAAGCGCGGCTGAAGCCGGCTTTGCAGGTTGGGCAGGTGCAACTTGGGTCGATGACGCGGCGGTCGCGTCTGAATTTAGCTTGCGTAAGCGCAAGGCCTCCTGCGGTTGTAAACACCGTGCCCTGGCGACGCGCCAGGCGCGTTGGCGTAACGCAGTCAAACCAGTCCACGCCCCGCGCCACGGCTTCTAAAATGTCATCGAACCCGCCAATGCCAAGGAGGTGACGCGGTTTGTTTTCTGGCAAAAGCGGAATGGTCCAGTCGAGGATTTGATGCATATCGCGTTTGGATTTGCCGAGCGAGCCGCCGATGGCGAAACCAGAGAAGGGGAGCGAAGCGATGAACTTCGCGCTTTTTTCACGGAGGTCTCGGTGGGCGCCGCCCTGCACAATGCCGAAGAGCGCCTGATCGCTTTTTGTTTTTGCTTCGAGCGAGCGGACGGCCCAGCGGTGGGTGCGCTCCATGGCCCGTTCGGTATAGGCGCGCGTAGCGAGGGGAGACGTGCATTCGTCGAAGGCAAGGACAATATCCGCGCCGAGTTTTCCTTGAACTTCGATGGATTTTTCCGGCGTTAGCAGATGCTTGGAGCCGTCGAGGTGCGAGCGAAACTCGACGCCTT
This sequence comes from uncultured Candidatus Saccharibacteria bacterium, assembly GCA_964409225.1. Lineage (GTDB taxonomy): Bacteria > Patescibacteriota > Minisyncoccia > JACPXH01 > JACPXH01 > JACPXH01. The sequence continues at coordinate 5,773 of CAYPCM010000032.1, forward strand.
TTTCAGTGATACGCACGAACGATTTTTTATTGCCTTCGGCTGGCCGACGCGGCGGCTGGACAGCGAGCCGCCCCGCTCGGCGGGGCGGCTCGCTGGGAAATATATTCGCAATTTTCCCCACGCCATGTTCAATCGCAGCGCCCAAGCTGAACGCCTGAAACCCGCCTGAATCGGTGATAATTGGTCCGGACCAGCGCATGAATTCGTGGAGCCCGCCGAGTTTCGCAACCACGTCTGCGCCCGGCCGGAGCATGAGGTGGTAGGTGTTGGCGAGTACGGCTTCGACGCCGATCTGTTCGAGTGCCGAAGGCGCCACCCCGCGCACGCTCGCGTGCGTACCCACCGGGATGAAAGCGGGTGTGTGAATCTCGCCGTGCGGCGTACGAAAAACCCCGGCGCGCGCCCGGGAGGTTTTGTCCGTATGGGTAATGCGGAAGGAGAAGTTTTGCATTGCTTAAGTACGCCGCTCCATTAACCGTCCTACTCGTAGATTTTGCTTCGATGGCCTATATGGTGGATCACGATCCGGTTCTTAGTACTTTCAAAATCGTAGACGATTCTCCAATCGCCGACGGCAAACTTAAAAAGGCCCCT
>CAYPCM010000033.1:0-6284 GCA_964409225.1 uncultured Candidatus Saccharibacteria bacterium
AGACGAGCCGCACCGGTTCTATTCGCGCATCATGCTCTCGAAACCCAATTTTTTCCTTCAGAAAATTCCGTTTGACCAAATTTGGTTAAAGTCGCCAGCATGGTACGGCGATAACCGAATTGAGCTTCTGTTGGCGAAGCAGGCGGTTCGGCTGGATCCGGCCCAAAAACTCGTCGTTCTGAAAAGCGGCGAGGAGTTTCGATACCAAAAGCTTTTGCTTGCCGTGGGCGGCTGCGCGCGCACGTGGGGCGGTGTGGCCGGCCACGACAAGCGCGGTATTCATTATTTGCGCACCTTGGATGACGCCAAAAACATTATGGCCGCGATGAAATCAGTCAAAGTCGCGCGGGCGGTTGCCGTGGGCGGAGGGTTTGTGAGCTTCGAGATGTGTGAGATGTTGCGTAGGGGCGGGCTTGAAGTTTCTCTCATTCTCCGCGAGTCGTATTACTGGGAGCCGATTCTCGATAAATTCTCCGGTCAGATGATCGAAGCGGCTTTGGAAAAAGGCGGGGTAAAGATCTTTCGAAATGCGGAAGTGAGCGAGGTGCGGGGGGGTGAAACGGTTGAAGGAGTAACGCTTCAGGACGGGACAGAGATTCTTTGCGGATTGATTATCGTTGGCATCGGCGCGGTCTGCCCCTTCGCCTGGCTGCAGGCCGGGGGCGTGGCGGTCGGCCGCGGCATCCTCGCCAACGAATATCTCGAAACCAGCGTCCCCGACGTATGGGTTGCCGGGGACGCCGCGGAGTTCAACGACATTATTTTGGGCGGTCGCGTGCAGCTCGGCAATTGGGTGAACGCCCAGATGCAGGGGAAGATTGCGGGGCTCAACATGGTTGGTCAAAAGCAACCATTCAAACTGGTGTCGTTTTATACGACCCAGGGCTTTGGCATTACTATTGCCTTTGTGGGCGATGTGCGGCTTGCGCAGGGACGCCGCGTGATTGCGCGCGGTGCGCCGGAGCTCGGTTGGCACGTGCGGCTCATTGTCAAAGACGGCGAGGTGGTGGGCGCGACCCTCCTCAATCGCACAGCAGAACTTGGTGCCATTTCGAAAATAATCGAGCAGAACGTTAACGTAGTTGGACGCGAAGGGGAATTAGCCGATCCGCATTTCGATCTGAAGAAGTTAGTTTGGACGCAAAATTTCTAATTCCGAATTGACCTAATTTCTAATCAATGCCTAATGCAGTAATGACCAAACAGAATTTTAATCATTCGGTCATTGGGATTTGATTAGGAATTAGACATTAGGAATTAAGAATTCTTGTCAGCTATCAATATATGGCAGAAGCGTCAGACATACAGCAGACTACCTCAACACCAACAACCCCCAAGATCAAACTTGGTTGGTTTTCGTTTTCCTGCTGCGAGGATAACACGATTGTCATGACCGAGATCATGAACGATCACTGGCAAGAATGGAAGAAACTCTTCGATTTCCGGCATGCGCGGGTTTTTAAATCCCAGAACACTTTTGATGAATTCGATATTGCCTTCATCGAAGGAGCCATTGCCTCAAAAGAACAGGAGGACCAACTCCGCGAGATCCGCGTGCGCTCGCATAAGCTCGTCGCCGTGGGTGCCTGCGCGATCGTGGGCATGCCCGCAGGCCAGCGCAATACGTTCACGCCCGAGCAAAACGCCGAAATTCAATACCTCATTGCCCGCTTCGCCGCGTTGCCCAAGGTGTTGAAGGTTTCGGAAGTGGTGAAGGTGGATGCCGAAATCCCCGGCTGCCCCATGGAACCGAAAAGGTTTTTGGAGGTGGTCAATCGGATAGTTGGCGAACTTACGGCGACGAATGCCTAAACCGAACCATGCACACCTTTGACCTCAATCTCGATCGCATTACCAAAGTGGAAGGTTCGGCGTCTTTGGAAGTGCGGGTCAGAGACAACAAAGTCGAGCACGTGCATTTCAAGATTACCGAATACAAGCGCTTTTTCACCGAAGCGATGAAGGGCAAACCCATTACCGCCCTGCCGCAGTTGCTCTCGCGTATCTGTGGCACGTGTTCAAACGCGCATTTGATGGCTTCGATTGAAGCGTGCGAGCGGGCGCTTGGCATCACGCCAACCGAGCAGACCATGGCGTTGCGCAACCTCACGATGTACGGGCTCAACATCCGCGACCACGCCTTGCATCTGTATTTGTTTGTGATGCCGGATCTATTTGGCAAGGACGCGTTCCTTGATCTCGATGAGAACGATCCGGTTCAGCATCAACTTTTGCACGACGGCTTCGATATCAAATCCGAGGGGAATTTCCTCGCGACGCTCGTCGCGGGCAGATCGGTGCATGCGGTCTATCCAACGATCGGCGGGTTTCTGCGATTTCCCGAACCGGGAGGCGTCAAAGAGGCGGTGGGTCGGCTCGAGGCGATTCGCCCCGCAGTTGTGCGGCTCGTTGAAGTATTCAAGAATGCACCCTTCCACTTTGATCGAAAAACCAACTTTATGGCGTTGGTGCCGACCGGGCCGCGCTTTGGCTATTTGCAGGGCTGTATCATGACCGGCAAGGGCGAGTGCATCCCGGAAGAGCATTTTGGCGAGCATTTGGAGCGGGTGGTGCTGCCGTACTCGCAAGCGTCGGCCTACCAGCACGAAGGCGAGGCGTACATGGTGGGTGCCTTGGCGCGTTTGAATCTTGCCAAGGATAAACTCCATCCCAAAACGAAAGAGACGTTAGGCGCGACACTCGATCTGTTCCCGTCAACCGATATGTTCATGAACAACGTGGCTCAAGCGATCGAGATTCTGCACTGCGTGGACGATGCGATCGAGGTGCTTGAGTCCCGTACGTTTGCGCCCGAACCTTTGATCAAGGTGCCGTACCGTGAGGCGGTTGGCGTGGGCGTGATTGAAGCGCCCCGCGGCACGCTCTACCACAAAGTGCACGTGGGTGCGGACGGGGTGGTCAAAGACGGTGAGATCGTGGTGCCAACGGGGCAAAATCAAATCAATATCGAGGGAGACATCCATCGGCTTGTGCAGGAGTTGGTACCCGAGACGCCGAAAGACAAAATTGCGTTTGAAATTGAAAAACTCATCCGCGTCTACGATCCCTGCATGAGTTGTGCGGCGCACTTCTTGAAGGTGGATTGGGAAGAACGTTAACGTTCTTCCCAATCCATCCCGAGGGCCGCACTCGAGGGATCTCATTCTTGAGTTGTAGCGAGGGACGGAGGGTCTCGTATGAGAACCGTTTTCGTTCCGGCGCATTCTGGACCTTGAGAGGAACGGGGATCTCCGCTTGGTTTGTCGGTTTTGGAGGGTGTGGTATACTGAAAACGCACCGTGAGGGGCAGCCAGACCCATGCGGATTGCGTTCCTTCAACTGGCCCGGTTCTCCAACGTCCTACAGTGGCCCCGGTGGGCGGCGCGCCAGTGGCGATTGCCGGCCCCCCGAACGAAGGGAGGTGAAGAACGCCATGAGGGCAGCGTTCGTGCGCGGATAGCGCACAGAAGAAGGGCGTACGTCGATCCAAGAGGGGCGAGCGATGCTCGCCCCTCCCAACTTTATTTCAGGACGGATTCAAGCTCTCCGGACACCTGTTCTTCCGACATCGTCGGCGGCACGCCGATGATCTTTATATTTTTGAGTTTTCCGAGTTTTTTGAGGTATTTCAGGTACGAGCCAAGGTCGAAATCGTGCAGGGTGAGCCGCGGGGCGCTTACGAAGCGATCCACATCCGAAAACACCGTTACGCGGTCAATGCCGGCCACGGTGTCAATTACCGTCATTTCCTCGGGGATGTCCCAGTCCTCGTTCGGGTCTTTGATCTGAAAATCTATATCGGGAAACTTCGCCTTGAGTTTCGGCAGTAGCCGAATCGGCAACGAATCTTCCGGGAGATTAGGATTGCCGAAGATATAAACCGTCATGGTAACTGGTTTTCCTAATTATATCACGTACGTGATATAATTAGGAAAGTGTAGGAAAGCAGTACTGATGGCGATTGGATTGTTCAGATGGTTTGATTCGCGAGCGCAAGGTGCTTTAGCGTGTATCGCTTGAGGGTCGCGGCTTGACGAGGCGTGATGACTTCGCACAGCACTCCCCAGTGCATTGAAACGATGTCGTCGACCTTCAACTGTTCGATGTCTGTTTCGGCTTCGAGCGGGCGCGTGAACGCTTTTTGTATCGGCTCGCCAAGCTGCAGTTTGCCCTCGAGGTGCCTGAGCGGTGCGGTTTCTACGATAATTTTAGGGCCGTCCGAGGCCCTCACCGTCCCCCAGCTGATGCGGCAGGAATCCAGGGATTCGAGCGCGTGTTCGCGTTCGAGGTGCCCAGTGCGCTTCCAGATATCCAAAACGTGAAAAGAGTGGTGCGGCACCGCGGCCTGCCGGATTTTATCTTCAACGGTAGCAAATTCTTTTGGACCAATCCGTTTTTTTACCTCCTGTTTTTCAATGAGGTGCCGCCACAGTTGTTGTTTTTCCACGTTCTCCAGCAGTTCGTTTCCCAGCCAGTACGCCTCCACCACGCGTTCGTCAAATGCGTCGCGGATGCGGTTTGAATCGGCGATCAAGCGCAAATAGGGATACATGGTGCGGAAACCCTTGAGTAGGGATTCCAAATTTGGATCAGCCGCGCCGTGCTGCAGGTGGGCGAGGATTTCGGCGTTCGCGTCAGGACCGCAATAATGCAGGCGGTTGGGCCCAAACGCGTAGCGCGCCGAGCGCAGTAAGCCCGTGAAGGTGTGCGTCGGGGTTGTCGCGAGGAGAGTGGCGGTTTCGCGCATGCGCTCCCATCATACTGCGCCGATGCCAACCTACCAATACCCACTCGGTTTCTGGTACACTGAAGGCACGTATACCCGTATCAATAATCAAATCACGTCAAAGCCATGACGCCACATCTGCTTTCTATCGTGCTTTCGGCAACCCTGCTTATTCCGCCCGGAGGTGCCTTTGCGCAAGGCATGGGGCCGGGGATGATGGGTTCGGTGGACAGTTCAGCCAACGCGGACGATCATACCTCCCGCGAAGAAGCCGAGGGGAAGGCGGTCTGGGAGAAATTTCAAGCCAAGCAAGTTGCGTGCGCGAATCTTTCGAACGAAGACTTCGCGGTATTGGGGGAGTATTTTATGGGGCTCATGATGGGAGATTCGCACGCCGCAATGAATCAGATGATGACGAGCGCCATGGGCGAAGAAGGGGAAGAGCAGATGCACGTTGCCATGGGTAAGCGCATATCGGGTTGCGATCCTTCCGCGGCCTACCCCGTTTCCGGCAGGGGGTTTATGCCCATGATGGGGATGTGGGGGCCATACGGAATGATGGGCGGGAGATACTCGCCCAACGGCTGGTGGGGAATGCATGGTTACTCGGGGGCATGGGGTTGGCTTGGGGTGTTGTTTTCGGTGCTGTGGTGGGTGTTCGTGGCCGTGCTCATTGTCGCGGCGATCAAAGTGATCTTCGGCTGGCGGCACGGCTGGCATCTCCGGAGTTCGGCGCACGAAATTCTGATGGAGCGATACGCGAAGGGCGAAATTTCGAAGCAAGAGTTTGAGGAGAAAAAGAAGGACATGGGCTGATGGTTGTATGTTGGTAAACGTGTTGCTCCGCCGCGTTGACAGAATGCGGGTGCTCCCGTAGTATCGGAGTGGGTTGGCTGTAAGGATGAAAAAAGGAGGAGATCCATGGGAGCAATCGCCGTCCTGTCCGTCGAGCAGCAGTTCGATCTACCCACCCACGGTGTTCCGCTGGGGGTTCAGGAAGGATACAACGGGGAAGAAGCGTACTTTTTGAGCGCTCACGATGTGGGAGCTGGGATCCGCGGGATTCTCTTTGTCCCTCGTGAGGGACGGCAGGGCTGGTATATGGATAAGGTGGCGTACGCGCGGCGTATGCGACCAGACGTGCCGGCGGGGCTTGTCTTTCAGGCGAAGATCCACAGTGCGTATTACTGCGGTATCGGCCAGCGCCTTTACTTGGCCACGCTTGAACTGACCCCGATGGAAGGAGGGGAACTCCAGGTGCTGCATGTCGAGTTCTTCCTCCATACGCCGCCGATGCCGTGAAGTGCCTGCCCGCGGCTGTATTGCAGAAGCCGTTTCGCTTCAAGCGAGGCGGCTTCAACATTTCTGATGGTGTTATAGTCCCCCAATATATAGTGGATATTGTGGCCTATTGACAGCTCAATATGCTTTTGGTATACTCTTGACATATTCGTACAGACGCGGTTTCGTGAGTTTTTAAGCCAAGGCCTCCTTTCTTTGCCATTTGGCGAAGACGGCAGGCGAATACGATATCGATTTATCGAGCATCGTCGCAGGC
>CAYPCM010000034.1:0-6237 GCA_964409225.1 uncultured Candidatus Saccharibacteria bacterium
CACTGGCCTCCCCTGCACTCCTTGGATATATCCATGCTGCGACCGTTTTTACCGTGATGTCGTCCAAAGAGGCTGGAGAGCCAACACCCACATAATCATTACTCCCGTCAAAATCTAACGCCTTGCCCAGGCGGCCGTTGACCCACTCGGTGGAGGGATCCATGTTGGTGAGCGTGCCGTGGTTCTTGTTGCCGGAAAAGTCAGTGGCGGTGGCGCCCGCGCCGTCGTTCAGGGACCAGTAGCCGACCAAACCTGATTGGTTCTGATTGCGCTGGCTCACCTGGCCGGCTCGGTACAGCGCGCTCACCTCGCCAGCAGTCAGCGCGCGGTTGTAGATGCGGACTTCGTCAATGAGGCCGTTGAAATAGACAGAGTTCCACCCGCCGCCAAAAATCGTATTATACCCCGCATTATTTACGTTCCCGGTCTGCGCGTCGGAGTCCTCCTGCACTCCATTGATATAGATGCGGGTATTTGCGCCATCATAGACCCCGACGACATGAAACCATACGTTAACAGCAGCTAATGTCACACTATTCGAATTTACTACCGTTTCACTCGTATTTTTTATAAAGAAAGAATAAACATTAACCGCCGCCGCGTTGTATAGACCCCAATCATATAGCCCTGCGTTAATTTGATGGTTTCCGACGAAAAACTCCCCTTGATTCGTCAGACCGTTCCTTACCCACGCAGAGACACTCAATTTGTTAGTTACACCGCTCACTACTGTTCCACCCGCATTCACATAATCATTACTCCCATCAAAATCCAACGCTTTGCCCAGGCGGCCGTTCACCCAGTCGGTGGAGGGGTCCATGTTGGTGAGCGTGCCGTGGTTTTTCTGGCCGGAGAAATCAGTGGCCGTGGCGCCCACGCCGTCGTTCAAGGACCAGTAGCCCACGAGGCCGGAGTTATTCGGATTGCGCTGGCTCACTTGACTAGATTTATACAAAGCCGCCACCTCCGCCGCCGTGAGCGCCCGGTTATAGATGCGGACTTCGTCAATGAGGCCGTCGAACCCTGTAGCAGTATCAGTCGGTCTATTGCCGATGACTAAACTTCGCGCTGAATCAGTATCCGCGGTTCCAAATGGGGAGGTAATTTTAGTTACACTCACCGAACTGCCATTTATATACATAGCAGGGTTATTGGCTGTCGCGCTTTTATTGTAGGTAATGACAACGTGGTTCCAGACGCCGCTTGTAATAGTACCACTACCGTTAAGCCACAACGCTTGCGACAAACTAAATCTCTGCACGAAGGAAATGCCTGTAGTGATGTTGATGTACCACCCCCCATTGGGCGAAACTTGATTGTCGTCCTTATTTACAACGTCTCCGCCCGCATCAGGCCTCACCCAAACGCTAACAGTTTTTGTGGTTATATTATCCAAGTTGGAAGCTGATCCGGCATTCACATAATCATCACTCCCATCAAAATCGAGCGCTTTGCCGAGGCGGCCGTTGGACCAGTCGGTGGAGGGGTCCATGTTGGTGAGCGTGCCGTGGTTTTTGTTGCCGGAAAAGTCGGTGGCGGTGGCGCCGGCGCCGTCGTTCATGGACCAGTAGCCCACGAGGCCCAAGCTGTTGGGAGCGCGGGTTAAAACGGAAGCAGAGGCGTGTCTGCCAAAGAGAAAAACGCCGAGGAAGACAAGGAAAAATGCGAGAAAAAGCTTTTTCATCAATTTTGAATCTTTAGTTCTGACGAAAGCCAGAATCCAGTTATGTCATCCTGACGAAAGTCAGGATCCAAGGTCGTGGATTCCGTGTCCCCGGATCGAGTCCGGGGCAGGCGCGGCACGGAATGACAATTGTGGTTGTGTCATTCGGACGAAAGTGACATGCGCAGCATGTCATTCTGGCGAAAGCCAGAATCTATTTATGGATTCCGGGTCGAGCCCGGAATGACAAGCTGGCATACCATTGTGTCATTCTGACGCAAGTCAGAATCCATTATCGTGGATTCCGTGTCGCGGCCCGGAATGAGAAATAGCTTTATATCAAATCATCATACAGGTCTCTCCATTCGGGATTTGTTTTTTCTATCAATTCAATCTTCCATCTGCGCTTCCAGTTTTTCAACTGCTTTTCTCGGGTAATGGCGCTCTCTATGTTTTCCGTTTGTTCATAGTAAACCAAAACGTGTACCTTATATTTTTTCGTGAATCCATCAACTAAATTGTGTTTATGCTGGTCCACTCTTTTGATTAAATCCGAGGTAACCCCGATATACAACGTTCCGTTCTTCCTGCTGGCTAAGATATAAACACAATATTGCTTCATGCCGTGGATTCCGGGTCGAGCCCGGAATGACGATTACGATTGTCATCCTGACCCTCCATTGTGTCATCCTGACGCAAGCCAGGATCCATACGACGATCGTGGATTCCGTGTCGCGGCACGGAATGACAATGACGATTGTCAAATTCACTCGAAATTCAAAATTGGAAATCCAAAATTATCATCCAGCGCTGCGGGAGGTGCTGCGGATTCAATGGGTGCGGATGGCGGAACTGACGGCTCCATGGGCGCTACGGGCTCGCTTGGGGCAACGGGAGGCGCTGCCGCTGGCTCAATCGGCTCGGCAGAGGGTGTTTCGGGCGCAGGCGGCGTTTCTGGCTGCGGGGGGACGGCCGGTTGCCCGGACGTGCTTGGGCTGCCGCACTCCCCTGTTTCCCGCACCAACTCGCCGTCTTTCACCTTGATACAGAAGGGCGCGCCGGTCGCTTCATCATAGATCGTGAGTCCGATACGCTCCTCGGTCGTACCGAAGGTGGCCGCGCGCTTGACGGTGAGGGCGTCGGTCTCGACTTCTCGGGCGATCAGCTTGCCGGCTTCGTCAAGGCGCCAGTTCAGCCCGTAGAGCGCCGCGATGTTATATATGGAATGTCCGTTATAGTTCTGGCTTGCGGAAATGACGATTGAATCTTGCGGCGGCAATGGCATGACGGCAGCGTCAGAGGAGGCGGTGGCGGCGTTTACGGTTAGAGGCGCGTTATAGCCGACGTTGAGGAAGATAAGCGCCTGCCCCTGACACGCTCCATCGTCCTGCTGCGACACGCTTACGTTGTCATTCTGAGGCGAAGCCGAAGAATCTCGAGATCCTTCGCTTGCGCTCAGGATGACGTTGAGAGAAGAACAATTGAACGGCTCGAGCGCCACCCCCACCGTCGGCCCGGCCTGTGTCGCCTTCATTGCGTAGCCCGGCTGCGAAGACGACGTGAGCCGATCGCCCACGGCAATAGGACCGTTCTCCGTGGTTACTTTCACCGGAATGCGGCCGGCGAGCACGATGGGCATCCGGCGCACGTCCTCGCCGGTGGCAATAAAGCCGGTGTTGCCAAGCGTGATGGCCGAACCGCCAGAAGTAATGACGCCGAGAATCTTCGGGTCATACGGAGTGCTGGTGCGCCGCACGTATTCGGGACTCTCCGGATCAGCGACCACGAGATCGAACGCTTCCACCTCCGGCGCCACCGGCATCATTTCCGCGATGTCCGGCGTGCCGTTCGGGGTTTGCGGGCCTTTCGTCACCCATGTGCCGCCGATGTCCAAAGAAGCCAAGGTGGTGGTGCCGGATTGCAGCGAAAGTTTATCTCCGGCCGCGGCCGGCGCCCACTGAATGAAAGAGTTGGCGGAGTTGAGGGTGAAATTGGCGGCGGTGGTGGCGTTCCCGCTCTGGCCAATCCGGAAGAGCACATTCGGCGTGGAGGCGTTATCTTCTATACGGAGGATGTCTCCGGTGAGTCCCGAGGTTGGCACGATCCACTTCATGAAGTTGCCTGACGTAAGGGAGGTGGCGGTAGCGGCAAAGAAGTTGGAGACCGTAACAGTGGAAGAAGCGCTGATGAAGTTCGTCGAGGTGGCAGTGGAGGCGCCAGGTGCGGCCAAGTCGGAGAAGGGCTGGATGGAGAAATACGTGCCGCCGCGACCGGTCGTGGTGGTCGCACTCACGCTAAAGCCGCCATTGGTCATAATGCCGCCTTGACCAGCCACAATCCCGCCGCGCACGAACAGATCCGAGCCGATGTTGGCAAAGGAATCGGTATCCAGAGTCGTGGTCTGTAACGAACCGGTTAACACCGTGGGCACGTCAATGCCGGGGAGTTCGACGACGGTGAGGCGGTTGCCGATGTTCGCCGCCACATAAGCGTAGCGGCCCGAGACGAAGACGGAGTAGGGACCATTCAGATTAGTCGCGTCGTAGACCGAACCCACCACGGTCGGACTGGAAGGGTTGGAGATGTCAACCGCAGTCAGACGGTCGCCAGTGTCTAATGCCACATAGGCATACCGGCCGGAGACGAAGACGCCGTTGGGACGGTTCAGATTGGTCGCGTCGTTGACTGAACCTGTCACGGTTGGACTTGCGGGGTTGGAGACGTCAACCACGGTAAGACGGTTGCTGTTGTATGCCGCCACATAGGCGTAGCGGCCGGAAACGAAGACGGACCGAGAGTTACCCAGATTGGTCGCGTCGTTGACCGAGCCCACCACGGTGGGGCTGGAGGGATTGGAAATGTCAACCACGGTCAGACGGCTAACGCTGCTTACTGCCGTCACATAGGCATATCGGCCGGAAACGAAAACGGAGACGGCGCCATTCAGATTAGTCGCGTCGTAGACCGAACCCACCACGGTGGGGCTTGCGGGATTTGAGATATCAACCACGGTGAAGCGGTCGCCAACGTTTACCGCCACATAGGCATATCGGCCGGAAACGAAGACGGATTGGGCGCCGTCCAGATTGGTCGCATTGACCGAGCCCACCACGGTGGGGCTGGAGGGATTGGAAATGTCAACCACGGTCAGACGGTCGCCGACGCCTGCTGTCACATAGGCGTATCGGCCGGAAACGAAGACGGAGGTGGGGAAGTTCAGATTGGTCCCGTCATTGACTGAACCTGTCACTGTGGGGCTTGAAGGATTGGACACGTCAACCACGGTGAGACGGTTGCCGGAGCTTGCCGCCACATAGGCGTATCGGCCGGAAACGAAGACGGAATAGGGAGCATTCAGATTGGTATCGTCGTTGACACTCCCCTTCACCGTCATCGAGGTCGTCGCATTGTTTATCGTAAGAGATCCGGTGGAAGAGATGGTGAGGAGTGTCTGCGGAGTGGTGACGTCCAAGGAGGTCGTATTGTTTTGGACCGTGAGGATATTGCCGGTCCAGGCCGCACCGGAGACAGCTCCGGGAACGGTAATGTTGAACAGATCTCCGGTGGTAAGGGCGGTGGCGGTTACATTAAAGAAGTTGGTGCCGGTGACGGTACTTGAGGCGGAGATGGAGCCCTGGGAGTTGAGGGCAAATCTGCGGTTGTTCGGGGTTTCGCCCACGCTGAACGAGAGGAAGTTTGCATCTGCGGTGGCGGGGGCGCCTAATACACCTCTAAATAGGTCTCCAGAAGTTAGGGCGGTGGCGCTGGCGGTAAAGAAGTTGGCAGTAGTAGCGGTAGAGCTTGAGATAATGGAGCCGGCATTGTCCAGTCTAAACAGGTTGACTGGGGTAGTAGCATTGGTTTGAACCCGCAAGACGTCTCCGGTGAAGCTGGCAGACGGGATGACCCACTTGAATAGGTCTCCAGAAGTAAGGGAGGTGGCGGTAGCCGCAAAGAAGTTGCCCACCGTAGCTGTAGAGGTGGCTGAAAAGGTTCCGAGGATGGAAAGGGTGGAGGTAGGATTAGTGAGCCCAATACCCCAGTTCCCTGCGTTGGTGATGCGGAATCGTTCGGTCAAGGTGGAAAGGCCATCATTGATAATGCCCCACGTAAGGACGCCGGCAGTGGTGGAAGCGTACCAGTGCTTGAGATCGGTGCTCGCTCCTGGTTCAGTCAACACGAACTGCGGCCCGCCGCTGCCGCCCGCGATCTGAAAAACGCCGTAGGGCGTGGTGGTGGCGACTCCGACCCCGCTCTTGCGGATGCCGCCGCCGGCGTTCGATTCCGAATAAACCGTGAGCAGGGCGTTGCCATCAATGTTGGCGGTGTAACTGTGCGCCGTGCCGGCGGTGGATGAAGCGGTAACCGGCATGTCCACCCACGTGAGAATCCCCGCGTCTGCATCGAACCACTGCTGGCCCAATTGGAGGTTTTCGATTGAGCTGATGCCAGAATCGAAATCATGCCGGATCATGCCGTTACCCACGTCAATCCCGCCATCAAAGGTGGAGGTGGCGCGGGTGCCAGCCACATGAAAGAGCGTAAGCGGAGTCGTGGTGGCAACGCCGACCCCG
>CAYPCM010000035.1:0-6155 GCA_964409225.1 uncultured Candidatus Saccharibacteria bacterium
CGGCGACGATGTGCGGATCGAACAGGTGCGGATGGTGTTCCCAGAGTATGCGCGTTGAGCGAAACGCGTCATCGCTGTTGATGCCTCCGCGCATGGTGAGCGCTTGGAAGAACAGGTACTGGCTCAACTTGAGCGGATCGGCGCGGAGCGCTTCTGGCGTGTAGATCTGCTGGGGCGGGGTGAGGCCCGCGTAGAAGCCGCCGCGGAGAGGATCGTTGCGATGGTTCCAGCAGTCATCGAGCGCGCGGAAGACCTCGAGTGCTCGGCGTTCGTTAAACCATGGACCGCGAGGATTCACTGACGTGAGTTCGAGTTGGCGCGGTTGAGCCGCGCCGCGCTTTCTTACGCGCAACGTGGCCATGCCGTTCCTCCTCATGATGGTTGTGGAAGGTACGCGTTGTGGTTCGTTTCTAGCATCAAGAAAACGTTCTCGCAAGGGCTTGACTAATTCTTGCCGAAGGTTTACCGTATGCGCATACGGTGACAGTCCTTTTCACAGACGAGAAACAGGAGGGTTCGCGATGAGCAAGTTGCGGCGTGATAAGGCAGTGTCGAAGTACCGATCGGTGGAGTGCCACCACTGTCATGGGGTGGCGAAGGTCCTCGACGGCAGCAAGCTGGGGTACGACGATCCGCGATGGCAGTGTCTTAGCTGTGGGCGGTGGAATCGATTTTCCGCGGGATCCGGCGGGGTTACCCTCGATTGCGCAACCCGCTCGGCCGAATCGCCAAAGTCCGAGGCGGTGGGATCGGTGCCCGTTTCGTACCGCGGCTACCGGATCGGGTTCCTGTACCCATGGGAATAGAGGAGGATGGCATGACAGAAGGATCTGCGGTACCGACGGTTGAGGAGCTGCGTGAGTATCTCATGCGGCGAAAGCCCCTCGGGTGGGAGTGGGACGGCGCATCGGTGAGGCCGATCAGCGTGGGCGACAAACGGAATCACTGGACGTTTTGCGCGAAGGCGCACGACGTACCAATGGCGCTTCGGTTCATCAACCCTGCTGGTCCAGTGAAAAAGCGCAGATGGCTCTCGTTGGGGCAAGAGTATCGGCTGTTGCAGTGGCTCGACGGCGCACAGACAGGAGGATGGATGGTGGCGCCGCGGCCGTATGGACTGGATCGGCGTGGCTTCCGCTTGCCGGTGCTCATTCAGGAGTTCGTGCCCGGCGTTCCACTCTCGAAGTTCAAGGACGAGGGGCGGTTCACGATCGAGCACATTGTTGAAGTCAGCAGGCTTATCGGGCGGTTGAGCAACTGTCAGGTGCCGCGTTCGCGGTTCCCGACGTTGTGGGGCCGGACCGAGCGGAGTTACCGGCCGCACATCGCAAGGGCCTATGACCGTTTGCGTCGGGTGGAAGCCGCGGGGCGGCTCGATCTCAACTATTGGGTTGACGTTCTCCGGGGGCTCGCCGTGAGAGTGGCGGAGGTACTCGATCGGTTCGAGCCGCTGCTCGCCGCAAGTCCTTCGGTGTTCATCTTCAAGGGCGCGCACCTTGGCAATACCTTGTGGGATGCGGACCATTGTCGGTTCGTGGATCTCGAGCAGGTGGCGTGGGGCGATCCGACGTTCACTCTTGCACGCTGCTTGAGCTCGGTGCCGGCGAATCGCGATCGCCGGCTCGATCCGAAATACGTGGCGGCGGCGAGCTTGGCGTACCAGCAGGAGTATTCAATGCTGCCGATTCCCAACTTCAGCGAGCTCTTGCGGGCGCGCCGGCTCGAGCGAGAGCTCGCTGATGCGGTCTGGGTAATCCACGAATATGTGGAGCAGGGCCGCACTGGGCCGGCAGAACAAGAGACGAACGTGGCTGTCCGCTGCGATCGTGTCCGCGAGCTCCTCGCGGGGTATACGGCCCGCCCCCCACATCCCTAGCGTATCGACAGGAGCATGATCAACGCCCCGAACAAAGGTTCGGGGCGTTCACTTTCTCCGGAAGACGTACACCATGCCGACGAGGCACACGCCGATGATGGCGCCGGCTATGCCGAGGTGAGCCGTGAGCCAATTCACGGTGCGGACAAGCCACGGCGGCGCGACATTCATCACCGTCTCCTTAGGCGATCGAGTGCTCGCGCAAGTGGCACGATCACCTGTCGGATCGCGCTTACGATCAGGAGTACGAGCGCTACGATCAAGAAGGATGCGCTGGCAGGGAGTGGATCAAAGAACCGGGGCGTTGGCGGCTGCAACCGGAACATGTGGAAGCCCTCCTCTCCCATGGGGTATGATGGGGCAGGCCCCATGCTTCCCATCCAGCATATGCGTTTTATCGCCGACCTACAATTGCATTCCAAATATTCCCGTGCCACTTCGAAAGACATGGTGCCGGAGAACATGGCCCTGTGGGCTCAAATGAAGGGGATTCAAGTTCTCGGCACCGGCGATTTCACGCACCCGGCGTGGTTGAAAGAGCTCAAAGAGAAACTGGAACCGGCTGAGCCGGGCTTGTACCGTCTTAAAGCCGCCTACGTTCCAAAGTCCGACGGCAACATTGTCCTCGACCGAGACCGGATGCGGTTTCTCGTTACGGGCGAAATCTCAAACATCTATTCCAAAAACGGCAAAGTCCGGCGCGTGCACAACCTCATCTGGCTGCCGTCTTTGGAAGTGGCTGAAGCAATCAATACGAAACTTTCGTGGATCGGGAACCTCAAATCCGACGGCCGACCCATTATCGGGCTTGATTCCGAAGAACTGGCTAAAATTGTGCTCGGCGTCTCTGCTGAGGCAATGGTGGTGCCAGCACATTGCTGGACCCCTTGGTTTTCCGTGTTCGGGTCCATGTCCGGATTCGATTCTCTCGCTGAGTGTTATGGGAGTCAGGCGAAGTATATTTATGCGGCCGAAACGGGTTTGAGTAGCGACCCACCCATGAATTGGCGCCTCAAGCAGCTTGATCGGGTCGCGCTCACCTCAAACTCTGATTCGCACAGTTTGCAGCGGTTGGGTCGCGAGGCGAATGTGCTTGAAGGGGAAACGGTTGATTACCCGAAGATTATGGACGCGTTCAAAAATGCCTCACCGAATAAACTTGCCGACGGCTCGTATAATCGCACGCCGCTCAAGCTGAAAGAAACAATTGAGTTCTATCCCGAAGAAGGGAAGTACCACTACGATGGCCATCGGCTATGCAAAGTTCGTTTTTCGCCGCAAGAATCAAAAGAGCACGAGAACCGCTGCCCCGAGTGCGGTAAATCGCTTACGATTGGCGTTATGAATCGGGTGGAGGCCATTGCGGATCGGCCCCTCGGCGCTAAGCCGGAGAAAACTATTCCGTACCGAAGTTTGGTGTCGCTCGACGAGGTTATTGCGGGGGCGCTCGGCCAAGGCAAGGCGACTAAGAAGGTGTTTGAGGAGTACTTTAATCTCATTCGACAGCTTGGTTCAGAGTTTTCGGTGCTCCTCGACGCTTCGCGTGATGACATTGAGCGGGCTGCCTCGGCCGACATCGCCGAAGGCGTGATGCGGGTGCGCGAGGGACGGCTTACGATCGCGCCCGGCTACGACGGTGAGTACGGCACCATCAAGATTTTCGAGGAAGCCGAGCGGGGAACGTTTTCCAAGCAGGCAAGTTTGTTCTGAACTTCTATGTCTTTCGTCACGGGTAAAACGGGGAGCGTGTGCCTCATTGGCATCCCGAAACAATACACTAAGAAGATTGGGCGCGTTGCGGCGGACGCTCTGAAAGTCGGGTGCACGGAGCTTGGTTATCGAAACCGAGTGGAGCTTGCTATTTTTGAGGCGCAAAGCTTTTTCGTTATCCCCGAACTGGGTGTGGGCGGTGAGGCAATAGGAACGTCGGGCATCGTGGTCAGGGTTGATTTCTCAAGACGAGATATTGAACGGATCATCAGAGAGGAGGTGCCAGCGACTATTTACCACGAACTTGCGCACCTTGTGCGCGAGCAGAGCGTCGGTGCGGGGAGTACGCTATTGGACGCTTTGGTTTCCGAGGGCATCGCATGTTTTGTCGAGCAGTCCCTCTGCCCGAAGCGGCAAATTCCGTACGTCGCCAGTATCAAGAACGAAGAGCGCATCTGGAAGAAGGCCGTTCCTATTTTGCTGCGGAAGAAATACGACCACGCAGAATGGTTCTTTGGCACAAAAGCCATACCGAGATGGGCGGGGTATCGACTCGGCTACCTAATCGTTTCCAAGTTTTTCGCGAAGCAGCCCACTTCGTTGCCTCGGCTTGTTCGTATGCCATCAAGGGATATTTTTGCGGGCGGCGGGCAGACGGCCCGAAAGCGGTAAGCCCATGAACGCCTTCCTGCCAATTATCGCTGCGGTCTTGCAAGCCGGATCATTTACGCTCGACAAAGTTGTTTTATCGTTCCGGCGGGTGACCCAGAGCACGTACCTTGGGGTAAGCTTTCCGCTTATTTTCGCCATTACGCTGCTGATCTTCCTTGCGCTGCGCCCGCCGTTAGACATGCAGTTTTTTGCCGGACGTTTGGGGTGGTTGCTCGCCGCGTCGATTGCGCTCATAGTTCTCAATAACTTCATTTTTTACCGGGCGCTCGACCACGACGGCCTTGCAGAACTCGAGACGATTGGGCTTATAAGTAAAGTTCCCACCATTCTTCTGGCTGGAGTTGTCTTTGTTGATGAACGGAATTTTTCGCTCATCATCCCAGCCCTCATCGCCGCACTCGCGATCGTCTGGTCGCACTGGGAGAAACGCCACTTTCAGCTCGCCCGCGACACGCGGCCGGTCCTGCTCTGGTCGTTGGTGGCAGCTCCGATCGCGGCCGTGGTTTCCAAGGAACTGTTGTCGGTTTGGCATCCTGTTTCGCTTGAACTCGTGCGTTCAGGCGCGGCCGCACTAGTGCTCGGTCCGCTTTACGTAAACGCAGTGCGTCAGGTTTCGGGTCGAGCGTTTGGGCTCCTCGTTCTCACGAACATTCTCACGACAGTGGCATGGATTTTGTTTTTCTTTAGTTACCAGCGTCTTGGGATCGTGCACACGCTTTTGCTTTTTTCTGTTCAGCCGCTCCTCGTATATTTGGCAGCGATAGTTTTTCTTAGGGAGCGGTTTTCGTGGAGAAAGACAGTCGCTTTCTTCGTTATTCTGGCAGCGATTGCCGCCGCTCAGGTGTTGCGTTCGTAGTATGCGCCGCAAGATTTCGAATATCGAGATTGCGCAAATCCTCACCGACATCTCGATCTACCTCGAGATGGATTCGGTGCCGTTTAAACCCCGCGCGTACGAGAAAGTGGCGCAAGCGATCGAATCCCTCGCCGAGCCCATTGCCGACATCTATGCTGGCGGTGGGTTGAAGGCGGTTGAGGAAGTCCCCGGCGTGGGAGAGGGGATTGGCGAGAAAATCGAAGAGCTTTTGAAAACAGGGCGCCTCAAGTACTACGAGGCGCTCAAGAAGAAAATTCCGGTGGACGTGGGGGGCCTCTCGGCGATCGAGGGCGTGGGGCCGAAAATGATAAAGGCACTGTGGCAAAAACTCCGCGTGCGAACGCTCGCAGATCTCGAACGCGCAGCCCGAGCGGGCAGAATTCGGAAACTAGCGGGTTTTGGCGCAAAAACCGAAGCAAACATACTTACCGGCATTGAGTTTTTGAGGCAGTCAGGCGGCCGGCACCTGCTCGGGGTCGTACTCCCCACCGTTCGCGAAGTCGTTTCCCGCCTTGAGGTTGTGCCGGGCGTGACCAGGGCGATCGCTGCTGGCTCCATCCGGCGCAGGCAGGAAACCGTGGGCGATGCCGACATCCTCGTGGTTTCCGGCAAGCCAGCGAAAGTTATGGAGGTTTTCGTCAACATGCCCGAGGTGGGGCATGTGTACGCTCACGGCGAGACCAAAAGCATGGTGCGGCTAAAAAACGGGCTTGACGTGGATGTGCGTGTTGTGCCGGCAGCGAGTTTCGGGGCTGCGCTTAACTACTTCACCGGCTCCAAAGAGCACAACGTGGCGCTTCGAGAACTCGCCATCAAAAAAGGATGGAAATTATCAGAGTACGGGTTGTTCAAGGGCAAAAAGCAGATTGCGGGCCGCACCGAAGAAGATCTCTACAAAAGGTTTGGGTTAGACTACATCCCGCCGGAGCTGCGTGAGATGACGGGCGAAATTGAAGCGGCGCGCACGGGCAAACTCCCAAAACTTATCGGGTACGACGATCTCAAGGGCGATCTGCAGGT
>CAYPCM010000036.1:0-5832 GCA_964409225.1 uncultured Candidatus Saccharibacteria bacterium
CAAATATATTGGTCGAAGTATCCAAAGTATTTCGGTAGCAAGGAAGCGGCGGCGCGTCGTGAGAGAAATCACGGCGTCTCGCCAGAGAGGAGGACGCGGTACGGCACGCGTAAAAATAAAAATGCGCACGATCGATTGCGAGTGCGCCGGTGCTCGTCCGAACTTTCTCTCGATGATTGGTTGGATTTATTAGGTAATTATTAGTTAAGTCGCAATTATTTCTGGCTGGAGTTTTCGGTCCTCAACCTTTAGCAATAACCGAGGACTGTAAACTCCGCGCCTTGCAATCCCTTTCTCTTCATGGAACATCCGCGAAGGGGAGGAGGTTGCGATTATTACACGATTCTTATGAGTTATCTTACATCTTCTTCTACGGCAAAGACGGTCAGCGTCCTTGTTGCGGTGATGATGTTCCTCGGTGTCGTGGCGGTTCCTGCGGCCTACGCAGTATCGCTCTCCGAGCTTGTGGAACTTTTCATCGCGTTGGGGGTTATCCCCGCGGACAAGGCGGCGCAGGCACGCTCGGTGCTTGGCCAGCAGACGCCGGCCGTTTCTTCTACGGCGTGTCCGTACACCTGGGCGCGCAACCTCACGGTTGGCGCAACGGGTGACGACGTCAAGAAGCTGCAGCAGTTTCTGAACTCAATGTCCGACACCATGGTCGCTTCAAGCGGCGCGGGTTCTGTGGGCAATGAGACATCGACATTCGGTCCCGCTACAAAAGCGGCAGTCGTGAAGTTCCAGAACAAATACGCGTCTGAAGTGCTGACGCCGGTCGGCCTCTCGGCGGGGACCGGTTATTTCGGCGCCTCATCCCGCGTCAAGGCAAACGCCTTGTGTTCCAGCGCAGCCGCGACAACCCCGACAACGACAACCCCGACAACTCCGGTGGTGACGCCGCTCGGCACCGGCCTTACGGTGACCAAATCGGCAAATCAGCCGGCGAACTCTTTGGCGCCGGGCGGTGCAGCACGAGTTCCGTTCACAAAAATTGATTTGACCGCAAGCGCAGACGGCGCCGTTACGGTCAGCAGCGTTGTCATTGAGCGGCAAGGGATCGCCGCCGACACTTCGTTTACGGGCGTTGTGCTCATGAACGAAGACGGCACGCTTATCGGCATTGAGAAAACCTTGAACTCAAACCACCAAGCATCCGTTGGCACCGACTTCACGATTCCCGCGGGAACGACAAAAACGGTTATCGTAGGCGCCAACATGGACTCCACCTCAAACCTTTCCGGTGAGTCCGGTGAAACGCCGAGCTTTGCGGTTATGTCGGTCAACACGTCGGCAACAGTGCATGGCACATTCCCGATCGTGGGAGCGACGCATACCGTCAACTCTTCGCTCTCGATCGGCTCGGTTTCTATCGCGCGCGGCGGGTTTGACCCCGGCGCAGCGCAAACAAAAGAGGTTGGTTTGACGGGATATACCTTTTCAAGCGTCAGGTTTACTGCAGGATCTGTTGAAGACGTAACCATGAAATCAATCAGGTGGTATCAGTCGCAGTCAGCCTCGGCGGAAGACATCGCAAACATAAAAACGATTGTTGACGGAGTTGAATACGATGTTGTGAAAGACGGACGCTACTATACGACAATCTTTCCGTCGGGCGGCCTCTTGATCAAGAAGGGCTTCAATAAAGACGTCAGCATTAAAGCGGATATTGCCGGCGGTTCAGCTCGTCTTATTGACTTCGACATTGATCGCCGAACAGATGTCCACATCGTCGGTAACCTTTACGGGTATGGCATCACGCCTCCGTTTGGCAGCCCGTCAACGGCTTGTTCAACGACCGGCGACTTGGCGCAGTTCTGCGCTGCGAACAATCCGTACTACGATGCGGCGCAAGTTACCATCTCTGCTGGGACGATGAACGTCAGCACATGGACAGCCGGAGTTCCCGCGCAAAATATTGCGGTAAACTTGGCCGGTCAGCCGATCATGGGACTCACCTTTGATGTAAAAGGTGAGGCGATCTCGGTTGCTTCTATGGTGTTTGACTTTACGTTGACCGGCTCTGCAACGGCGCTTGGGCTTTCCGATGTCACAAACGTGACCTTGGTTGACTCGAACGGCACCGTCCTCGCGGGACCGGCTGACGGTTCTGGAGCGACGGACAACAGCGGGAGCATCACTTTGTCAGACACGGTTACGTTCCCCGTTGGCATCACCCGTGCGATTCTTAAGGCAAAACTTGGTACCGACTTCACGACGAACAACACTGTTGCCGCATCAACAACGCCTGGTTCCACTTCGTATTTCACGACAGTAACAGGCCAGGTGACGGGAAACACGATCACGCCAGCACCAACCTCCGCGCTTACAGGTCCGACACAGACCGTCAAGGCGGGCGATCTCTCGGTGACCGTCTCTTCGCAGCCGACGGCGCGAACCGTTATCGCGGGCGCAAACAAGTTTGAGTTCTCTCGCTATATCCTTGACGCAAGCCAGTCTGGTGAGGATGTTCGCATCACAACAATTCCGCTTGACTACTCAACAAGCGGTACAGCAACCGACCTCACGAACTGTCAGCTTTACGATGGCGTTGCGGTAGATGCTCCGTCTTTGACGACGGGCTCAAACATCGTAAACCCGAGTGCCGTTGGTTCAACGACATCATTCACGTTTGACGGCACCGGTCTTACATTGCCCAAGGGGACTTCGAAGACGCTGTCCTTGCGATGCAATATCAAGACAGGCGTTACCGCAGTATATCGTTGGGGCTTGGTCGCAACGGCTGATAACGGCAGTTACACGGGGGCATCGGGAATTACGTCAGGTTCAACCATTGCCGAGGTCTTCAACCGCTCAACCGGTCAAGCAATGACCGCTGCGGCACAAGGCTCGTATACCGTTACGAACGACACCTCGGTTTTGTTCAAAGCGGTGCAAGCGGGTTCTGCGGATGTCATCCTTGCGAAATATCGCTTTGATGCAGGAACGACTGAAGATGTTGACATTAAAGCGATAGCTCTTGAACTTGGTAATACCGCATCAAGCTCCCCGGTTGACCTTGCAGGGCAGAAAGTGACGATTTGGAACGGTTCAACCAAGGTTGGGGAAGCGCAATTCGGTCTTGGGGTAAACCAGGACAACGCTACTTCAACCCTTTCAACCGCGGTCCGGGTTCCGAAGGGAGATTCTGTAACCCTTACTGTCAAGGGGTCTCTCTCAACGCATGACGCGAACAGCGCTGTCGGATCGTTTGGAGCAGTCCTCTCGGTCAACTACGACGGCAACAATAACGGCTTGAACGGCAACTACGCGACAGGTGTTGATTCCGGAGCAACCATTTCTGGTGCCAGCGGCGACACCACGGCAAATGCCGTTAAGATTTATCGTGGCTTAATCACCGTTGAGGATGTGACGACGACGACCGCGCTTGCTGCGGGAACCGATCTCTACAAGATTAAGTTGACGGCCGCTGCAGGACGGGATGTGACCGTGTATGCCTTGTCCTTTAACGTAACGACAGTCGGGTTGAACGTTGTTACCGGTTACCAGCTCTTTGGTCCTTCGGGCGCGGTGAACGCAACCGGCGTTTCAACCACGACTTCAGGGATTACCGGAGACCCAGCAGGCGGAGGGGCTTCAGAGCGATTGTACATTGTCTTTGATGCAGCCAGTACAGACAGGATCATTCAGGCAGGAACTTCAAAGACATACTCGCTGCGCGCAAGCACGATTACGACGCTGACTTCCAACAACACGGAAACAGTGTCAATTGCCTTGCGGTCAGATAGCGCTGAGCCGTCAGATGTGCAGCAAGCAGGATTCTATGACGCGACTGGCCACATGACCACCGTCAACAGCTTGCTCAACAGCGCGTCAACGTCAGATCGATTCATCTGGTCTCCGAACTCTACGACCACCATTTCGGCAGCGGCGGTTGATCAAAATTCAACTGACTGGACGAACGGCTACGGTCTCCCCGGGTTCCCAAGCGTTGGCCAGGGCTTGCCGACGCGAGTATTCTCGCATTGATCTCTAAAAATATAGCCGCCTTGTGCTTCCCGAAAGGGATGGGCTAAACAAAACCCCCGCAATTTGCGGGGGTTTTGTTGTGGAAAAAACTGTGGATAACCCACCCCAAGGACGGTCCTTTTTTGAGTTTTCCTCAGGTTGAAAAAAAGGCACAGGCGTGTAAAATGTGGTACATATGAGCACAAAAACCCTACACTTCGCTGCCGCCCTCCTTATTTTGGGGGGTCTTGTCGGTTATTACATCTATTATTCAGAAACAAAGGGTGATTTCATCACACCACAACCAGCTGTCTCCGCTGGTGATGTTGACCAGGTGAATGAAAATATCGGCGATATCCCCGGAGTAGCGCAAGAAGTGTCTGTAAACGACAGAACGAACGGGGTGGAAAATAAAACAGCAACCCCGATACCCAATTTAAACAGGCCTATCAACATCTCAAGCCCTGTTCTAACAACGTTTGAGAAAGAAGCGATTGACAGGATAAGGGGCGTCATAACCCTCTTGAAACAAGACCCAAACCTCTTTAATGAGTGGGTTGATCTGGGTTTGCTGTGGAAATCCATTGAAGATTATGAGGGTGCGCGGGAGGCGTGGGAATATGCGGGCGCCATCCGGCCCCAAAACTCGCTCTCATTTTACAATCTTGGCGTTTTATATGCTTATTACCTTAATGATCAAGCCCGCGCTGAGGCTAATTTTCTTCGGGCGGTAGAAAACAGTCCCGCCCTTGATTACCTGTATCCGCAGATTGTTGATTTTTATCTTGAAGTTGTCCGTAGTAAGGAAAAAGCAAAGGCGTTTCTCAATCGCAGCATGGTAGCGCGTCCCGATAGCGAGGTCATCAAGACGCTCCTCGGAAACCTCGGCGTCTAACAACAACACACAAAACACCCCGTGCCAATGGCTCGGGGTGTTTTGTGTGAGTTATCCACACTTTTATTTTGCAGCACCTTTGTTTTTTCAAGTATAATTAAAAGTATAATTGAAAAAGTACCACGCTACAGCAATACGCGCGATGGCGCTCTGTTGCTGTAGAGTTTCGCAGGTCAATTTATTAGTCGCTTATTATTGTTAATGCTGCTTTTAATGAGAACCCGGAAGGGCTCTCAAAAGTTTCGCACTATGAGTTTTAGCAAATTATTTAGAAACAAGAGTTTTTATTCCATTACGCTCTCGGTCGTTCTCTCCGTCATGTTCGTCGCGCTCGTTGTTTCGGCGGCGACGACGATCAGCACGAATATTTCAACAGGAGGAAATGTAACGGTAACGGGAAGCGTGTTTGCGACAAGCACCCTTTCGGTTACCGGCAAAGCATTTTTCTACGACCAAATGGCTCTCGATAACGCGGCATCCGACCCGACAGGCGATGCGGCGGGAGCTCTCTACTGGGATACCGCGCGCAGAGTTATCCGCGTGTATAACGGAACCGATTGGATGTCCGTTGCTTCGTCAACGGATGCGAGTGGCGGTCTTATCCTTGCAAGTGATTCAAACGGCGTCAGATTTAACACAATTGCAAAGGCGTACATGACACTGGGCACCACAACGGTCCCGATCACTTCGCCGTTTAGCGGAAATGCAGTGCTTCTCTTGAACTCAACGACGACGACATCCATTCCCCTTGCCATTATGGGTTCAAAGGGTTCTGCGCAAACGGCGGATTTGATTGCCGTGTATGATGAAAGCGTTGAGGTCTTCTCTGTTGACCAGGCGGGCACGGTCAATATCGCATCTACCACCCCGTCGGTAACCGGATTAAACGTGACTGGCGACGTATATATAGGTACCGGAGGTGTGGGGGTCGGCGTTGGAGTAGGAGTAGGAGTGGACATTGGCGAAGGCGT
>CAYPCM010000037.1:0-5557 GCA_964409225.1 uncultured Candidatus Saccharibacteria bacterium
ACGAGATAAGCGTTCGTGACTGGAGTTCAGACGTGTGCTCTTCCGATCTGGGCTACGCGCCGGCCAACCACAAGTGGAATTGAATAGTTTTTGGAGTTATTGGTAACCTCCATGGTCCAGCGATTAAAGTAACCGACATCGCCCCAGCCTGCGTCTTTACAAACTTCAACAAAATTTCGGCCCATTGAAGAGCGAGCATACATTTTAGCCACCACCACTTTCCGACCGCCAATAAACTCCTGGGTGTGAGCGAGGATTGTCTCTCCCGGTCCAAGCAAAATAATTTTTTCTTCGGGTTTAATATTTTTAAAACTTAACCCTAGTCTTTCCTCAAGCACCTCAAGGGACTCAGCTTTATTGGGGCCAAGCCAAACTTTCCGGGTCGAATCTTCATCATAAAGGTTGTGAACCGTAGCCCGGCCATTCGGATGAGATTCTTTCCAATAGTAATCACCCAGGGTAACGTCGTAACTAGTTGTCTGGAGATAGCGCTCGTCAAAAGGATCGATGATAATATTCCCTTCTTCTAGGTGGCGACGAATCGCGTCTCGGGAAAGTAACATGCTAAGGAAAGTGTAAAACAAGGCATCGGAATTGTCATTAACCCTTTAGCTTCGCTTCTTTCGCTCTCTGACGAGCTTCGGAGTCAGCCCGTGGCCAATCGTAGTCATTCTGGTCCACGAATCCGAACGCTTCGGCTACCCACGGATCGAGCTTCTCCATCTCGCGGTAGATCATCTGGCACACCCGCCGATAGCTTCGGTGACCCTGGGGTCCGGTTCGAAGTTCGAGCAAGTGCTGAGCTTCCCGGTCATTAAGACCCATCCGGAATCGGGTCTTGGAACCGAGAAGCACCACATACTGGGCTATCTCTTGGCCGAGATCGGCCCGGATCGCTTCGTAAAGCGGCGGCACCTCGTCCACCACCCGCTTGACCTTATCGACATAACCCGCCTCGACAATCTCTTCTGGTATCTCCGAGAACCCCAACCGAGTGGTGAAGGGCTGGCGTTCCTGGGTAACCATCCGGTGCCGATGCAGGTCGCGGTAGATACCGACATCAACCTGTAAATCAACTTCCCAGGGATAGCCGAACTCCAAGGCCCTACCAGCTCTATCCCGTCGATGACGCCGTTTGCCGATGTAGGTCTGGAAAATCCGGTGCTGTTCTTCTTCCGAGAGTCCGCCCACCACCCGGGCAAGCTGGCCAAAGGAATGCCGAGAGTATGGATAAAGCATGGCCGCCAACTGGCCGACTCTCGAAAATCCGCCGCGAGAGACCTCGACTGCCGGCGCCGGCTCGACCGATATACCCTGAAGAAGTTTATCGGCGAGCGCTTGCATCTGGTGTCTCGTACTTGCGAGGTATTCACTCCGCTCCGCTCGCTGAACATAGCGGGGAATCACCTTGTTCAGTTCGTCGTGCGCCTTCCGAGCTAACTCCTGAAGCTCGGGCAGATCACTCGAGTAAAGCCGCTGGAGCATGTGCTCCATTGTCCGGCCGTTCGCGTGCATGCCGACGTTCGTCTTTGTCGCGACCGGCAGGATGATCCGGAGCGTGTCACAGGTCTTCGCCCGGATATCCATATTGTAGGTTCGCTCGAAATCCTTGCGTTCGGCTTCGTCGCGGCAATCAGCATAACGTATCTTGCCCCGACCCTCGCGGATCTCATACTCGGCGAGCTCGAGCGGTTTCCGTCTCCGGAAGTATTCCTTCATCGGCTCGATAAGTCCAGCGTAGGTAGTGAAGGCTGTATCCATAACCTCTTCGAACCTTCGTGCATGACCCGAGGCCATAATTGTTGGTTCGCGAAGGTAACGGTAGCGGCCTTGCCCATCCGGCTCACTGTACTCGAGTTCGTCGTACTCAACGTAGCGAGTCGACTGCTCGATGTAGGCGCCGAGCCGCAGGTCTTCGACCGCTTTTGTCGCCACGTTCGAGATACCCTCGAGTGAAAGCCAGGCGCTCTCAAGCTCCTGCACCGAATCATCGCCGAACATGATCAAAATCCGAGCGATGAGGTTGTCGGCCCGAATCGGATCGAGTTGGCCATCTTGGATAAACTCCTTGAGCAAGGTCTCTCGAAAGCCACCCTTGGCTCGGCTGTAACGGGCGTAAATAGCTCCGATCATCCCCCCGACTTTCTGGGGATAAACCACGAAGACATTGCCCGTGGCATCAGAAACAAACTGCTCAAGTAATTCGATTTCCTCTTTGGTGAACATTTTTATCTCTCCAATTTCTCCCAGACCTGCCGGAGAATAACGTGGAGCGCCTCATCGAAGACGGCCTCTCGCGGTGCGGCCGCATCGATAACCACGATCTTGCCAAGCTTAAGCTCTTCTTGCCGGCGAGCGAGTTCGAGGTAGTTCGCTCGGATCTTCATAAGAAGTTCGGACTTAGCAAAATGGTCGAAGTGACGGCCATCGCGCAGGATCCTATCAAGCCCAAGCTCTGGATCGAGATCAAGCAGGAGAGTAAGATCTGGGGTGACCATCTCCTCCCCGATTACTTCTCTGTGGAGATTAAGATACTCTTCTACCGGTTTCTCAAGCATACCGTAGGCAAGCGTTGAGAGCCAATAACGCACGGTGATGGTAGGCTTCCCAGCCGCTAAGGCTGGCCGGATGACCGCTTCGAGATGTTCCCGCCTGTCTTCAACGAAAAGCCGCTGGAACTCGAAGTTCGTTTTTGGTGCCGACACCTCATGGTCTAGAATCTGACGAATTAGCCGACCAGTTTGACCGCCACTCGGTTCTCCTGTTAGAAGAACCTCTCTCGGCGTTCCTTGGAAAAAATCCCTAAGGTATCCCCCAAGGGTGTCCTTTCCAGCACCGTCAATTCCCTCGATCGCGCTAAAGAAACCATCCATAGCTATCTTCTCTATCGTAGGAATAATTAGCCTGCATGCTAAAGAAAGTGTAAAACAAGCCTCTAGAAATGTCATCCAAGTATTTATTGAACAAGCTGGGGAAATTGACGCGAACCATATAATATGGCATCGTTCATTTAGAAACTTGAAAGCTGAAAAACGGAAAGAGAAAGCGAGGGGGGGTAATTGTGAGAAGAAACTCTCGAGCTAAATACCTGCCGGTGGCTGGCGATCCTTCGGCGACATGGTCCGAGAAAGCACTCTGCGCCAGACACGCGGGTTGCCGACATCGATGCTCGACTGGTGCCGAGTTCGGGAATTGCCATGAACTAGGCCTCGAGTTGTGGCACTGGCCTCAGGCAACGGCGAGCACGGTCGAGGCTAACTCACGAGCGGCCTGGGCGAAGTAGATCTGTAATATCTGTCCTGTTCGAGTCGAATGCCTCGAGTGGGCCCTCGCGATCAAGGAGCGATACGGCATCTGGGGTGCCTTGAAGCCAGACGAACGCAGCCGTCTCCAGAAAAAGCGCCAGCTCGCCGAGCAAAGAGAGGAAGGAGGTGAACAATGAATATATCACAAAGGAGGTCGCTCTACGGTCTGGCGACCATCGCCGTGATCGCTGTGTTGGTCGCTACGACCCTAGCAACGGTTGGCCTCCTGGTTACGATGGGCGCCGATCCCAGTGTGGATCGAGGCTTATTGACTTGGCTTGTCATCGGGGTCCTCGGGGTCGGATACGTCATCATACTCGCTATCATGCTCGCTCTCGTATTGATCCAGAAGAGAAAAATACGAGGGGAGTGAAGAGAAACACCTTCGCGCCGACCGCGCCAGGAAAGCTCGCGCTTTTCTGCCCGCGACGGCGCTTTCCTGTTTCTATTGGGCCGCTAGGTAGCCGATACCAACAATAATCCAGATGCCGATGCTGTTTAGTAAAAAGGAGAATGGTGCCAATTTTTTAAGCGGCAACTTGTAATAAGCAAAAACAGCAATGCCAATCTCGTCTGGAAAAGGCGAAAGAATAAGTAGGCCGGCCGTAAAGAGACTAACAAAATGAAAAATTTTTGTCTGAAAAAGTCCGACTAGAAAAGCGTGTCTCCAGGGATGATCATGATGCCGATGATTTTGCCAGATTTCCTCTAATTCTTTGAAAATCCCGCCTTTGAAAAAACTGAAAATCAGAAGGTCGCCTACCACTGCTCCGAGCCCGCCCCAAAGAGCAACTGCCACTGGATTATAAAACTCACCTAGATAGAAAAAACTAACCGTGGCCATGGGCGCGGTAAAAGTAAACGGCATAATGGCGCCAGCGATAAAAGCGCCGAGGTATCCCAGTTCGCCAAGCCCGCTGAAAAACTCTTTAAAAACTCCGAGCCAAACTAAAATGATGGAGACCAAGATGGAGAGCCCGAAAAAAGTTAGGCTAGGATATTTTAGTTTCATCTATTTATCAAATTCACCAAAAGTAGAACAACTATCATCAAAGCTAGCCAGCCAACAGTATAAAGAAAAAGTTTAACTGCCTCAGCTTTCTCGCCGTTTAAAAACATTAAAATCGGTTTGCCCAAAATGAGCCCGCCGGTAATAACGACTGAGAGGATGAAAAGCATTAAGAAGCTGACTGGTGCTAAGAAATTTTCATCTGGCCCAAACAGCCTTTCCGCGTTTTGCATTAGGCCCACCACGCCGAATACATACACCACTGTTCCCAGAGCGTTAAGAAAACTTCGCCTTATCGGCGTATTCATACGCCTTAATTAGTTACCGGACGAACCGCCGCTGCCGCTGTTGTCGGTATCGTCTTCACCCTCATCAGCATCATCATCCAGATCATCACCAGTTTCGTCTTCTTCATCAGTATCTTCATCTTCATCGTCGGCCTCCTCATCCTCTTCGTCCGAATCGCCGTCATCCATATCGTCGTCTTCCAGCTCATCGCTGTCCGCATCCTCCTCATCATCTATGTCCTCGTCTTCGTCCACATCCTCTTCCTCGTCTTCGGCCTCATCCTCGGTCTCATCATCTATCTCTTCGTCGACATCTTCATCTTCTTCTATCTCGATTTCTACTTCTGGGACGTTCTCTCCGGCGCTACCTTCGCCCCTGTTGTCTCCCTTAATCTTGACCTTGGCGCTTCCATCCTCGTCAACCTCATACTCTATCTCCACTCCGCCGGATCGAATCTTGATTTTAGCTTCGTCGTCATTGACCCCTATCTCAAACTCTGAATGCCTGTCTGCGGGAAGGGCCATTAAAACTGCGAGTAATTCGTCGAGTACTCCCTCTAGCTCTTCGCTCCCCGAAAGCCCCCCTACAAGACTTAGGGCGAGGCCCAATCCTTCATCAATATTTTTCGCCGCTCCGTCTGACACCTCAATATCCTCATCGCCATCAGTATCGACCTTCTTTTCTTCTGCTAAAATCTTCTCGACTTCTTCCACGCGCTCTTTAGCAAACTTAACCCGCAGCTCCGCCTCCTTCTCATCTGATGCCACGGATAAACGAAACCTCTCAACCGCTCGATCTACGGGGAATAAAATATCGCCAGGGGCGGCATTATCAGACACCGCAAGCGTTGCTCCTCCGCCAAGAAGCAGAACCGCAATTATTATCCCTATTATTGGCATAGTTAATTATTATTAATTGCCTTCGACGTATTAAGTATATCAAACCCTGGGTCGGC
>CAYPCM010000038.1:0-5500 GCA_964409225.1 uncultured Candidatus Saccharibacteria bacterium
CAATCCCTTCCACCACGCCGTACGCATTGCCCAACACCACGTTGGCGGTCTTGCGAGCAACGCCGGGAATCTCGAGCAATTCTGGCATGGTCCGGGGAACCTTACCCCCGAACTTCTCGGAGATGAGCTTGGCCGCGGCGAGAATACTTTTGGCCTTGACGCGGTAAAAGCCAGTTGGCTTTATGTCGCTGGCAAATTCGCTCGGGTCAGCGCGAAGGTAATCTCGGAACGTCCGATATTTCTTGAAAAGCCTGCCCGTAACCTCGTTTACCTTTTTGTCGGTACACTGTGCAGACAGAATAACCGCAACCAATAGCTCCCAATTGTTCGAGTATTTAAGGAGAATCCCCGCCCTCGGAAACACGCGCTTCAACCGCCGGATGATCTCGGCGGCACGCATTTTTTCCTTGACAAACGATTCTTGCTTCAAATCAGATTTTGCTATGGTAGGGAGGAAACCGCCGCATGTCGGCTAAGCAAAATTTCGCACAGCCGCGATACCTTAAGCCATAACGTAGTGGATATAATGGCCCCGAACGCGGCGAGCGAAAGCGGCGAAGACGCCAAAGCCCTAACACCTCACATCATGGCGACCGCGGTTTTGCGTGCCGACTGCGGCGGCTTCAAACACACACAAGTGAAGGCGGGTTTTGCACGAACGGACAACGTCACGGCCTGAAAACCTCATTCACCCCACTTACCGACCACCTCGGCCGTTTACCTCCGGCCACCGTATATATGCGCTCGCCCACTACCGTAACGCCGAGCCCATGGCGCGGTGTGGGCATAACGCCTTCCGTAAACCATTCATCCGCGGCTGGCTTATACACATCAATCTCGGCAAATGTCTGGGTGGACGCTTCTCCGCCGAAAACGTAAATTTGTTCTCCGTAGCCAGCTGCGCCTATTGCGCCGCGCTGACGCGGCATATCTTTGACGCTACTCCAAGTTCCTGACATTGTGTCGTACGCCTCCACCGTGGCCAGGTTTTTCGAAAGCGACTGCTTGCGGCCGCCTAAGGCATATACTCGACTACCCACAGCCACAACCGCCAGGTGATCGCGAGGCGTTGGCATTGACGCGAGGGCATGCCATCTGTTTGCAATGGGGTCGTAACGTGCCAGCTCTGCCGTGGCGCCGGTAAACCCAACCCCACCCACCACATAAATGTAATCGCCCACTACCGCTGCCGCAACCGCACCTCGGGCGCTGGGCATAAGGGCAAGCTCTGACCACTCGTCTCGCCTAGGATCATACTTCCAGGCCTGACGAGTAGGCACAGTCAGCCATCCCTCCAAACCGCCGAACACATACACCTCGCCGCGATGCGCCACCGCCGCAGCATGATGGACGCCTTTCGGCATGACCGCCAGTTTTTCCCAGGTATTGCGCTCTTCGTCGTAACGCCATAAGGAGTCGCGCGTCCGGCCCCAACCGTCAATGCCGCCAACCACATACACTTGCCTAGATATCGTCACCACGGCCACCTCGCTTAATGCCTCCGGCAGATTTGCCCGCCGCGTCCAAGCCGCACTCGAGGCCGGCCGCTGCCAAAATGCAATGTCCACCCCGCGCACCTGCCAAAGGTAAATAGCGAAAACGAACAGCGCAATTGCTAAATAAACGAATTTGCGCATACGGCAGTCGGATATGCTAAAGTAACTAGATGAAAGCGCTTCTGATCGGACTCATAATTTTAGGAGTGCTGGCCGCCGGAGTTGCCGCAATCCGGATAAACCCAGCTCAAAAGGACACCTCTATTACCGCCACCTTCACCGACTCGATGGCCCAGCACCGTTCTGACAAAGCAATACCCGACCTGCCAACCGTAATTATAAAAACCGGCGCGAAAACAGTAGAGGTGCGAGTGGAGCTGTCCGTCACGCCCGAGCAGTGGTCGGTAGGACTGATGCGCCGCAGTTCGCTGACCGAGAATACGGGCATGCTTTTTGTATTCCCCGACGAGGCGGTACGAGTATTTTGGATGAAGGATACTCTAATGCCGCTGGACGTAATTTTTGTCGATGAGTCCGGCAAGATCGTCTCCCTAAAAACCATGACTCCGTGCTTGTATGAAGCCGCTTGTCCAACGTACGAATCCGATTTACCGGCGCGCTACGCCCTAGAAGTTGCAGCCGGGTTCGCCGCCAAACATGGACTCAAACCAGGCCAAGTAATGGCGCTGCCCCGGCTTAACGGATCTCGTACGTTACGGTAATACTGACCGCAATCTCTTGACTGCCCGGCTCAATCGTGGGCGCTCGACCCCCGCCGCCAATGCCCCGCTCGAGATATGCCGGCGATACGATTGGCGGCACGTAACCGTACTCGCTTATGTTAAGAATGCGTCCCAGCCGCACCCCGGCTTGACTGGCCATGACCGCAGCTTTTTGCCGCACCTTTTGGAAGGCCTCGGCGCGGGCCGTCTGCTGGAACGGCTCGGGGTCGTCTACGAAAAATGAAATGCCGCCGGTTTGATTCGCCCCGCGTTGAGCCGCACCTTCTATAAAGTCGCCCAGTTTGGCGATGTCGCGCACTTTCACCGCTACCTCAACCGTAAGGGTGTAGCCCGCAATTTCCGAAGTTCGCACTTGTTCAAATGGGTTTACCGGCTCGCCTGGTCTTGCAATGACCTGACTATACTTGGGATACAAATTGTAATTTGTGGTCGCAATGTCTTTGTCCGCTACACCGGACGACTTCAAAAGCGCGACCACCGCGTTCATTTTTTCTGAGTTTTCCAAAATGACCCCGGCGACGGTTTTGCCTTCGGTTACCACCGAAAACGTAATCCGCGCGGTGTCTGGCCTGGCGTTCGTTTTCCCCTGCGCTTCAACCGAGATCGTGCGGTTCGGCTGCGGACCCTCAATCCCCTGCTGCTGGGTGCGGCCCATCGTCTCGATGGTAAGCGAGAACAGATACAGCGCGAGCACGCCGCCGACGACTGGCCAGACGCCCCGGCGCACGATGTCAACAAGCGATGGTTGCTGATCGTTCATAATGCGTGGATGATGTGGTTAGGTTAAGTTGCTTCACGAGTGGCTACTGCGTAGCCTGGCCATAGAGGCATCCGTTGAGTCGCTTTGCGACTCAACGTCCCACCGCACCGGCACCGCCACCGTATCCATGCCGAAATTCGTTTCCACCAAAAGCTCGCCCTGCGCCTTACCGATTTCATACAGCTCCCTCGTCAACCGCACATCATCAAGACAATAGGCCTTAAGCTCATCAATCCGGCCTTCGTGCCAGAACTTAATGGCCTCGAGGCCATGGCTTATTTTTTGCTGACCGAGTGTAGCAGAAGCCAACCGGTTCAAACTGACGCGATGCCCAACTGCACGAGTAACCTCTTCCATTATATCAAGCACAGGCAGCGCTAATGGATCCACGGTTTTGAGATACGGCGCCAAAACCGGCAGGTCAAACTGCCGAATGTTGAACCCAATGAGCAGCGGCCGTTCGCGCAAGCGCGCTTCGAATGCCGGCAGCTCATGCTCTTCGTAACAACGCAATTCACCGGTGCGATAATCGTACGCGCCCAACACTGATATTTTCAACAAGCGCAGATTGCCTCGGCCGCCCACCTCGTCGAACGAATGCTGGGTTTCGAGATCAAAAACGATTTGGTTGCGTTGCAAATTCCCCATGAATCAGGTGTGTCAAAGTAGGGTCTGACCCTACTTTGGTGCGTTCACTCACGCGTTAATTTTCCAAGCCGCATTGAAACGATCACGAGCACAAACGTGATAATAAACGCATAGATAAATTTCAGCGCGAGGCCCTGCTGTGCGGGGAAGAACTCTTTGACGAGCGCCTGGATCGCCTCGTTCCACGCGAGTGCAACCACGAGCCCGAAAGACGTAAGCGCCAACGTGATGACGCGCTCGAGGAAGACGCGATGAACGCGCGGGGTATCTGACATGATGACTTATGATAACCGATCTGCATGCATGTAGCAAATGCGCTGCTTGACGGTACCAATCGCGATTGGTACCGTAAGACCGCCATAACGCGCACACCGCTCTTTTCATTCGAAATCAAACCTGCAGACGGAGGGAGATACCATGGACTGGAAGCAGGAAGCGAGGAACCGCATCATACTTGCGCTGAATGCACCGTACGCCAATGAGGGCGCCCGCCTGCTCGAGCGTCTCGGCTCTCGGGTCAAGATCGTCAAACTCCATACGCTGTGTGATGTTCTAGGCGCCTCGGCCGCGATGCACCTCGTCCACCGCGGCGCGAAACATCGGAAGGGATTCTTCGATTTGAAGCTCCTCGACACCTCCGAGGCCGTCATCGCTCGCGCGCAGATCGCCAAAGAGGCAGGCGCGAGCATGCTGACCGTGCACGGACGAGGGACGCCCGCGATGATCCGAAGCGCGGTTCTGTACGGCCCCCTCAACATCTTTGCGGTCATGCGGCTCACCACCGAGGAGAGGTCGACGATTGGAGGCCTGAATGCAGTCGGCGAGTGGGCATCACGCGCCATCAACGCCGGGGTGTCGGGACTGGTAACGCCGTCAGCAGACCTTCCATTCCTCACCGAAAACATCGTACGCCTCAATCGGAAGGTACCGCTCATCGCACCCGGAATTCGGCCGGACGGTCAGTCAGCGGACGAGCACGTTTCATCTGCTACTCCCAAGGAGGCCATCCGGAACGGCGCAGATTTCCTCGTGATAGGCCGACCCATCACGCGAGCACCCGATCCGGTCGCGGCTTTCGACGCAATCGTCGAAGAGGTGGCCGAAGCGCTCGCTGAACGCGAGCATGGGGGGAAACCGTGAAGCCAACTATCGAACAGCTTGAACGGCGAGCCCCCAGACGGCGGCCAATGCCGTACACCGCCCGGGATGAGAAGCTAATCACGGAGATGATGGGGGTGGCTGGGTTCATCACCTACGACCCGGATCATGTGATCGTTCTCGTATCGGGCGCCAAAACGCATGTGTACGTTCGGGGCCGAAGTGAAACCACCGACCATCCGGGATTCATGCATCAGATTGGCCGCAAGATCGAGGATGTCGTCTGGCAAGAATCCTGCTCCGTACGCCAACCATGCATCATCGGTGTGCCAGACGCGGCAACACCACTGGCGGTTGCCACGTCAACCGCGAGCTTCACCGGACGCTGCGGACGTCTCGGGTCCACCATCGCCTGCCGCATCATGCACAAAAGCCAGAAGGCGCACGGCGCCGACGAAAAACGATGGGTAGACGGCACGCCAAACCACCAAGCCCACGAATACTTCCTCCTCGAAAACGTAATCACGACCGGCGGCACCGTCACCGACGCAGCCGAGCATCTGCTCGCTGACGGCTATTGCCTCGAAGACGTAACCTGTCTTGTCTTCGTTGATCGCGAGCAGGGCGGGATCGAGGCGATCGAGCGCGGCGTGCCGTGGACGAACAAGAGGGGCCAAGAGGAGCTCCGCGGATTCCGTAAGGTAGTCGCGATCTACCGACTCACCAAGCTCGTGAGCGCCTTCGGCGAAATGAAC
>CAYPCM010000039.1:0-4985 GCA_964409225.1 uncultured Candidatus Saccharibacteria bacterium
TTTATCCACAGGCGTATCTTTCGAGCTTGCAAGCCAAAAAGTTGCTCGGTACAATGGAGGGTGCGTGATATTCCGTCACGGCCCATGCGCCGTGTCCATTATGGCAAAGGTCGAGCATACTTCTCGAACACAGCAATTCACACATTATGAGCATGAATAAAGAGCAGCTCTTGGAAGCAATCGCGTCGAAAACCGGCTGTTCCAAGAAAGATGCGGGCGATGTGGTTGAAGCCATGACCGATATTGTGACAAGCGAGCTGTCTAAAGCCGGGCAGGTAACGCTTACCGGTTTTGGCACGTTTTGGGTTTCAAACCGTGCGGCGCGTCAGGGCGTCAATCCTCGCACCGGCGCCAAGATTCAGATTGCCGCGATGAAGGTGCCGAAGTTCAAGGCCGGCAAGGGGCTCAAAGACGCGGTGCGTTGAATCCCGGCTCGAAGCATCGGGCACAAACAAGCTCCCGAATGTTGAGGGGGGCTTTTTTGTTGCGCGCCCGCCTTTTGTCTAGACAAAAGGCGGGCGCGCAACCTGTTTAATTAAAACGAAATTTAAACTATTGACATATATATTCGGTATGGTGTATAATTAAAGATACGAAAATCGCTGATTTCCCCAATGGCCAAATGGCCAGGCCTGTCTAGCAGGCCAAAAAGAAAGGGAGGATCGGGGTGAAGGACGAGATGAGGCGGATGAAGCGATCGTTCAGGTTCGGGTTGTTCATTGGCATAGCGGTGTTGACGGCCCTTGCCGCGGCGTTCGCGCCGATGGCGTGGGCGGCTGGCCCGGAGCCCCCGGCGCCGGACATCTGCGCGCTGATCAGAGCGCAGATGGCGCAGCTCGAGAAGGCGTCCGTGCTCCCCGAGCGTAAGTCCCTGTGGGGATTTATTTTCGGCCTTGGCGTCCAGCGTGGAAACGTCAGCCTCGGGCGAGCGTTCGAGGTGACGGGTTGGTCTCGTCAGGAGAACGTCCTCATCGAGGTCGAGGGTTCCACCACTTTCCTCCTCGGGCTGGCGCCGTCGAGGTTCTACCCCGCCGACGGCCCGCCGAAGGTGGGAGGAAGCGGGTTTATCAAGTTTTACGAGGACAGCCGCTCTGGGTTGGCCCTCTACGAGCCGACCGACACCGAACGGCAGCGGCCATACCCGATTCGGCAGATCAACGTTGGGCTCGAGGGGTCGACGTTCTATGTCGACGCTGCTGCCTTCGAGGCCAATGTTACCCGGCCGCTCGTCTGCGCCGTCTTCGAGGCGGTGCGGTCCGGTCGGGTTGACCGGCCGGTCGTGGTACTGGCGGTTGAGTCCGTGGGGTTCTGTCAGGATTTGAGCGGTGCAGAGCCCAAGATCTGTGGACTCAACATCTCGGGTCGGATTGTCGGCATCTCCTACCGGTCCGAGATACCCCCGCCTCCACCCCCGTCCACGCCACCCGGTCCGCCGTCCTGCCCGCCCGGTGGCTGCGGCTAATCTCTGTTCTCTGTAGCGTTCTCGCGCCCCGACCCTCACCGGCCGGGGCGTTCTCTTTTTGGGCTTCCATTTGCATAATGCACCGTGCTACATTCTAGAAGTCATCTCAAAGTTCTTGAGAAGATATATGGAGGCCATCTCTAACCCCCCCCCGCAGGGGCGTGGCAATTTGACCCCGTGGGTCATCCCGAGCGCGAGCGAGGGATCCTGTGTAGGCGACGAGGTCCTTCGGCTTCGCCTCAGGATGACGTTTTGCGTCACTTCGGGCTAAAGCCCTCGCAATGACGTCGAAAAGCTCTGCTGCGGGTACGGTGTATAACGATCTGTGGGTAGTATATTTTTGAATTTTGATTTGTATTTTTGCTTTTTGATATTTGATATTTGATTTTCTATGTCTTCCCGCACCATCGCCGTCATCATCGTCATCCTGCTCGTCGCGGGCGGCATTGGCGCGTATATGATGTTTAAAAAACCAACCCAGGTGGCGGCGGCAGAACTTGAGGTTTTGCAGGGCGAAGTGGAGGTATGGCCGACCCCGCAGGCGAAAAACCTCGTGGCTTCGGCCAATATGTCTTTGCCTGCGACGGCGCGAGTCAAGACCAGGCCCCAAAGCCGTGCCGTGCTCAAGTTCAAGTCGGGGTCGATTATCCGAATTGATGAAAATACGGAGATTGCGCTCTCCGACGTCTCTGATGTCGCGGGCCAAAGCCGCGTAAGTTTTCGAGTGGAATCCGGTCAGGCCTGGGCGCGGGTGCAGCAACTTTTGGAGACCGAATCGTTTGAAGCCACAACTGCCAATACCGT
The DNA here is from genome assembly GCA_964409225.1 of uncultured Candidatus Saccharibacteria bacterium. Classification (GTDB taxonomy): domain Bacteria; phylum Patescibacteriota; class Minisyncoccia; order JACPXH01; family JACPXH01; genus JACPXH01. The sequence continues at coordinate 2,267 of CAYPCM010000039.1, forward strand.
GGCTCAAGTGCGGGGCACGTCCTTCAATACACGCTACCGCGCGCCGACCACCACCGTGTTTGTTTGGCAGGGGGTTGTGGGTGTTGCGTTCCGTGACCCCGAGACCAAACAAGTGTCTGGGCAACTGGGCGAAGTGCGGGTGGGGGAGCGTAAGTCAGTGCGGCTTGATCCCTCAACTCCGGCGGTCGGCATCGAGCTCCGTGACGTAACACCCGACGAAGTGGATGATCCGTGGGTGTTGTTTAACCGCGTTGAAGATCGCAAGTTGGACAAAGCCGCAGGCCCGCAGGCATCTGAACCGGTTCTGTCAGAAATCGCCACCACCACTGTTACCGCCACGCCGTCTGCAACAACACCCCCAGTTGAGACGCAAGGCAAGTTAAAAATCCAGACCGCGCCAGCGCCGCCGCAGCCGGCACCCGATCAGCCAAAACAGGAAAATAAGACAGAATACGTTGAGCCGGCGCCAAAACCGACTGCCATACCGAAGGCGCTTGAAATATCCTACGACGGCAGTTCGTCCATTTTCGCAGGCGACACGATTCAGTTCATCGCGACATTGGTCTATTCCGATGGCAAGCGCGCCAACGCGACTGATCGCGTGCAATGGGCGGTAAGTTCTGTGCTCGGTACTATTACTGAAGACGGCTTTTTCACCGCCAAGCGCGCGGGCACCGGCCAGGTGACGGCGTCTTTGGTGGCGGACAGCAATATTCTGCGGGGATCATTGCCGCTTACGGTCAAGGAACTTTCAGCTTCAAATATTCCCCCGGCCAACCAGCCGAAGCCAACCGCAACGCCTAATTCTCTGGAGATTTCTCGCGCAGACAATTCGGTAATTTATGTGGGCGATGCGGTTCAATTTACGGCCGCACTTGTATACTCCGACGGCAAGCGCGAAGGCGCCACCGACCGCGTGCACTGGGCTGTGGTTTCCACCCTAGGCATAGTGGATCCGCCCGGCGACGATTATTACCAGCAACCGTCAGGCCCATTGGGCACGATTACTCCAGGCGGGATTTTTACGGCGCAGCGCGCCGGAGCGGGTCAGGTGACGGCGTCGCTCGTGGCCGGCGGCGAAACACTGAGAGCGTCCCAGGCGGTGACCGTGCAAAACCGCCCTACCCGATATTAGCCAACCTTCTTGCGCTAGCGTTCATATGAGGCGATTGCGGCGATTTGCTACACTTTCTGGTCTGGTCGCGCTTGCGGTCGTGGCGATAACCGGAACACTCGCGCATGTCGGTGTTTTTGCCACCCTCGATGCGCGACTCACGGATCGGTTATTTTTGCCGCGCACTGCGCGGCCGGACATAATAATCATCGCGATTGACGATCCAAGTTTGCAGCAGATTGGCCGCTGGCCCTGGCCGCGAGACGTGCATGCCAAACTCCTTGAGGCGCTGGCGCCGGCTAAGCCCAGCGTCGTGGTTTTTGACGTGGCCTTTTTTGAGCCCTCGACCGCGGTCCAAGATGCGGCGTTGGCCAAAGCCATGGCCAGCGTACCGACGGTTTTGACCGTGGAAGCAGAGCGCGTCACGCTGCGAAACGGCGAGCTTGTGGCCAAAAACCTGCTCCGACCCATACCTGTTTTTGCCGACGCGTCAGCGGCGCTCGGGCACGTGCACACGCCGGCAGATGCTGACGGGATTGTGCGCGCTTTTCCGCCGCCGCTTACAGCGCCTCAAGAGCGCTTTCCAACGCTGGCCGCAGCCGCGCTCGGCGCAGCCGGCCGAAATGTTGCGTTTGAGTCCGAGCGCATTGATTTTGCCGGTCCGGCTCAAGCGATTCAAGCCGTGTCTTACGCCGAGGTGCTCTTGGGGCGCGTTTCGGCCGAGGCGTTTCGTGGCGCCATCGTGTTTGTGGGCGCAACCGCGCCCAATCTGCACGACACCGTCCTCACCCCCATTTCCCGAGGCAGCGCCATGCCCGGCGTGGAGCTGCACGCGCAGATCGCCGATCAAATCTTGCAGGGATTTTCGCGCTCCGCAATACCTCGGTGGGCTACAGCACTTCTTATTCTCGCTTTGGGCCTGGCGATTATGTTTACGTTTCCCCGGAACGCCCGTCTTTGGCATGCCGGACTTATCGCGTTTGTCTTTGGGCTTACCTATAACGGGCTTACGCTTTTGGCCTTCAGCCGGGGTTTGGTCATGAATATGCTCTGGCCGAACGTGGCGATTGCGGGAGTGGTGGTGGGCGTGGTGGCGACCGAGTATTTGACCGCGAGCCGCGAACGCCGGTTCATCCGCGAGACCTTCAGCCGGTACGTGTCGGCAGACGTGGTGGCACACCTTTTGGAGCATCCCGAGCGTCTGCGTCTTGGCGGCGAAGCGCGAACGCTCACGATTCTGTTTTCAGATATTCGCGGGTTCACTTCGCTCTCGGAGCGGTTGCGCCCGGCCGAGCTTACGCGGGTGCTGAACCGGTACCTCACGCGGATGTCCGCCGCGATCATGGCCGAAGGGGGAGTGCTCGACAAATACATTGGTGACGCCGTGATGGCCTTCTGGGGCGCGCCCATAGAGCAGCGCGATCACGCCAGCCGCGCGGTGAAGGCAGCGCTCGCCATGCAGCAGGCACTCCGCGAGTTCAACGCCGAGCTTGACCGTGAGGGACTGCCGCAGATTGCGATCGGCATCGGCATCAACACGGGCGAGGTGATCGTTGGCAACATGGGTTCTGACCAGAGGTTCGATTATACCGTGATCGGGGATGC
>CAYPCM010000040.1:0-4755 GCA_964409225.1 uncultured Candidatus Saccharibacteria bacterium
AAAACCAAAACAGTTATGCCGAGACCCCAAAGAATCGTGGAAGTCGCGGCGGAAAACAGGCAATACAGACATATGGCCTTGATTACAAAAAGCTGCAGGTACACAAGCCAAACCGAGGCAGCCAAACCAACGAACGTAAGATACGCGGCCAGACGCAGCCACACGCTTTGCCGACGATCCAAATACGCCACCGCCAAAACCAAAATGGTCAGGTAGTACAGCGCTCCCAAAAGCGCAACCGGCATACCGGAAACCGTGGCGTATCTACTCGTCGTCACCGCCTCACAGCCGCTCACGATCGAACACGGCGGCACTACCCCACGGTAATGTTCAACGGTTAAATACGTCGCGTCCAAGAAACCGAGGGCGCTCGTTACGAGGAATGCAACCGCCAGCCACCTAGGGATTAAGGTCTCGGCTGATGAGATCTCTGAAAGCGTCATAGTTGGAAGGGTTTGCGATCTGCCGGCCGTTCCAGAAAAACGTCGGCGTCCCCCGCAAACCCATCTGGTTGGCTTGGGCTAAGTCGCGCGCCACGCGCTCCTTGATCCCATTGGAATCGAGATCCCGCAAAAACTGCTCGCGGTCGAGATCCAGTGAATCGCCGTAGCCCTCGAAAATATCGCGCGGCGCTACTTTGTCGGCCCAGTCGCGCTGGTTTTCGTAGAGGCGCGCGTGCATTTCCCAAAACTTTCCCTGTTTGCCCGCGGCTTCGGCGGCTTGGGCTGCCAAATCGGCGTTGCGGTGAATGGAGCGCAGCGGGAAATGCCGGTACACAAAGGCGATTTGATCACCAAATTCTTCAAGCAGCTGCTCAACGATCGGATGGTACGCCGCGCACGCCGGGCACTGGTAGTCGCCGTACTCGACCAGCACCATCTTGGCATCGGCCTGGCCCTGAACCCAATCATCTGCAGAAACTGCGCTGAGTAGGTTCGCGGTTTGCCCGCCCGAGCCACTGCCACTAAATCTAATTAGCGTCCAAATAGAACCGCCGACCACAAGCGCAACCACAGCCCAAATACCAAGGGACCGAACGCGCCGGCGTCGACTGGAGTGGCTCGCGGCTTCGGTCTTTTCCTGGCGCCGGAGTTCCCGTCGCTCTTTTTTGGTGAGTTGCTCCTGCGGTTCTTGGAATGCTGAACCTTGCGGTTGAGTGTCGTCCATACGCTGTTTCACCGTAGCACAGCACGAACGCGGCGACCAGACCTCGCAAGATTGCGCCCCGCAAACCGCAGATGTTCTTAAGCCCCTACGCGCTGAAGTGGTGCCAGACAAAGAATCCAAAGACGGCGACTGCGCCGAGAATCGCAACCCCCACTAGCTGCCAGAGCCGGCGCCGGACCGTGTCGGCCGTAACCGGCCGCGGCAGGAAGTATCCGAGAGTGAGGAACGCCGCGTACACCGCCATTGTGGCGATGCTCTTGGTAGTCCAGTGATGGCCGGAAAAACTTTTAAGCGCGTCTTTGAACCCCGCTGAAAACTCGGCCCAGATGGTAATTGCGGCGGTAAACACAATCGCCGCCATCGCCGCGACGGCAGAAGCAGAAACGAGTTTGAGTTTCTTTTCATTCATAGCTTTACCGTCATCCCCATCTCGCGGCCGCGGAAATAATAAACCCCATCGCGCCCACCGCCAGCCCAAGAAACACGACCAGCCCCGCAAGCCATAGCGCGGGCTTGCGCAAATTGCCCGCGGCAAGCTCGTCGCGGCTCAACAGCACCAGGAACAGGGCTGTCAGCGCCAACGGCACAATGAAAAGAAAGATGTGCTCTTTGGTTTCCATTACGATATTGTGCGCCCACGGCGCCAAGCCCTGCTTAATGACCGGCTTAACCAGCGCACCGTAATACACAACGTAATAATACCCGCCGAAAATCCAGCTCAACACAAACCCGAGAACGCCGATTACCGCCGCCGCAATGGTGCGGCGGCGGTAATCGGAATTGGCCGCCAGTTCCCCCAGCAACCATAAAAAGGCGTCAATCCCCACAATCGCAAACCCAAGATGCAGACCGATGAGTACGGGCTTGGCAGCCAGCAAAGAAACAAGGTCGAACCCCATATAACTCAAGCGCTCAACGGCCACCGAATATGGCAATCAGAAGCGCGAAGAAGGGACCAAAGGGATTGAGCGAGGCCCCTTCGGGCGGTGGGGCTTGCCCCTCCGGAAACGAAGATGGCTGTTGCTCTTGTTGTTGCAGCCGCAACTCTGCTACGCAGCGCTCGATCACCGTACCGAGTTCTGGTGGCGGCGGTACGGTGCGGGATCTGATGCCCTGAAGAGTGTCAGATCCGATGGCCGACTCAATGCAAACGATGAGCGCGGGCGGAAACTGATCGAACGGCGGAAGCTGCATTCCTTCCGGTCCTGGCCCCAGGCCCGGCTCCTGCCCGGGGAAACCGCCTTCAGGCCCTTGGCCTGGGGGCGTACCTTCCTGAAACAATCTCGGGACGGACTGCCTGCAGGCCTCGACATCTTCGTGAATATCCCGCGGCATGGCTGTACCTGCCTTAAGCCCCTCCACGTAGTCGCTGCCGAGGCGTTCTTTCAAACATGTCACCACCTCTGGCGGAGCATTCTGCAAAAATTCCTGAATTTGCTTTTTCCCCTCTTCCATTTTTTGCAGCTCTTCCGGAGGGATCAACCCGTGCTCAAGCCCAAACCGGAAACAAACTTCCTGATTTGCCGGGTGGCTACAGAACTGCTCACACTCTTCTTTGCCCTTGCATCCGCCCGGCCCTTTGCCGCCGGTTTTGCGCGCCATCGCCGCATCTTGCGCAGACATGAACCCGGCTGCTTCAGCAAACGTAATACACCCTTCCAGATGATCCGGCTCGCCGCAGTACGCATCGCACTCCTCTCGGCCGCGACACGGCGGGGGCTTTGCACCCTTCTTGATGGCCTCAAGCGCCTTTTTGGCTTCGGCGAGTTCCTTCGGAGGGATGAATCCGGCGGCCTCGGCAAAGGTCAAACACGCCTCCATGTGTTCGGGCTCGCCGCAGTATGCGTCGCACGCTCTCTTGCCGCGACACGGCGGCGCTTTCGCACCGCGCCTCACGGCCTCGAGGGCCTTACGCGCATCTGCCAGTTCGTCCGGCGGAATAAATCCCGCTGCTTCGGCAAAAGTGATGCATTCCTCCGTATGGTTCGGATCCTCGCAGTAGACATCGCAGTCGTTTTTGTTCCGACACCCACCGGGGAGCCTGGCACCTTGCCGTAACGCCTGTTGGACCTTGCGCGCTTCTTCGAGTTCTTCTCTTGGCATGAGGTCGTTCGCTTCGGCAAAGGCGAGACACTCGTCTATGTGTGCAATGTCGTCGCAATAGGTCTCGCAACTGTCTTTTGACCTGCAGCCGCCGGGCCCCTGTTTTACTTGCGCAAACTTTCGCGCCTTGACCGCCTCTTCTCGGGAAATTAGGTCGTGTCTTTCGGCGAAGGCCACGCACGGAAGAATATTATCCGGTTTGTCGCAGTAGGTCTTGCACTCGCGCTCACTTTTGCAGTTGCCGAGCTCTGTGACCGGAAACGTGATGTCCTCCGGTGAAGTCGCGTTTGCCACGAGCACCGACGCAATAAGAACCGCGCCCGAGAGTGCAACGAACGCGGCGAGAGTCCGCAAGTTTTGCCGGATACGAAATGCGCGCCCCATGGTTATTCAAAGGGATTGGCGTAGCCCCCGCTAAACGGATTCGCCTTTTTCACCGGATTTAGCTCTGGCAGTTTGCCGCCAACTGGGTTTGCCAGCGTCTCGGTCCCCAACTCGGGCAGGGTACCGTAGGCCTGCTCTTTTTCCGACGCAGGTGGCTCTTGTGACGGCTGTGGCTGCGGTGGCGGCGTAACCGCTTTCTGGCGCGGATAGAAAAAATATCCCGCTACCGCGAGCACAATGACCGCGCCAACGGCAATAATGGCGAGGAGATTTTTCTTCTCCATGTACTTACATTATATCACCCCACAACGCCCCAAAAATATGGAATTATGCACAGTCTGTCCCTTCCTTTCTTCCGTGCTATCCCAACTCCAAAAGCGCTTGCTTTAGGGCGCTTTTCCGGCTCCGCGCGCTTCATGCATAGTGAATGTACATGGCTTTTAGGAATTGGTGGAGGTTAGGTGGCAATCTTGAGAAAAACTTTCTCGTATTCATCTACCATTTTTTCAAGCCCGAAATTTTCCTCAATGTGTTTACGGCAGAAGTTACGATCGATGTGATCAATCCTCTTCGTCGCCTCAACCATTTCTTCCACGGTGTCCACAATAAAACCAGTTTTCCCGTCAACTACAACTTCCGGGACTGAACCTCTGCGAAATGCGACCACCGGCGTGCCCGCGGCCATTGATTCGATCATGACCAGCCCAAATGGTTCTTCCCACTGAATAGGCACAAGAGTTGCTTTTGCGTTGCCGTAATACTCGTAGAGTTCGCGCCTTGAAACAACGCCGATATGGCGGATTTTGTCTCTAAGATACGGCTTTACTTTTTTGTCCCAGTATTCGCCGGTAACCGGCGGGCCAAGAATCAAGAGTTCTTCGCCGGTTTTTCGCGCGACTTCCACCGCTTCAGCCACGCCTTTTTCAGGATGAAGCCTGCCTACAAATAAAAGATGATTTCCTTTCGGCTTTTGGATAAATGGCACTTCGCCGATGGCGATGCCGTTATAGATAGTTGCAAGATAATTCAGATCGGGAGCGGGAATTCGTTGGGCATCGCTAATGGATACATAATATTGATTAGGCGATGAAAACATCTGAA
>CAYPCM010000041.1:0-4652 GCA_964409225.1 uncultured Candidatus Saccharibacteria bacterium
GAGATCTACGCGGGCGACACGTATTTCTTCGATACCGAGGGACACCGAGACAAAAACGCACGGGAGCAAAAGGCGCTTGTCCGGCTTACACGCCAGCTCCCGAAGCCGCTCGGCAGAGAACTCCGACAGCTCTGGAACGAATATGAAACAAAGCATTCCCCCGAAGCATGCACCGTAAAGGCACTCGACAAAATCCTGCCGGTCATCCAAAACATCATTTCGGGTGCCCGAGAATGGAAGAAGGGCAAGCTCACGTACGAACGAATCGTAGCCGCAAAAAACAACATCTGGCCTCGCTTCCCGCAGAAACGCGACGTCCTGTGGGACATTCTCGAAGACCTCCTCGCCGAAGCAAAAACGAAAAAACTCCTCAAATAACAAACCGCCCCCGGCCAAAGGCCGGGGGCGGACCCGTACAGCTTCGAATTTCCACCTCCGTCACAACGCGCTCCCCGAACTACGCTACGGCAAGCGCCTCTTGCGCTTCCGCCGCGGCCCGAATCGTTTCCGCAAGCTTTTTCGCCACGTCCGAATGTTCTTTCAAATACGCGCGCGCCTGCTCCAGCCCCTGACCGAGCCGCTCGTTTTCCCACAAAAGCCAACTGCCGGCTTTGCGGATGACGCCGTAGCGAATTGCAGAATTAACCACGTCCGCCTCCCACGAAATGCCCTCGTTATACAAAATCGCGAATTCCGCGGTGCGAAAAGGCGGGGCCACCTTGTTCTTTACCACCTTGGCTTTAACCAGATTGCCCACAATCGCTTCGCCTTTCTTGATTTGCGCGGCTCGCCTAACGTCAATGCGGACTGAAGCGTAGAACTTAAGCGCCTTGCCGCCGGTGGTGGTCTCGGGGTTGCCGAACACGATGCCGATCTGCATACGGATTTGATTTATGAAAATAACCGTAACCCCGGCCTTCGCCACAATCGCGGTGAGCTTCCGCAAGGCCTGCGACATAAGCCGCGCTTGCAGCCCCATGTGGGATTCCCCCATCTCGCCTTCAATCTCTGCTCTCGGGGTAAGCGCGGCGACCGAATCAACCACAATCACGTCCACCGCTTCGGACTTCACGAGTGTTTCCACAATGTCGAGCGCTTCTTCGCCAGTGCTCGGCTGCGAAACCAAAAGGTCGTTGATGTTGACGCCGATGCGTTTGGCGTATTCCGGGTCAAGCGCGTGTTCGGCGTCCACAAAAGCGGCGAGCCCACCGCGCTTTTGCGCTTGCGCTACTATGTGCAGCGCCAACGTGGTCTTGCCGGACGACTCCGGCCCAAAGATTTCCACGATCCGGCCCTTTGGCACCCCGTTCACACCAAGGGCTAAATCAAGAGAAAAAGAGCCGGTTGGGATTGCATCCACGTCAACGCGCCGCGCCTCACCCAGACGCATGATAGCGCCCTCGCCAAACCGTTCCTTGATTTCTGTAACGGCGCCCTCAAGAATGTGCATCCTGTCCTCTGTTTTCTTTACCATACGAATTACTCTCTAAAAATTCGTCGCTCAACTGATGTTGACCGGCCGAACCTATTTGTGGCCTTAACCTCAACGCCGTGAAGCCCCGGCGAAATATCAAGCTCCATGGAAAAACGACCGGCCTCATCAACGTACACCTCGCGCGAATTGACCGTCAAGCGGGCATCCGGCTCGGTGCGACCGGAAAGCATAACGCGTGGATCGGTTACGGTTATATCCGCCGCCGGCTGCTCAACTGCGAGCGCGGGCCCCACGACCAAACCGCTCACCTGATACCACATATAGCCAACGAATGCGGCTACTGCCAAAAGCGTGCCAGTAACGGCTAGAGTGCGCGGAGTGATGACAAGCCGCGGTTTGGCAGGCAGCGCCGGGAAGGCATCTGGCTCCGGGATGCCGGCAAGTTCACCCACCCTTTTCCTTTCCTGCCAAAACTCGTCAACAACTTTCTGCGGGTCAAGCCCGAGGGAGCGCGCGTACCGGCGTATAATACCGTCCAAATATACTGGCGCGGGCAGGCCGGCGTCTTTCCCCGCTTCCAGCGCCTCGGCGAAACGTATCGGAAATCCGGCTCGCCGCGCAGCGTCGTTTATCGACAAGCCCATGGTTTTTCTTGCTGCTTGCAGAAGCGCGCCGAACTGCGGCGCGCTTCTAAGGGGCCGATTATCTTTCTCGAGCGGCATGAATGTTTCCTGTAAGTCCCCTCCTGAGTAAAAAATAAAAAATCAAATATCAAAAATACAAGTTAAAAATTCAAAAATAATGCGGCGGCACCGTTTTTATCGTCGTATATTTTTTGATATTTGATTTGTATTTTTTCTATTTGATTTTTGATATTTGATATTTACCTTCCTATGTATCCTGCTTCTGAACAAGTATTTCTCTGGGCTTAGCCCCATCTGCCGGGCCCACCACCCCTCGCTCTTCCATGATGTCCAAAAGCCGCGCGGCTCTGGCGTAGCCCACTCGCAAACGTCGCTGCAAAAGCGACGCCGAGGCCTTACCCGCCTCAATCACCAGCCCTTGCGCTTGTTCATAAAGCGTGTCATCAACATCTGCGTCGTCCCCGCCTGTCGCCGCGCCAGCCGCGGGCCTTGTCGCAAACACTTCTTTGGCTTCAGGCGTGGGCAGCTCTGCTATGTTGGCCGAAGTCCGGCAGACATGCTCCACTACTCGCTGGACTTCTTTTTCTGAGATATACGCGCCCTGGATGCGCCGCGGCTTTGAGCCGTCGCCAGACATAAACAACATATCTCCATTACCCAAAAGCTTCTCGGCTCCAGCCATGTCCAGAATAGTACGCGAATCAATCTGCGACGCCACCTGAAAAGCGATGCGCGAAGTAATGTTCGCTTTGATGAGGCCGGTGATAACGTCGATCGAAGGACGCTGAGTGGCCAGAAGCAGGTGGATGCCGACTGCGCGCGCCATCTGTGCTAACCGCACGATCGCCGCCTCCATTTCGCGCCCGTACGACGCCATGATGTCGGCAAGTTCATCTACAACGATAACAAGATAGGGCAGAATATCGGCTTCAGCGCCTTTCCGGCCAGCCGCCTTCATGTTGAAGCTCCGAATGTCGCGGGCGCTGGCATCCTCAAGCAGTTGATAGCGCCGCTCCATTTCAGAAATCGCCCAACGCAATGCGCCGATGGCTTTTTTGGGCTCGGTAATAACCGGAGTCAACAGATGCGGAATGCCGCGGTACTGATTGAGTTCGACGCGCTTCGGATCAACTAAAATAAACCTAAGCACGTGCGGGGGGCTGCGGAAAAGAAAGCTGGTCAGAATGGAGTGGATGGAAACCGATTTGCCCGAGCCGGTGGAGCCGGCAATCATAAGATGAGGCATGCGCGACAGAACGTCGTACACCGGAGTGCCTGTTACATCCCGGCCAAGCGCGAATTTAAGCGGACTCGCGCCCTCGGCAAACGCTGGGTACTCAATGAGATTGCGCAGCCGCACTATAGAGGCCGTTCGGTTTGGAATTTCAATGCCGACAAGGGATCTACCCGGAATGGGCGCCTCAAGCCGCAGCGGGTGTGCGGCCAGCGCGAGAGCGAGATCGTTCTGAAGCGTTACAATCCGAGAAAGTTTGATGCCCTGGGCGGGCTTAAACGTGTATTGAGTGACTGTAGGGCCAATGTTTACTTCTCCCATTTCAACCTCGATCGAAAAGTTCTCGAGAGTGCGCTTGATGATGGCCGCATTGGCCTTGATATCGCCGGCTGTAGGTCGACCCGATTCCAATTCCAGTAAATCGGCGGCTGGAAGGGTGTAATTTTTAAGCACAGGCGCCGCCCGCAGCTCCATCTCCCCGCTCGTCGGCGCTGGTACTGGCCCGGTAGGGGTAGACGGCGCTTTCGCCGGCGCAACCTCTCGGCCAATCTCCCGAACAGTAAAGGTTGGCCTTGAGAATAACCGCTGCATCACACCGGGCTTCACTGCTTCGGCTGACTGGGGCGCATGGATCTCAAGCCCAGAGCGACGCCAGAGAGGCATGTTGAGCACAATGAGCAAGCCCACCACCGCACACGCCACAAACACCACAAACCCGGCCAGCGGGCCGACAAGCAGAGAGGCCGGTCGCGCCACCAGCCCACCAAACGTCCCGCCCCACATTGGACCAGTCAACCCCAACACGCCGAAGATGCCGACGAACGCGAATCCTCCCCCCAGCCAAAGGGCGGTATGGATTGCCGCTCTTTTGGAACGAAAGAGCGCGAACGCCACGCCCGCAAGCCCTACCGGTACTATCAAGTAGCCCCAACCGAATAAACCGAATAGTCCTCTACTCAACCAAAACCCTACTTGACCTGCTGCGCCGACGTAGCTCAACGCAAGGATTACCGCGGCCACTCCGGCTACAACGGCCCAAATAGACCGGCGCGTATCCGGATGAAGATTAAGTCGGGGCATGCGGCCGCTGCCGTTCTTCCCATTGCGGCTATACTTGGACATAGAAATTCTACTCTCTTACCCCCACCTTCGCAAATTCTATTAGCAAATGCAACGGAACGGGCCAGACGCCCCCTCGCTCGCCGCGGGGACTACTTGCTGGGGCCGCCGCAGCCGCGTCGCGCGGCGTCGCCACGCACGGAGAGGACGTCCAGTGGCGAGGGCTGCTGCCGAGACCGGCGTCGCGCAGGCCGAGCGGGCATGGTTCCGAGCGCAGCGA
>CAYPCM010000042.1:0-4447 GCA_964409225.1 uncultured Candidatus Saccharibacteria bacterium
GTAAAAAGAGCGCCGCCGCGATGAGGCCGAACATAACGATACTGAATATCGTCTCGTCTTTCAAGCCCGAAACCTTTTGCAGCCCCAGCAAACTTGGGCTTGCTTCCAGAACGACTCGGGCCAAATACGTAGCCAGTATCGCTACAATCAAGCGCTTGCGCCCCACCGCAAAACCAAAAAAGAGTGCGGCCAGAAACGCGAAAATTACCAGCACCACATCCATGCTTGCGGGCAGCCCCGCTGATGCTAAGAGTTTTTGAAAATCCACAATGTTAAAATCCTAAATCTGAAGCACGAAATCCGAAACAAATCCCAATTCTCGAAATATAAAACTCGAAACGTGTTTCGGGCATTGGAATTTTGAATTTGAGTATTGTTTCGAATTTCGGATTTAGATATTCGAGTTTTACTAACTTTCTTATACCCTCTCGTCCCGTAACTCCTCTAACAACCTTCTCGCTCTCTTGCTCAATCGTTCTGGGGTCTTAACCTCCACATGCACATACAGATCGCCCCGGCCCCGACCGCCTAAAACCGGCATGCCTTTGGATTTAACTCTGATCGCCTTGCCGCTCTGAATGCCGGCGGGGATAGCGAGTTGAATCGCGCCGTCCGGCAAACCAATCTCAATAGTATCGCCTAACGCTGCTTGAGTAAACGAAACGGTTCTGATGGCGTACAGATTGTCTCCTTCCCGCCGAAGCAAAGGATGCGCCAGCACGTGCACGCGAACATAAAGATCTCCGGCTGGTTCTCCCGGCTCACCTACCTCGCCCTCACGGGAAAGCTTTATCGTGCCGCCTTCATCAATCCCTGCTGGTATGTGCACGCGCAGCGCCTTTGCGCCGACTTCCCGGCCTGCGCCGCGGCACCGCAAACACGGCTCTTGAACAATCTTACCGCGACCGCGACACGTCGGACATGCGGCGACCTGCGTAAAAGTCCCAAAGAAACTCCGCGCCGTTTGCCTAATTTCGCCTGCGCCGCGGCACGTACCGCAAGTGGATTCTGCCGTATCCGGCTCTCGCCCGGTACCTGCGCAGCGACTGCACGCCCGCGCTCCCTGAACGCGAATGTCTTTGTCGGTACCGAAAAACGCCTCGTCAAAATCAATCGTAAGTTCAACCGACATGTCGCTGCCGTGCCGCGGGCGCGCGCGGCTGCGCCGGCTGCCCCCGAAAAATTCACTGAATATGTCTCCGAGGTCAACGCCTCCAAAATCAAACCCCTGGCTGAAGTCAAAACCCGGCCCAGCCCCATCGCCCACAGTGCCAAATCGATCGTACTGGCTGCGCTTGGCGTCGTCTGAAAGCACTTGGTAGGCCTCGTTGGCTTCTTTGAAGCGCGCTTCGTCCCCGCCGCCCTTGTCCGGGTGATACTGATGAGCCAAACGCCTGAACGCTTTTTTTACTTCTTCTTTCGAAGCGTTTCGGTCAATGCCGAGAATTTTGTAGTAATCTTTCATTTTGTATTCCCCTATGCAAATCGCATTGTTTCCTTTTTTACCTCGATGGTCTCGCGAGTCGCGAGGCCGAGCTTGATGAGCGCTGCAATAATTAGCGCCGAGAAACCTTGCGCCACCCACACGATGGGATAGCTTGCAAACTTCACGACAAAGAAAAATGAGAGGGCCAGCAGGAATGGCAGGTACGGCGCCCACGGATCCACGAGCGCAAGGAGCTTAGAAGTGAGCACGTCGTAAAGCACGTCGGTTACTTTCGCCTCACCCGGCGCCTCCACCTGATAACGGCGCACCAGTTCTTCCCGACCCAAACGAATGGCGTGAGCCCTCTCGGCCGGCGCAAGCTTGGCAAACGCCTCGCCGCCTTCTCGTTCAAGCGTGGCGATAACGAACTCATCCACCGTGGCCTCAACCGAAAACCCGGGCCAGATGCTCTGCAAAGGCAATGCGGCAATGGTGGTCTCGAAAGCCGAGCGCGGTATAAGGGCTTCTTTTACGTCGCTCACAGCCGGGCTTACGAGGTATGCTGACGAAAGCGCAAAAGCAAAACCGGTAAATACAAGCGGCAGCCCGCGGCCCACCAACCGAGCCGGGCCGGGGTGCAGCAGGTCGCGCTCGTAAGAACTAGTGGCAAACCCTGCGTACCAGACCAACACGGTAAATGCCAGCGTACCAGCAAGTACCGTAAAAAATGCAGCCGGCTGGACCAAGGTTGAAAACCAAACCATGAGTGCGGCCGACATTGCGGCTCCGCCAGCTTGCCACCACACCGGCCTCACCAAGACAAGAATCACGCCGGCGAATGCACCGTAAATTACACCCAAGATGCCTAGCTGCCAAAACACCTCCCGCCGCCACGTTTCGCCGAGAAACAGCTGCCCGGCCACATGCCAAAGCGCTCCAGCAAACAAACTCGCAATTAACATCACCGCAAAACTCTTGGCCCGAGGGCTCATAGTTTACTTGTAAGAAATCAAGCAGGCGAGCTCTCGAGCGGCGTCTGAGGGCGAGCGAGCATGGTCAGACCGTCCGAAAATGCCAAAATTTAGTCTTCGAGCCTGTCGAGAAGCTTAAATTTTTGTCTTAAAACCGACGTATTGTTCTCGACAAGCTCGAACAATAACGAGTTTTCGGACGGTCTGGAGCGAGCCCGAAGAGCAGCGAGAACCCTCGCTGGGGGTTCGAGCGTAGCGAGAGAGCTCGCCTGCTTGATGAGGACGATGGGGCTTATGTCGTAAAAAACGCTCGGAAGTCCTACGCGTTATTCTACTACGCGGCGTCGGGTTTGTCTTTCTTGTCTTCTTTGTCTTTAACTTCTTCATACGTTCCTTCAATCGCATCGCCTTTTGCTTCGCCTCCCGCCGGCTGGCTCGACTGCTGATAGGCGGCCTGCCCAATTTTAGACACCGCCGCGCCCAGTGCCTCGGCCGCCTGACGAATAGCCGCAACATCATCTCCATCCTTAACTTTTTTGGCGGCTTCGATTTTCGCTTGAACATCGGCCTTGTCCGCAGCGGACACCTTGTCGCCTCCGTCGCGCAAGGCCTTATCCGCCGTATAGATTATGGTGTCGGCCAAATTTCGCGCCTCCGCCAGATCGCGCTTTTTGCGATCTTCGGCCGCGTGCGCCTCGGCCTCGCGCTTCATGCGCTCGACCTCTTCTTTGGTAAGACCGGTTGAACCCTCGATGCGGATGGATTGCTCGCGGCCGGTGGCTTTGTCCTTGGCTTTGACGGTGAGAATGCCGTTTGCGTCCACGTCAAAACTCACTTCCACCTGCGGCATGCCCCTTGGCGCAGGCGGAATGCCGTCCAAAATGAAACGACCGAGAGTTTTGTTGTCTTGGGCCATTTCGCGCTCGCCTTGCAGCACATGCACCTCAACCGAGGTTTGATTGTCCGCTGCGGTTGAGAAAATCTGATTCTTTGAAGTGGGGATGGTCGTGTTTTTTTCTATGAGTTTGGTGCAAACTCCGCCCAGCGTCTCAATGCCGAGAGAAAGCGGAGTTACGTCGAGCAGCAGCACGTCGCGCACATCCCCCTGCAAAATTCCCGCTTGCACCGCCGCGCCAATTGCCACCACTTCGTCCGGGTTAATCCCTTTATGCGGCTCTTTGCCAAAGAGGGACTTCACCGCCTCTTGTATGGCAGGCATGCGCGTTTGCCCGCCCACGAGCACCACTTCATTGATGTCTGGCGCGTCGAGCTTGGCGTCAGCGAGTACGCCCCGCACCAGCTCGAGAGATCGGTCAATCAAATCCCGCACCAAGCTCTCGAGCTTGGCACGCGTAAATTTATACACGAAATGTTTGGGGCCGTTCGCGTCAGACGTGATGAAGGGAACATTGATCTCGGATTCAAGGGTGGTGGAAAGCTCGTGCTTTGCTTTCTCGGCCGCTTCTTTCAAGCGCTGGAGTGCCAACACGTCCTTGGAAAGATCAATGCCTTGATCGCGCTTGAATTCGTCCACGAGATGCTGGATGATACGCTGATCAAAGTCGTCACCGCCCAAATGCGTGTCCCCGCCGATGGCTTTGGCTTCCACGGTATCCACGCTCACCTCAAGTACCGAGATGTCGAAGGTGCCGCCGCCAAAGTCGTAGACGAGAATCTTTTCCTCTTTCTTCTTGTCGAGACCGTAGGCGAGGGCGGCTGCAGTGGGCTCGGGCAGAACGCGGCGCACGTTGAACCCCGCAATCTCGCCGGCTTCTTTGGTGGCCCGGCGCTGTGATTCGTCGAAGTACGCAGGCACGGTGATGACCGCTTCGGTGATTTTTTCTCCGAGTTTATCTTCGGCGTCGTGCTTCAGTTTCTGCAAGATCATGGCCGAGATCTCTTGCGGCGTGGACCACTTTTCCTCAATTTTAACCTCCACTCCGCCGTTCTGGGCCTCACGGATTTCGTAAGGCAGCCACTTTTTGTCGCGCTGCACTTCGGCGTCGTTAAACCGGCGCCCTATTAGACGCTTCACCGAGAAAATCGTATT
>CAYPCM010000043.1:0-4398 GCA_964409225.1 uncultured Candidatus Saccharibacteria bacterium
GCGAGCTCAAGCTGCCCTGCAAACGCCTCGCGCTGAACGCGCTTCACCGCTTCAACGTCTTGATCCGCGAGGCGATAATAATCCAGCCCGATCTCGCCGATTGCGACCACTTTCGGATCTGCCGCAATCTCCCGCAGCCGCGCGAGCGCAGCCGGAACGTCTGGCGCGTGGTGCGGGTGAACCCCAACCGCGGCCCACATGTCCGGAAACCGATTTGCCAACGCGACCGCCCTTTCGCTCATGACAAGGTCAGTACCGATATTGATTACGCCAATTCCCGCCTCTGCCGCACGCGCCACCACCGCTTCGAGATCGTCTCGGTAGTCGGGAAAACTGAGATGGCAGTGGGTGTCAGTCCCGTTAGAAAACCCGTTGGTTGTATTCCTTTTCGTTTGTTGGTCTGCCGGAGAGACCTCTTCTTTTCGGCTAAACATTGTCGTTTTCTAACGGGGCGAGCAATGACGAAAACGTACTACTGCTTTGATTTCACGGGTGGTTTACCGCCTACGGCTGGTAGACCGAGCACAGCCGGATCGAACCTTGGGAACAACGGCTTAGGCGGCTTTGGCTCAAACCCGTCTTTGGCCCAGTCGCGTTTAAGCCCGCCCAAAAACGCCAGAATCACTTCGGCCGTGTCAGGCATGAAGGGCCAGAGCATCTGACCAACCTTGGCAAGTCCGGCCAAAAGTTCAAGCATGACCGCCTGAAATCGCGCCGCATCGCGCGTTTTCAGATCCCAGATGCGTTCGCGTTCAACCAGTTCATCACATTTGCTGATTAACCGCCAGACAACGGCGAGCGCCTGATGAAGTTCGAAATTCTTAATGCAGTCCGAATATTCATGATGCACCTTGGCCAGGGCCTCAAGTGTGGCTGGGGCAGGCGGAGTGCCAGCGAGGCCCGGCTCTTTAACCGCCACAGTTAGCACCCGACTGACCAAATTGCCGAGGCCCTTGGCCAGGTCGGCGTTGTATCGCTCCAAAAAACGCTTCTGCGAGAAGTCCCCGTCGCCTGATGAAGCAAATTCGCGCAAAAGGAAATAACGCACCGGGTCAGTACCGAACATGGCCGCCAGCTGAAACGGATCAACCACGTTGCCAAGCGACTTAGACATTTTCTCGCCGTCTACGGTAATAAAACCATGCACAAAAATATGACGCGGCAGTTCGATTCTGGCCGAGAGCAACATGGCGGGCCAGAAAATCGCGTGAAATCGCAAAATGTCCTTACCCACCACATGCACATCTGCCGGCCAAAACGTATGAAACTGCTCTGTTTCACTGGCATAGCCAATGGCCGAGATGTAGTTGGCCAACGCGTCACACCAAACATACATGGTTTGCGCGGCATCGCCCGGCACCGGAATACCCCAGTCGAGCACTTCGGCCGGCCGCGAGAAACTCACGTCTTTAAGACCTTCGTCAATGAAGGCGAGCATCTCGTGCTTGCGGGTTTCGGGCACGATCCGGAGCTCGTCTGATTCGATACGCCGGCGCAGCTCCGGCGCGTACTTAGAAAGACGAAAAAAGTAATTCTCTTCTTCCACGGATTCGGGCTTGGTTTTGTGCACCGGACAACTGCCGTCTTTATCGAGCTCTTTTTCCGTAATAAATGCCTCGTGACCAAGACAATACAAGCCCTTGTACGGGGCCTTGTATATATCGCCGGCCAAAACCAGCTGCTGCCAAAGTTTGACCGCGCCCGGCCAGTGCCGTTCAGTGTCAGTGGTGCGGATGAAATCGTCGTTCGCCAGATTAAACGCGGGCTTCAGCGCCCGAAAGCGATCGGCCAGAACGTCCACAAATGCCTGCGGCGCCTGACCAGCTTCTCCTGCTGCGCGCACCACCTTCGAACCGTGTTCGTCAGTGCCGGTAAGAAACCAAACCCGGCTGCCTTGCTGATGAGCATGGCGCGCCAACACGTCTGCCTGCACGCACTCAAGAGCATAACCGAGATGAGGCGGGGCGTTCGTGTAGGCAATAGAGGTGGTGATGTAGAACTTCTGATTTTCCATTACATTCCTCCGCTCTTCTTCCGGCTCGTCACATCCTCAAAATATTCGGAAAGTGCGGCAGTCACTGGCACGGCGAGTAGCATCCCCACGATCCCGCCGAGCTTAGCGCCAACAAGGAGAGCCAATATGACGATCACTGGATTAAGGCCCACAATTTTTTTAGTGAGCAGCGGCACGAGCACGTGATTTTCAATCTGCTGGATCACGGTGTAAAGCACTGCCGTTGCGAGTGCTAATACCGGACTCTGGAAAAAAGCCACAATCACCGCCGGAATCGCCCCCAAAATAGGCCCCACATACGGCACCAGCTCAAAGATCCCCATTAAGATGGCGAGGGTTAAGGCGTAAGGCACTTGAAGGAGCGCGAGGCCGACATACGTCAGCAACCCCACGATTAAACCCAAAAGAAGTTGTCCCTGAACCCAGCGGCCGAGCCGATGCTCGACGCGATGCCACAAATCGATAATGTACTCCTCACTGCGAGTCGGGGTAATAAGCCGAAGAAACTCCTCAATCCCGCGTTCGCGCAGTGCCAAGTAAACCGACAGCACGAGCACGATGATGGCTGAAGCAACCCCGCCCAAGATGCGCGAAGTCGTCGCGAGGAGCCCCTGAGTGGCCGAGCCGAGACGCTCGCCTGCCAGTTGCAGCACCTGCTGCAGGTTTGCGCCGTTCACTGGCAAAAACTGACCAAAGGCGCCTTGAAGATATGACGGAAACTCCGCCGCAAGCCCTTGAAGCTCTGCAGCCAGAGGCGGCACAACGAGATAAACAACGAAGCCGAGAAATGCCAAGAATGCCACATAGATAAGAAGCACGCCGATGGGCCTGGGCAACTTTAAACGCTGAAGCCAGGAGACCGGTGCGTTTACGCCCGCCGCAATAATAATTGCGAATATAAGAATTTCGACTATCTCGCGCACTGCGTACAGGAACCACAGCGCGACGATGACCGCGAAGACCTTAATGATCGTCGCGGTAGAAATATCAATGGTGCGGTATTCGTTCATATTATATACGTTCTCTCCTCCCGTTAGAGTTGCAAGAGATTGCGAAAACGAGGCGCGTCGCCGTCTTGGTAGGGCCCCACTAACGCCAAATTAAGTTTTTCAGGCGCAAACATTTCCCGGGCAATTCGATTGATGTCGCCTGCGCTTACTGCCTCCATCTTCTCCAGAACCTCTTCCGGACTCTCCACTTTACCCAGAAGTGTTTCTTGCATGGCCACGAACCCGGCCATCTCATCAGAGGACTCAAGGTCCATCAGAAAATGTCCTCTGGCAAAATCCTTCGCTTTTCTAAGCTCTACCTCTGGAATAATCTCGTCGCGCACCCGTCGGTACTCGCGGATGATTGTCTCAATGGTGCGCTCAACCCGAGTGGGATCAGTGCCGGCGTACGTAAAGACATATCCCGTATCAGTTGACTCGACACTATAGGAACGCACGCGATATGCCAAACCCTGTCTCTCGCGTACGGCGAGAAACAACCGAGAACTCATGCCCGCTCCCAGTATAACCGAAAGCAGCTGCTGGGCATGTCGATCAGGATGTGATAAATGATGCCCGCGCACGCCGATATCCAGATGCACTTGATCGGTTTCTTTAGGATGAATAAGTACGGCGGGCTCGCTTTGCGCTTCCAGAACTGACAATTTAGCTCTGGCATCGCCATCAGAAAACTCTTCGAACATACGCTGCACTTTTTCAAACACCACTGCCGGCGTTACATTCCCTGCTACCACCACACTCACGTTGCGAGCCGCGTAATGCGCCGCGCGGTACGCCACAAAATGTTCGCGGTTAAGCGCCGCCAGCACTTCGGGGGTGCCGATGACATCCCAACCAGCCGGCTGATCGCCGTAGAGTAAATTTTGGAATAGATCGTGAATGTGCCGCTGCGGATCGTCCCGAATCATGCGCACTTCTTCCAAAATGACGTTGCGTTCGCGGTCAATTTCTTCCTGCGCCAGAAGCGGGTTAAGCAAAATATCAGAGATTACTTCAAGTGCGACGTCGAGAAAATTATAAGCAACTTTGGCGTAAAAGCCGGTGTATTCGTCGCCGGTGAACGCGTTCGACTCAGCGCCAATCCGATCTAGCTCTTCGAAAATCTGTTGGGCGGCAGGCCTGTGAGTCGTACCCTTGAACACCATGTGTTCCAAGAAATGCGAGAGCCCATTTATATCCTTGGTTTCGTACTTAGAGCCGGTCCCAACCATAATAAGCACGGTCGCGGTGTTAGTGCCGCGCATGGGAGCCGCAATCACCCTCAGACCATTGGGGAGAGTTGTCCGTTCGATAAAAGCCATGAATTAAACCCGTGACAGCCGCTCGCTAAAATACGCCGAAAGCTCGCTCACGTCAACCCGCTCCTGTTTGGCC
>CAYPCM010000044.1:0-4265 GCA_964409225.1 uncultured Candidatus Saccharibacteria bacterium
TTGGCGGAAGCATCGGAACTAAAAAAGGATATTCTGGCCTAACTCACGCCGTTGCCACACAGAGAGCTGCAAAGATAAGCCCCGATGCCGAAGCATCGGGGCTTTTGGTGCGGTTATACTCACGGGTCTCCGCGCGCCCGGCGGGGTGCGGCGTCTGTTTCACCGCACTTTACTTTGGGCCTCCGCTCGTCCAGAGAATGATCGGTTTGAGGATAGCCGATCTTTTGCCGCCGCGCCGTTCTCTCGGCGCCGGCCCTGCGTTGCGCTAGGGCTCAACGCGGAAACTTGGTTCGCTTGACCCCCAGCCCTCACCGGCCAAGAACGCTTTCGCGATCAAGGCTGCGACGATGCCGCGGGTGTCTCCCGACCAAGCGCCCGGGTCACTTTCGCGCAGGCCTTCCACTTCTCTTATGCTGACGACACACGCCCTATCGTTCAGGCACGCCAGCATGAACTCGGGGACATCCAGGCCCGCTGTTTCGAGGGTACGGTGCGGTTCCTCACCGGGGAAGACGACGAGTGGCTCATCGTCCGCCTTCGAGGTGAAGAGGATAACAAGTTCGTCGCCCTCGACCCGCGAGAAGACGTCAGGGAGGATTGGCTTTCGTTCCCCGACCTTCATTCAATCACCTCCTTTCCGGCTATCTATTCCCCCGAGACCCACCTACTCACCGATTCCGTCGTGTCCTCTCACGCGCGGAGCCAGTTTTCGTGCTCGGAGTACGGTTAGACCCTCAACCCGCTTCCATCCGCCCAGTAAGGAGGATTCCGAGCATTTCGGCGACCTTTTCCTTTTTCTCCTTTGCGCACATGTGCTCACAGGAGAGAAGGATTGGTGTCGCGCCGAGATGCCGGATTCCTGCAATCAGCGGACGGAGAGTCTTTGCGAACCGGGCTGGAGTTATCTCGCCGTCCCAGTCGCCTAGGCCGGTGTAGAGGTAAACCTGATCGCCGGGCTCTATCCTCCACCTCCGCCTAAGTTCTTCCGCCGCCTTCTCTGCCGAGAGGCCGCGGAAATCCTTGGCCACCCGGACGGCATAGTACGGATGGGCACGGTTCCCCGGGATTCTCATGATCGTCTCCCTGCGGTCTTGCCGCGCTTGGGTTTCGGATCAATGTGCTTTCTCAATGTACCGCCTCATTTTATCACTTTATCAATAGTAAGTCAACAGTAGTGAATTCAAAAATGCGGTTTAAAGTAATTTCTGAAGCCAAAAAGTATCATATATGCCATTATGTCGTCAAAACTATTGACTATTTACTTTATGGGGAGTATACTGGAGATATGCAGATGACCGAAGCATTGCAAAGTCTGGGGCTCAACGACAAAGAAGCGCGCGTGTACGTGGCGTTGCTTCAGCTTGGTCGGGGGTCGGCGTATGCCGTGGCGGATCGGGCAGGGCTCAAGAAACCCACAACCTATGTGGTATTGGGGGAGCTTGCGAAAAAAGGATTGGTGAGCCGCGTGCCGCGAACGCGAAAGCAGCTTTTTGTGGCTAAGCCGCCGGATGAATTTTTTGCGTTGGCCGAAGAGCGGTTGAACGTAGCGAAGAAAACCTTGCCGGAACTCATGGCCATTGCGGAAGGTAAAAAGCCCAAGGTGCGCACGCTTTACTTCGAGGGACTCTCCGGCCTGCGCGATGCGTTGTGGTATCGACTCAAAGAGATGCAGGGAAAAGAATTCGTGGGCTTTTATGCCACTACTGAAAATGCCTCGCCTGAACTCATTGAAGTTTTTGACGATTACAACGGCGAACTGAAAAAGCGCGGAATTACGGTTCGCGGTATTGTGCCGGAACACGCGTCGCTTGCGCCGTGGCGGGAAACCGATGCTGTCTACGGACGCACGATGAAAGTGGTGCCGTACGGAGCGTATTCAGCCAAAAACTCAATTGATGTGGGCGATACGTTTGTGCGGATTTTGTCGTTTGGCGAACTGCAGGGGGTGGTGGTGGAAAACCCGAGCGTGGCCCAAGCCATGCGCCAAATTTTCGAGATGTTGTGGCAGGCACGGCCGGAGCGGGCGGAGGGCACGGTGGGGGAGTAGATTACGGTGCACGACGCGCCCGCCACTGGCGGGCGCGTCGTGCCAGAGGGGAGCCAACGGGCGGCTTCAAAAGCGGCGAGTTGCGTGTTATACTTTGGCGTAATGGCTCTGCAGGAGACCGAGGAGAAGCTGTATGATCCGGATGAACCATTCAGCGAGCGGGAGCGATCCTCCCGCGTGGTTGGTCTGGACGAACCGGCTGAACAGCCGTTTCATTTGCCGCCGGTGGGACCGCCTGCCGGGCCGCCAACGTTCCGGACCGGACACCTCCCCATGTTTACGCCCCGGCAGCGCCGGACCTTGATCAAAATTATTATTGTGCTCGTTATGCTCGGGCTTGTCGCCGGAGGGCTGTATGTGGTGTTCTTCGGCCGCGGCACTTTTGCGCGGCGAGACGTAGTCGTGGAACTCGTTGGGCCCAGTGAAGTGCGCGGCGGAGAAGCGATCGCGTATACCATAAAGATTACGAACCGCACCCGCGTAGCACTTCGCGATGTTCAGGCCTCGCTGCGGTTGCCAGAGGGCGTTGAAGCGCTTGAATCCGCGCTCACCGGCGCCCCACCGCGCACGTATACGCTTGGAGAAGTGGATGCCGAGAGCATGCGTGAGCGTGAAGTGGCTCTTAGGTTCCTTGGTAAAAAGGACGAGGCCAAAGAGGTTCGGCTTTCGGTTACGTACCAGCCCGCCAATCTTTCGGCGCGCTTTGAGAACACGGCCGATTACCGTTTTGTCATTACGTCGCTGCCATTCATTCTTGACCTGTCTGCGCCGGAGAAAGCGTTTAGCGGATCAACAGTCACGTACCGCGTGAGCTACAGAAACATTTCCGGGTTTGCTCTTAAAAACACTGAGGTTCGTTTAAGCTACCCGGCCGGTTTTGATTACCAGACCGCCAGCCCCAGCCCCCACGAAGCCACCACCGTTTGGCGGGTGGATGAATTGCAGCCGGGCCAAGGCGGGGAAATCGCGATTTCCGGGCGGATTTCCGGCAATGCCGGCGACCGACGCGAGGTGGGGGCGTCTATCGGCGTTATCGAAGCCGGTCGGTTTACGAGCTACACTGAAAACGTCGCTGCTTCCATTCTTTCGCCCGCGCTTATAGCCCTGGATTTTACAGTCAACGGCGTTACCGACTACCGCGCACGGCCGGATGAACGGCTCTTGTATCGCATTAATTATCGGAATAATTCTCCCGTGGCGCTGCGTGAACTTATCGTCCGCGCGCGACTTGTTGGCGCTATGTTCGACTTGACCACAGTTCAAACAGGCGGCGGGGCAGCGGACTCGACGGGTGCCGCGATCACGTGGAATGCCGCGGCTGACCAGCGTCTGGCGCTTCTTGACCCGGGCGAGGGCGGCGAATTAAGTTTTGAGGTGCAGACAAAAAAGAATTTCCCGGTACGTTCAAGTTCGGATCGCAACTTTGTGGCGTCGGCGACCGCAAGCATTGAGACACCTCGTGTGCCGCCAGAACTGGCGGTGGAGCGACTTTTTGAAGAGCGTACGCTGGAGACGAAGTTCACGACCAAATTCACCCTGCGCACGCTTGGCTATTTCAGTGAACCCTCTGCTGGCATAACCAATTCTGGCCCAATGCCGCCGCGGGTTGGACAACCCACGACTTTCACGATTCACTGGCGGGTTTTCAACACTTCGAACGACGCTTCTGATGTGCGGGTGCGCGGAGTGCTTGGCCCCAACGTGCGCTGGACCGGACAAGTGCTCACTAAATTTGGTCCGGCGCCGCAAGTGAACGAACGCACCGGCGAAATCACGTGGCAGGTTGGGTCAGTGTCGGCGGGTACAGGCGTCTTGGGTCCGGCGGCAGAAACGGTGTTTCAGCTTGAACTCACGCCTTCCATAACAGATATCGGCACCACCCCCGTCTTGATACGCGAAAGCCGGGCAGTCGGGGTGGATGATTTCACCGGCAGTTCGCTTGAATCATTAGTGGGTGAGCTGCGTACGAATCTGCCCGATGATCCGACTTTGTCTGCGGAGCAGGGGAAGGTGCAGCCATAAAAAATCAAAATTCAAAAATCAAATATCAAAAATACGGTGGCGCTGAACGGGTCGAACACGATGGATAAAATCGTCTCGCTTTGCAAGCGACGCGGGTTTATTTTTCCCGGGTCGGAAATTTACGGCGGGCTCGCTGGCACGTGGGATTACGGGCCGGCGGGCGCGCTGCTCAAAAAGAACATCAAGGATGAGTGGT
>CAYPCM010000045.1:0-4225 GCA_964409225.1 uncultured Candidatus Saccharibacteria bacterium
TTGCGTTTCCGCGCCAGTACGTGAAGGGGCTAAGAATGTTGGGCCAGACCGCGGTCTTGGCGACACTCGCGGTCGGGTTCATCGTGTTCATTCTGCCGGGGTCGCCGGAGTTCTCGCGCCGGGTCCTTTTGAGCTATGGAGTGGTTGCTGTGGCGCTGCTATTTTCGTGGCGGATGGTGTTCGGGCTCATGGTGCGGGTGCCGGCGCTGCGGGAAAACGTGCTGGTGTTCGGCACGGGCCCATTGGCGGCCGAGGTGGCCAAGATTATTTTACCCGAGGCGCAAATCAGTTATTCGTTTGAAGGATTTGTGGCGGCTAGCCCCGATGAACTGCCTGCGGTTTCTGGCAAAGTAATTTTGTTCCGTGAGATCGGCGAAGTGCTTCGGCAAAAACGCATTCACCTGATTGTCATTGCCGCCGACGGAGCGCTACCAGCGGGTCAGGTGCGATTTCTCACGGTGGCGCGTCGGCGCGGCATCCGTTTGGTGCGCAGCCACGACATCTACGAAGAATTGACCGGGCGTTTCCCGGTGGGGTGGATGAGTCCGGAAGAGATGGCTTTTTTTGAAGCGCAGTCATATACGCTGGGTCGGGCGGTGTTTGAAAGAGCGGTCTCGTTTCTCGTCGGGTCTGTAGCACTCCTTGTGTCTTTAGCGCTCTGGCCTTTTATTATTTTGGCTCAGCAACTTACCAGCCGCGGTCCGGTTTTTTACGTTTCGACCCGAGTCGGCCGGCACGGCAAAACTTTTGACTGCTTTAAGTTTCGTTCCATGGTGCCAGATGCCGAGCGCCACACCGGCGTTACTTGGACTAAAAAAGATGATCCGCGCATTACCGCCTCCGGCCGGTGGATGCGCAAAACCCACTTGGATGAACTGCCGCAGTTGATCAACGTGATCTTGGGACACATGAACTTGATCGGCCCGCGCGCCGAGCGGCCAGAACTCGCCGAAGAACTCAACGAGAAAATCCCGTACTATGAAGAGCGTTTTTTGGTTAAACCGGGCATCACCGGCTGGGCGCAGGTAAGCAACGTCTTTAGTTCGGCCTCGGTTGAGGACTCAAAAGAGAAGCTCGAGTATGACCTCTACTACATCAAAAACCGAACCTTCGCGCTTGATTTGCTGATTGTGCTGGAGACGGTAAAGATTATGCTGTGGGGACGGGGGGTATAGGCGGTGAGCGCTGTGGTCGGGTGCCCAAGCGATGTTCAAGCGAGTTATGCATAAAGTACTACTTAGCAGCTATCGCTGCTAAGTAGTACTTTTTCTAGGGATCATTGCAGAATCGTAGAATCGAGAATAAAGCTGAAAATTAAAAAGTTGAAGCGCCCAATCGCGAAGCGATTGGGCGCTTAGGGCTGCATTGGAGAATGCGCAACGTATGGAATGCCCCGGCGCCGACGGTAGCGCACCCAAAGATGGCGGCTCATGAGCAGCGCTTTGTACGGCTTGAGCAGTCGGGGCGGCAGGCCGCCGATGAGTCCCCGGACGTTCCCGAGCACACCCTCCACGATTTCCATTGGAATCGTCGGATCGAGCTTCGCGCGATGCAGGAACGCGCGGGCGCGGTCAAGCTGGCGTCTCGGAACGCGGAGCCGTCCGTCCACCACCGCAATCCCCATGATGACGGGATGCGCGTAGCGCGGTTCGGTGTAGCCGGTTTTCTCCGCGGCAAGGGGGAAGCCGTAGGCGCGGATCTTCGCTTCGATCTCCCGTTGGAGGTCTGTCGGGAGTGGCGCCTTTGCCGAAATAATCACCGCGTCTGCGTAGCGCGTGTACACGAAGCCTCTGGTCTGGGCGAAGGCGGCAAGGTTTGCATCGAGCTCGCGGCAGGCAATGTTGAACAGATCATTCGACGTCGGCGCGCCTTGCGGCAGCCGGCCGCGGTGGGTGGTGAACGCAACGAGCGGCGCAACCCAGCGCGGTTTGATGATGGGCGTACACGCGCGTAGCGCCTCTGCCAACATGGCACCCGTTACTTTGTGGAAGGCGTTGCGGAAATCAACCGTGAAGAACGAGGTTGATTTCCGGTGAGGCAGAAGCGCGGTTTTTGCCGAGCGGCCTTTTCGGAATCCGTGCGCGCAAGCGGAGAGCGGAATTTGTTCGAGGAGTTTTCTTCGGATCGCCTCTTGAACGACCCGGAGCGCGGGGTGCGGTTCGTCAATGGGCCGGCGCTTCTTCTTGGCGACCCGCGGTTCACGTTTCGGCCCGATCCGGCGCGCCTTGCGTTTGGGCACGCGGTGAGGTCGATAGTCAGCGCGGTGCATCCACGCTTCGGCAAGCGCCGCTTCGTCGAGGCCGAGCGCTGTTCGGAAATCATCCGGCCACGGAGCATTGTTCGGAGAGAGCGGGAGTTCTGCCTGCTGCACTCGTCATCACCTCCTCGCATTCAGGTTTTCAAAGAAGGTACGGGCACCACGTTGTGGTGCCCGGTGGCAAGGCCATGGGTCGGAGGCGCCTTCGCGTTGAAACAAGAAGAGGGTGCGGGAGGGGCCTCCGCTCGTCGTGAGTTCAACCGCTGGATACCAGCGGCAGACGACGGTTGCTGTATCGGGCTAGGCCGACACCTTCGGCAGCTTTGCGGCTGCTGCCTGCCGTCGTTACTCTCCGAAGAGAGGTGGAGGGCGCCTTGCCGATTTGATCATCAAGCCAACCCAAAATTATGTCAAGCGCGGATGAAAAGTTTCAAAAAGAATTTGGACTTCGCGCTGATGGCAATGTGGATAACTGTTGAACAAAAGTTCAGTAAGGATTAAACTAAGTTTGTATGCGAATTGTAGCCCACGTGGATATGGACGCTTTCTTCGCCGCGATTGAAGAGCGCGAGCATCCCGATTGGCATGGCAAGCCCATTGTGGTGGGCGCGGATCCGGAAGGCGGCAGGGGGCGCGGTGTCGTTTCAACCGCCAACTACAGGGCGCGGGAGTTCGGCATTCGGTCGGCCATGCCGATTTCATTGGCGTGGCGCAAGTGCCCCTATGCGATGTTCGTCCGTCCCCGGCGGTTGTACAGCGAGGTTTCAGGGAAAATTATGACGCTGCTTGCCGAGGAGGCGCACCGAATTGGCGGGAAAGCGGAAGCGGTGAGCGTGGACGAAGCGTACCTTGACCTTTCGGCGCTCAACGAATTCGCAGCCGCAGAAACGTTCTGCAAAGAACTCAAAGCGAAGATTCTTGCGCAGGAACGGTTGACCGCTTCTGTCGGTATCGGCCCCAACAAACTTATCGCCAAGATCGCGTCAGATTTTCATAAGCCCGACGGCCTTACCGTGGTGCAGCCGGACGCGGTCGAGGCGTTCCTCGAGCCGCTTCACGTGCGCACACTGCGCGGTGTGGGCCCCAAGGCCGAAGAGCATCTCAGGCGTCTGGGCATGCAGACCGTCCGAGATCTGAAGCAGCGCACCGAAGAAGATCTCACCCAAGCGTTCGGCGTCTTCGGCCGGTCGCTCTTTAG
Source organism: uncultured Candidatus Saccharibacteria bacterium (assembly GCA_964409225.1). Taxonomy (GTDB): domain Bacteria; phylum Patescibacteriota; class Minisyncoccia; order JACPXH01; family JACPXH01; genus JACPXH01. The sequence continues at coordinate 3,456 of CAYPCM010000045.1, forward strand.
GCAGGCGCGCGGCATTGACGAGCGGGAAGTGAGCGACGTGCCAGAAGAAGTAAAATCGATCGGTCGGCAGACCACGTTTCCCGTTGACCTCGTGAAGCCCGGGCCGATCCTCGCCGCGGCGATGAAGCTTGCCGAGAGGGTTCACCGTGATGTTCTCGCCGAAGGCGTGCATTTTAGAACCGTTACGGTCACGTGCCGCTACGCGGGGTTTGAAACGCACACCAAGGCCCGCACGCTCCCAACTTCCACCCAAAGTTTCCCCACGCTTAAAGCCGCAACCATGAAACTCTTGTGGCCGTTTCTCGGCAAGCGCCCGGTTCGGCTGGTCGGGGTGAGGGTTGGCAGACTCGATTGAACCAGCACCGGTTTTTCGGTACAATAGTGATGCTTTGGTACTCGGCGCCGCCATTGATCGTCTAGGTTTACCCCGTTAGAGATTTATACAGTACTGAAACGAATAAAAAACTCATCTTCTAGTATACTTTAATACCACGTAGGCCATTTCGTTTCGCATCTCTAACGGGGTTTATGGGTATTGAAAGGGTTCGTCTTTTTAGATATTAGACATTCGACATTCATTCGTCCTGAGACATTAGGCGTTCGTCATTCTTTCATCTATGAACCGTTCTACCTTTCTCACCGTCATCGCGACAAGCGCCATCGTCGCGATCGTGGTGTCAAGTTTATTCATCGCGTCAGGGCTGAAGCCCGCGGCGGTGCCTCCGCTGCAGCTGCCCGGTCGGAGCAACGCGCCAGCCCAGCAGCCGAAC
>CAYPCM010000046.1:0-3795 GCA_964409225.1 uncultured Candidatus Saccharibacteria bacterium
GCCTTTCAAGCGTTCGTCGCCTCCCGCCGCCTCCGCCGCTTCGTCATCCGCGCCTTCGGTCTCGTCAATTTTTGATTTTTTATCTGCATTTTTACTTTTTGCTCTTTGATTTTTTATTTTTTGAAGCTCCCCTACCGCCGCCTCTTTCTCGCTATCGCTATAGGCGTACCGAACTTCTTTGCCCACCTGAACCCGATACAGGGGCGGCTGTGCAATATACAGATAACCGCCCTCAATCATCGGCTGAAAGTACCGGAAGAAAAGAGTGAGCAGCAGAGTTCTGATGTGCGCGCCGTCCACGTCGGCATCGGTCATGATGATGACGCGGTGGTAACGGAGCTTTCCAATGTTGAGTTCTTCGGCGATAGCCGCACCCAGCGCAATCACCAAGGCGCGGATCTCCTTAAACGCAAGCACCTTATCAAGCCGCGCCCGCTCAACGTTCAGAATCTTCCCGCGCAAAGGCAAAATCGCCTGGAACCTGCGGTTGCGGCCCATCTTAGCGCTTCCGCCCGCGCTGTCGCCTTCCACGATGAACAGCTCCGATTCCGCCGGATCTTTCGACTGGCAATCCGCAAGCTTGCCCGGGAGCATGAGCCCTTCAAGCGCTCCTTTGCGCAGCACCGTCTCCCGAGCTGCCTTCGCAGCTTTCCGGGCTTTGGCCGCGAGCAGGGCATGACCGATGATGGCGGCGGCGTCATTGGGGTTTTTTTCGAGCCATTCGGAGAGCGCTCCCCCGACTACCGACTCAACGGCGGCCCGCGCATCGGGGTTGCCCAGTTTTGCCTTGGTTTGACCTTCGAACTGGGCTTCTTGGAGTTTTACAGACACCACCGCCGTCAGCCCCTCCCGCGCGTCTTCGCCGGTCAAAAGCTCGTCGTCTTTTTTGAAGTACTCGTTTTTCTTCGCGTAGTCATTCAGGCTCCGAGTCAAAGCGGTGCGAAAACCGGTCAGGTGCATCCCGCCCTCGGGGGTGTGCACGTGATTTGCGAAACTCATCTCTTGAGAGGTGATATCGTCGGTGTACTGGAACGCCGCCTCCACCAAAATTACGCGCCCGCCGTTGACCTGATACTCTTTGCCTGCGTAAAAGATGTTTTCGTGCTTAGGCGTCTCGCCGCGATTGAGGTAATTGACGTAGGAAACAATTCCGCCCTCGAAGTAAAACGTGTAGGCAGGTGCAAGTAAACTACCATCTTTGGCTTTCTCGGCCCGGCGCTCGTCGCGCAGGAGGTACGTTACCCCGCGCGTGAGGTACGCCTGATGCCGCAGGTATTCCAAAATCCTCTCCCAATCGAACTCGATTGTCTCAAACACCTCGGGGTCCGGTTCAAAGGTAACCGCAGTGCCGGATCCCTGACATTTGCCAACTTTGCGTACCGGCGTTTTCACTTCCCCGCGGGCATACTCCTGGCTGTGCTGGCTGCCGTCCCGACACACCTCAACTTTAAGCCACTTTGAAAGAGCGTTGACCACCGAAACACCCACTCCGTGAAGACCGGCTGCAACCTTGTACGATTCGCCGCCGAACTTACCGCCAGCGTGAAGTGTGGTCATAACGGTCTCAAGTGCGGATTTTTTGGTTTGCTTATGTTTTTCCACCGGAATCCCGCGACCGTCATCCACCACCATCACGCGGTTATCGGGCAGGAGCGTAACCGCGATGCGTTTCGCAAACCCAGCCATGGCTTCGTCGGTTGAGTTGTGCACCATAATCGGCGCCGAGCCACCAATGAAATTTTCGCCGCCCGGCACCGAAAAATCGTACACCCATGGCTTCGCATACCGAATCTTCCTGATTTTCGTAACCTTGAGCGCGCCGAGATCAGAATGGAGAAACTGGACCGTCTGCGGGTAGAGCGTCAGCCGCCCTGCTTCGAGGAGGGCCGTAAACTTCTCGGGCGTCACCCCGCCGTGGGTCGCGACGCTGAAGTGATATGGCCGGACCCATGAGATACCCGCGACAAGCGGTTCGACCGGAAGCCGGGTGAGATAGGAGCTGTTGGTGTTCCAATAAAACTCGAGAGACCAACAGGAGGTGGCTCGACGGAAGCTCGCCTGCTTCGTTCTGCCCCGATACGCCAGCGATATGGTCCCTCCGCCGGCTTGGTGCTTTTCGCCGAGCGAGAACGTCTTGCCGAGCGAAAAGAGAAGATAACTCAATCCGTCTCGGAGCGGTTTGCTCGCCGAGAGCGCTGAAAACTTCTTCCGTTCATCGGCACCCGGCGTTGAACCAACGAGGAGGTGTTCGGTGAATACGCGAGACGGATAGCCATCGCCAGCGAGGTACGCAACAAGGTAACGTTCACGCCAGGCGGGAGAAACATTGAAGACCAGGGGCGGGATCCGTTTCGTGTGGCTGTTGCCGCCAGCCCGGAGAACTTCTCGGAACAAGAGAGCCACCGTAAGGGAATCAATCTGGACGGTGGTAGCAGTATCGTGGACGTAGTGTGGCTTTGCCGGATACCCAAAGACCTCCGAGATGAGGCGGACGGTGTAGGCGATGAGGTCCTGTTCGTGGGTGCCGAAGCTGAAGACCACACGGCTGGTCTTGCGGTTCGTCCCACCCGTAAAGCTGGTGCCCTCGGCGGCGTAGAGGCCCAAAAGCTCGATGAGGGCGCGGGAAACAGGAAACTGACAGGGAAGCGCGAAGTCGGTCTTCCGTTTGTTGCCGAGACGACACGTGATGAACTTTTGCTTGACGTCGTCGGGGAAGAGCCGCCACGCGTTGAACGGCAGGTAATCGTACCGGCAATAATCTCTCACCACCTGTGCTGGGTGCGTCCGGTACCCGGCCTTCTCGATGTATGCTTGGAGTGTCGGCTTCAGGTCGTCGGTGATGAGCTCCCGCACGCCGTAGAGATTAAGTGATGCGGTCTTCTCGACTGGGAGTACGGCGAATTCGTTGAGGAGGTTGAGGTCGGTCATGCGCTGCGAAGATTCTGGGAACGATTTCGGAACCACGATGTAGCCTCCTACCGTAAGATCGCTTCCTCGCACCGGCACGACCGCCCCGTCATGAAGCGTAAAGAGAGAATGATACGGCGTGATTTCCACCCTTCTTCCGTTCTGAAGCGTTACCTCCAGAATCTCGCTGTTTACCCGGTGGCGAATGAAGCTCCCGATAGGATGCCAGGAAAGCTTAAGTGTGGACTGATCGAAACTCAACGCTCTGATACCGGAATCGGGCCGCACAATTTCTGCGTCCCTTGAACGCTGGACATCGTCTGGTCTGGCGGCGATGGCTGCGTCCACAATTTCGCCGATCGCAAGGAGATCCACGCGGCCGTGCTGTTCGACGAGTACCGGCGTCTCGTACGTGAGCGAGTTATCTACCACCTCTTTAATGAGGTGGTGCAGACCGTCCACGCCGGTTGAACCAATATACATCCCCGGGCGCTTACGCACCGGCTCCAAACCCTCCAGGACGTAAATGTCCTTGGCGGTATAGGTCGCCGAGGCGCTATTGGAATGGTTGTTGTTGGTCGCGCGCTTGGCCATATTACCGATAGATCGAATGATCGCCGACGTCGTAATAAACCGCGGTTTTTTGTCCGCTGAAAATAAAAATGACCCGGTAGCGGTAATCAACCGAGTACGCCCAGAACCCCCGAAATCGTCCGCGGAGTTTATGGGCGCCTAGGCGCGAATCGAAAGGATTGACCAGAAAAACATTGTTCCGCTCCTCCCCATTTTCTGTCACTGCGGCTGGTAATTTTTTTAACGATTTGAGGAAGCGAGCGGTGTAGACAACACTAACCCCACTGTCGTTTTTCATAGCGGCGCAGTGCTTCT
>CAYPCM010000047.1:0-3790 GCA_964409225.1 uncultured Candidatus Saccharibacteria bacterium
CGAAAGCAGAAGCGCAAACGTGTGTTCAGCCACGGTTTCAGTGAGTACACCGGGGGTGTTCGTTACAACAAGATTGCGTTCGGCTGCGGCTTTGAGACCGATGTTGTCGAACCCGACCGCGTAGTTCGCGATTATTTTAAGCTGCGGCAATCCGGCGTCCATCACGTCGGCATCAATCTTGTCGGTGAGCAAACACAGCATCGCATCGTAGCCATTTTTCAGTTCCGCGATGATTTCGTCTTTTTTAAGCACCCGATCGTGCGGGCTTACGACAAGCTCGTATCCCTTCTCGCGGAGCATCTGAAGTCCGGAATCAGGAATTAGGCGGGTTACAAAAATTTTGGGCATATTCGGCGCTATGCTTGATAGATTTTATCGTGATGCGCGAAGTCGAGGAACCGCAGTTCGCCAGCGTGAAATTCGTACACGAGGACAAAGGAACCGACGTGGACACGTCGGCGGTTCTTGAGGGAATAGCGAAGGGGCTTCCCGATGTTCGGTTCGCGGAGGATCTTCATAATCTGTCTCCCGATCTGGCGGTACAACTTCTGATCTTTCTTTTTGCAGCGAGCGAGGAGGCGCTCAAATTCCGACGCGTAAACGATCCGGAGGACTTCTTTGGAGGTGCCGTCGGCCACACTAGAGCTTCCGCAGCCACTCTCGCATCGCCGCGACGGAAGAGAATACACGCCCCTTCCCTTGGTCGAGATCCCGACTGATCCGTTCCCACCGCTTCAAGACAGTCGGGCGGATGCGATCTTCGTCGGCTTCGTGCCGAACAACCTCGCTGAGGGTTCTTACCTGACGTTCAATCCGCTCCTGGCGGCGGAGGAGCTCGCGGTATGCTTGTTTCGTGATGGTAGCCGTTCTCATGGTTCCACCATCATGGTATCACGCACTGTTCGAACATACAACCGCATCACCCGTGCAGTATCGGTAGCGGGAATACGGCGGGTTACGAAGATTTTGGGCATAGATTTTCAGCCGTCTTCCTGGAGCCATCTCAAAACTCGTTTCGGCATCATTGTTCGAGCCGAGTTGAGAACAACTCCCAAGAGATCTTCTCGATAAGTCCCGTGGGAGCTTGTTCTCACGGGGCAAGCTCGAAGATTAAAATTAAAAAATTATTCGATGAATTTGAAGGTGGAGATAAATAGATCATTAAGTCTTTTTGCATCTTTTTCTATACCGGCCGCATAAGTGAGTAAAATATTCCCTCGCTTGTTCTTTATCTGGAAGGCGGTTACTATCGACCCGAAACCAAGAAAATCAGCTTCAACCTGATAGGCTCGTTGACCAGATACCCTTACTTCCTGGAACCTGTCTTTTAATATTCCCTGAAATTCTTCTTCGTTGGTTCCTCGTTTTATTTCGTCCTTATACAGCTCAAGTGTTTCTGGAAACTTTTCAGTGCTGTCTGTTATTTGAATTTCCATGTTGAGGGGAATCTTTTTACCGTTAGTGGTCAGTCCGGTTACCCTAACAACATAATTTGGACTCGTAGCGACCCACCGGTCGGGGTATTCGAATTGGTAGCCATACTGTTCGTTACGATACGTCAGCCACTGTGTAGTATCTAACTGCCTTGCCAAGTCAGAAGTAACACTAAAGCTCGAAACTATACTTTTCACGAGTTCCTGATGAGATACAAATAAAGAATCATCTGTCCACACTCGGCCATTAATCTCAAGTTGAGTTCCTTCCATCTGATACGAGAAAAAACATTTTGATATTTGCCAAATTTCTTCCTTGATCGGTTGACTTCCAAAATAGTCTTTGATAACTTTTTCTTCCTCTTTGCCCTCGCACTGACCACTCAAGTATCTTCCTGCCACACTTATCCACATTTCTCCCCTTGGCGGAACGCTGGGAGGAAGATACTTTTCATCATTTACTGAAGCAACCTCAATGATGGCGTCATCGCTATTGAGTTTGGTGATCGACCATGCGGTGGGATACTTCACCTCAAACCCATACTTCTCGTTGCGGTAGGTTTTCCAAGTGGAGGTGTCTACGAATGCGGAAGGGCGCCTTCCGCTGCGATTCGGGGGAACGATAGACGTCTGATTCACCTCCACCTCCTGCCACGTTCTCGACCACGCGTCCATAACCACCCACGTGAGCGTCGAGATGACCGCCGCGAGCATCAGCCATGGCAATATGCGGCCGGATTCGACGAACTTGCCGCCCTCAAAAAGCTTAACTTTTTTCTGGCCGGCTGGCGTGACTGTTTCGCCGCTGGCAGAGGAAGGCGGCGGCGTTGATTGCTGGCTGCCAGAGTCAGATTCAGATTCGACCATACGCTATCGCAGTCGCACGATATTTGAGGACAACAAACAGCTGCCTTTATTCTCTACGCATTAGAAAAAGGGCCTCGAGATGGCCCACTGGCCCGATGCCGCATCCTTGCTAAATACCTACGTAGTGCGGCCCAACTGAAACCACATCAGGATCAGCGCTAAAGTCGTTGATCGAGTTCTGCACGGCCTCATGCGTGCACGCCCCACCTACCGATACCAACCAACCGCGAGGTCCGGGTAGCGCAGGGCTAGCAAGCTCGGCGTTGTGCCGACGCACGATATCCCACACGCGACCCATCTCGTCAGTCCGAAACTGCGCCAGGATCTCCCGGCAAACGAACCGGTGCCCGAACGCAAATTGAGGGAGCGGATCGAGAATGTCGTTCCCCGGCATGCCCGACTGGATAGACGCCAACTTAGCCCGACCGATGATCACAGACGCAGTGGCGTTATACGAATCCACCTCCTGCCATGTCTTCGACCAAGAATCCAACGTGAACCACGCGAGAATGCCAACGACGAGAGCGAGCACCAGCCACGGCACGAAACGCCTGGCATCAAACCGTCTCTTGCCGCCTTCACTAGGCGCAGGCGCTAACGGCTGAACAGGAACTTGTGGTTGCATGTCCATATATGTAAACAATTAAGATATTAGAAAACTACCTTTATTAAGTATACTACATTTTCTCAACACTGCCAAAGAGACGCATCTTCTCTTCCACTATCCGACTAACCGCCTCAATCGCCGCCGGCCAAATTTTGTAGGGGGTGGTTTCCTCGGTTGCGCTGAGGGTTTTTTCAAGCGCGCCCACGTAGGCCACGCGCAACTCTGTGTTTATATTAACTTTCACAATTCCCTTCTCAATCGCCGCCTTCACCTCATCTGCAGGAATGCCGGAACCGCCATGCAATACCAGCATGGCTTCAGTCGCTGCGCGAATCGCGGTTAAACGGTCAAGGTTCAAATGTTCTGAAGCGCCATCGGCCACCGTAATGCCGTGAAAATTGCCGATGGAAACCGCAAGCGTATCAATGCCGGTTTCCTTCACGAACTGCGCTGCGGCAGTAGGATCGGTTAAGTACTCCGGCTTAATCTCGATCGCTTCTTTCAAAATCGCGGAACTGCCCGGCAGATACCCCAGCTCACCCTCGACGATCGCGTCGGGATTTTTTGATTTTACGTACTCAACGACTTGCTTGGTGATACGCAGGTTTTCCTCGAACGGTTTGTCCGACGCGTCAATGTGAATGGCGCCGTAGCCAGCATCACACGCTTCTTTCGCCGTTTCAAACGATTTTGAGTGGTCGGCGTTGAGGATAACGGGCAGCCCCGTCTGCGCCTGCCATGACCGCGCGAGCGCCACGATCTGATGCAAGCCCCAAAACTTCCGCTCCCCTTCGGAAGTGCCGAGGATAACCGGACTTTTCAGATTTACCGCGGTCTCAACCACCGCGCGCAGTTGTTCATTGTCAGAAACGTTGAACTGGCC
>CAYPCM010000048.1:0-3698 GCA_964409225.1 uncultured Candidatus Saccharibacteria bacterium
GTAAACGCGATCCAGCGGGCGAGTTCAGCTATCTAACCCATCGTTCTCCTCTCTCTTTCCCTCCTCTTTGTTTGGCAATAGCAATGCCAAGAGGATGAGGAAGATGGCCAGAAGCGCTACGCCCACAGTCTCCACTAGTCGCTCCCTCCCGGATCGCCGCGGCTCAAGCCTTCGTCGAGCGCGACGCGGGCTGGCCGAGGCGGAACTGTCGGGATCGTGAAGTCCGGCCGCACGGCGGCCTGCCTCGTAAGCCGCCTCACCGTTCTCCGACACGCGGCGAGTTGGCACGTGAGGGAAGGATTCTTGGACTTCGTGAACGCCGCCGAAACCTCCCGTTGGCTATCCGAGAGGATTCGGACGTTTGCCGTCAGCTCGTTAAGCCGGCGACTTCCCTCCTCCGCCGGAGTAACGACGGCTGCATCGGTTCGGGGATCCACGCCGAGCTGGTACGACCGCGGCTCCCGCTGGAGCACGACCACGAGCAGCAGGCCGACCCCGCCGAGGGCAAGCGTTGACCCTCCGATCCGGAAGAGCCGTCCGATGTACTGCATCCGGAGGCGATCGTTGAACGCCGCCATGGTTTCGGCGTACCGCGAGGAGTAATTCCAGAGCACGAACGCGATACCCGAGATGCCGACTAACACCGCTCCCAGAAGCAACGCGATCTTGCCGAGTTCCATTACGTCCATTGCCTTCCTCCTTTCGCGTTCGCTGCGCTTCCCGTGTCACCACACGAGCGCCCAAATTAACAGGATTGCGCCGATCGCAAGAATCGCGCTTACACCCCACCGGCGTCGCCGCATTTGTTGGCGCGATTCTCGCTCCAATTCTGCGAACTCGCTATCATACCCTTCCATGCCTTTCCTCCTTCTTCTTGGCCCTTGGTTTGGGAAAAAACAAGCTGTCGTCGAAAAATAGCATTATTACATTAGTTATGTCAAGGCATCCGGGTTATTTGTAATACACGCGGTTTTCTATTCTTGCGTCTACGTATTCTTGAATTTTGCTAAAGTCGCCTCTGATCTCTTGCTGAAAAAACCGTCCGAGATTGTTAAGTTGTTTGTCAAAATGCTCACCTCGCGGCAAGATGATGCGTAGTCCATTCGGGCCGTACGCGACGAGATCAGCCGGCATATCCGGCAGTAGCGCAAAAGTGTTGATCGGAAAGCCGAATGTTTCACTGCTTATTTCGCGTACCCGGAGGATGTCGTGAGCCAGCTGGCGGTCGGTTGCGGCGATTCCCGGCGTGAGCCGGACGTCGCGATAATCTTTCGCTACCACGATGAGCGCGCCTTCTGAAGGGAGCGCGGGCTTAAACGCGATACCTTCGCGGTCAATCCACGCGCACCCATGAATGTCCTCAACGCCAGCCGCCGGAATTAGGAGCGGTTGCGTTGAGGTCGCATCCGGCGTGAGTAGCGGGGCGCGTTCGGCACGGCACCACAGGATGTCTTGCGCGCGCTCGCGCACGAGGACCGCGAGCGTTTTCGGGAATATGGCTTCGATGGAAACTGCGGCGATCTCCGGGTGTTCGGATTTCAGGCGCGCTTCGGTGCTCGAAGCAGTGTGCCAGAAGGGGGCGAGGAAGAAGTTTCGATCCTTGAATCCTAGGCGCTGGGTCGAATAGATTGCCTCGAGTGAAGCCCGCACGCGCGATGCCTCGAGCCGTTCGGTTCCGTACACGGAAAAGCTCTGAATTTCAAAGGTTGGGCTTGTTGCAAGCCACCAAGCGCCTGCGAGGAATGCTGCGAACGCAAGGAGCGTTGCGAAACCGCGCCAATGATGTTTTCGTGCTCCGGCCGGCGGCATGTGCTGTTGACCCGTTAGAAATCTCGTTGGACGCGTTATTCACCGACTCTTTACTGGGTTGACTTTGGTGGTGTTTTGCTATATTCTAATAGAAGAGTTCCCGGAAACCCAAGCAGGAGGGCAAGATGGCGAGGATGAAACGGCCGCAGATGGCGTACTCCGGTTTCCTGCGGGACGGCGACCGGAAGGCAGCCGAGCTGAAGTTGGGGTTTTTGTCCAGAATGCTCGGAATCGGCCAAATCCTGTTGTGGCGCCGCCGGCAGGTCACGCGCCATATGCACGAGCCAAAGATTTTCATTACGGTGGAGGGAACGCCGCTCGATGCCCTCCGCGACGACGCCGAAGCGAGCGCACGGCGCGCGGGGTTCCGGCTGCTCCTTCCCCGCTCCGCGGAGGACGTCGGATCCCAGTGCTGGGAATGTGACGGGTTCGGCGGCGGGGGAAAGCCAGTAACATTCGTTATCCGGCTGCTCCCGTCAGTTCCCGCCCCAGCAACGGCCCGCTAGGCCCGCCCGCACCAGCTACTTCTTACTGGTGCGGGTTTTTCGTTTCGGGGGCTCGGCAGGTTTCTGGGGAATCGTCGTGAATCCAAGATACTTCTCCAGCACTTTTGGTACGGCGATCGTGCCGTCTTTCTTCTGGTAGTTTTCTATAATGGCGATGAGCGTACGGCCGATGGCGAAGGCGGTGGCGTCATTCATGTGGGCAAATTGGTATGCGGCGGTGGTGCGCCGCACGCGGGTGTGGAGCCGTCGGGCCTGATAATCGGTCATGAGGTCGGCGGTGTGGGTTTCGCGGTACTCTCCGCGCCCGGCGTTCTGGCCCGGCAGCCACGCCTCGAGATCGATTTGGCGGGCATCGGGAGTACCCATGTCTCCTGTTGAGATCGCGACGACCCGATATGGAATCTTCAGCGCCTGCATCAGGTGCTCCTGAACCGCAACGAAGAAATCCTGCTCGTGTCGAGACGCCTCCGGTATGGTGAACGATTCCATTTCGATCTTGTCGAATTGATGTACGCGCAAGATTCCTTTCGTATCCTTGCCGTATGAGCCCGCTTCGCGCCGAAACGCGGTGGAGAAACCAACATAGCGCAGTGGCAGCTCTTCTTCCGTCAGGGTTTCATCGAGGTGCATAGAGCCGAGCGTGTGTTCGGCGCTCCCGACCAGGTAAAGGTCGTCCTTGGGCAGGTGGTAGCGTTCTTCTTTGTCGGCTTCGGTGAGGCGCCCCATTTTTTCAAATACCTCGGGTCGGATCATAACCGGCGGCACGACCGGAATGAACGCCTTCGCTGGGTATCCGGGTTCGACGGCATCGGCAATTTTCTTGAGCACACTTTCGGAAGTGAGTACGTCGAACGCTAACCGCACGAGCGCGAACTCCATGAGCGCCGCTTCGCGCTTCAGGTACCCGAACCGCGACCCCGACACCTTGCTCGCCCGTTCGGTGTCAATGAGGTCGTGGCGCCGCGCGAGTTCGAGGTAGTCGTTCGGTTTGAAGTCGAATCTCGGCTTTTCGCCGACCTCGCGGAGAACTTTATTTGAGGATTCGTCCTTGCCGACAGGTACGGATTCGTCGGGGATGTTCGGAAGCGTAAGCAGGAGCGCTGTGAGCGCATTGTCCAGTTGAACGAGCTTATTTTCCTTTTCGTCGAGCTCACTGCTGATCCGTTTAGCTTCAGCGAGGAGGGTTTCCTCTTTGCCGAGGCGGCTTATTTCAGTTGAGATCTTGTTGCGCTCGCGCCGGAGTTCCTCCACTTCGCGTAGGAGTTGGCGGTGATCCGCGTCGAGCTTAGCGAACGCATCAGCGTCGAAATCAAAATTGCGACGTGCGAGCGCGGCCCGAATCTTCTGTGGATCTTTGCGGATGAGGTGGATGTCTAGCATAAA
>CAYPCM010000049.1:0-3664 GCA_964409225.1 uncultured Candidatus Saccharibacteria bacterium
TATAGCAAAATTCTGCCCGAAAAGCAATCGCGCCTCTGAAGGATAACGCGAATCTTTTCGCAACTAGTATAGCGTGGCTACTGCCCTGCGCGAAGATGGAAGCGAAACGAGGAGCGGGTTCAACGCGAGCCGAAGCTGGACGAGCGCTGCCGATTGCGGCGGGCTCTCCAGAAGTGCGGCAAGCGACTCGCGGATAAAACGGCCGTGCAATTCTCGCACCGCTTTTGGCCAATGGCTACGAATGGCGGGGTTTGGCGCGTAACCCAACACCGTAATGAGGCCAAACGTCGCGTACGTGACAATGAGGGAAGCGTGTTCGATTTTGGCGCGCTCAAATGCGTGCAAAACAGAAAGTATCAATCGCCACAGCCGATCGTCGCGCTCGGGCGCGATGATGAGCCGCTCGCAGCGATTCAAAAACACGAGCGCGGCTTCGAGTTTTTCAAAATTGCTCCGAATCTTCGGGAAATGTTCGAGCTCCATCGCGGTTGTCACAATCTTCCTATTTTTCTCCGCAAGCTCGACGTAGCTTATGGTGAGCGGTTCAAGATGGCTTGCGAGCTTCGCCTTGATCCGCCGCGCTCCGATCGCCACTGCGTCAAACCGGCCGTAGTCGCGCGTGTAGAACGAAACCAGCCGATCCGCTTCGCCGAGATCGGATGATTTGAGGACGACAGCGTGGGTACGGTAATCCATGCCTTAAATCAAAATGTAAAAAGCAAAAGGTAAAATGACAAAGTAGAATTAAAAATTATCGGCGCGTCATACCGCTATAAGATTGCCTCGTCGCCCCTCGACTTCGCTCGGGGTTTCTCGCCATGACGGTTTTGGAATAAGTCTAGCACCTCTTGCTAAAGTGTATGTGCATTCTCGTGCCCTAATAACCCCGCATAGGAATTGAGCGTTGCTGCTCCGGGACTCTGCTCGATTCGCCTCATCATCCGCCGTGCGGAGTTCGACCGCACACAACGGTATCCGTGCGCGTATCATCTACTATCCGCGTCCACAATACCACAAATGGAAACGGACCCCTTCGACGTACTGTCGTTGGGGTCCGGAGATTTCTGCCCATCGAGGGCAGGCCGAGGGTCCAGGCGACCAAGATCCGAAGATCAAGGGACGCCAGGACCCTAGTGAGCTACTTGCCGGAGACCGCGAGACGCCCGAACTGATCGAGGCCGCGCGCGATCAAGCTCCAGTGGAACTTCCACCGCCGGCCGTCCCCGCTGAGGCACGGGGAGTGCCGGCCGCCGTCCTCGGCCACCGCAACCAACCCGGGACCATCAATAATGTAGATTTGCCCCAGGAGAGCCTTGAAGGCGGGGCTCTCGTTCTGATGGTCCACGAGCCACTCCAACTGCTGATAGCCGAAGAGGTCTGTGAGTGAGGCGATCCTGCGCTCGTACTCGGGGCCACCTATGTGGTTCTCGTCGGGGCGGAGGACCGTCCCGAGCCGGAGCGTCACAGCCTCGGTCGGCGAGGTGTCGCGCTCGATGCCGCCCCTCTCCTTGACCCAAGAGAACTTCTTCCGAAGTTCCTTGAGCGTCGGGCGCGGGAGCGCCGGGATCGAGATGACGCACTCCTCCATTTCCCGAAAGACGACCTCACGGGGCCCTATCTCGGTAGGCGCGAGCGGGGCCAGCAACCGGACAACAAATTTGGGATCCTCTTTGATGACTTGGAGCACGGCTGAGACTTGTTCAATGTCGCGGTTTCCGTCCCGCACCATCTCGAGCATTCCCGTTGTTAGATCCAACAACCTCGCCTTCTGATCGGTTGTCGCGACCATCGCTGTCCTCCCTTCTCATCCGGTTATCGCGGATGGATGTGAAGTTGTCCTTCTCCCGCCCCATGCGGGGGTTGGACGAGCCGATTGTGGTTAGTTACAGCTTTCAAGCCATGGAGCGAAAACCGCCTCAAAACGGCCTAAAAGCTGTAACTAACCCGAAAGCGCTGATGTGAAGAGAGCGTGATACTATTAATACAACACCTGATATCTTGTACTGTCAACTGTTGACAAAGTTAGGTCTATATACTACTAATAAGTGCAGGAGCGATAGCTTCTCCGCACGCCATGAGGCTGCGGCAGTTCTTGAAAGGAGCGAGAGATGGAAAGCCGGCTCTTCACTGATCTGGCGTCGTGCTTTCTGGACTGGCCCATGTGCTCCGACTCTCAACTGTCGGCGCTAGCACTCGGGGGGGTGACGTCGATCTTGGTCCTGATGTTCTGCGCATTTCTCCCGGCAATGGGCGCTGCACGACGGTGGCCAACAGCTGAAGCACACCCGCCCGAAGTGCCGCCCTCGGTTGCGGCGATCAACATGCGGCGAGACGCCTGGTTGGTGCGGGCGTACCGCTACGTCTGGGGCCAATACCCGCGGGACATCTGCAGCGTTTTCCCGCGCCTCGTCCTCATGATCGTCGTCGGCCTGCTCGATGTCGGTGCGGCGCTGATGGTTGGGTTCATGCTCCTGACGGGGTTCGTCAGGTTCCTGATTGGCATCTGGCACGTGATACTGATGCTGCCCGCTGCCTTGGCCCAGATAGCGTGGTGGGTGGTGGGCCTGCCGAGCGCGACCGCCGCAGGATTCCGATACGCAGCCTCGACTTCTGTCACGTACCAGCTCTTGGCCGCCACAACCGCGGTGGCTCTCCTCGTGCTCTTTTTCAGATCTCAATTCTGGCAACTCACTCGGCTGTGGATCCGGAGCAAAAAAGAGAGGGTCTGCTTACGGATCCGGGTAGTGTAGCCGTCTGCCGTTGCACCGCGCCGGTCGCTCCTTGCGAGCGGCCGGCTTCCTTTTTACCGATTAGACCGACTCCTACACGCACCCGCAGATTGCCTCTGTCGCTCTGCTCCCTCGCAATGACGGTATGGGCTAAGTCTTTGGTTGACGGACTGCCAGCCATACCTTCACACCTTCCAAATCGAACTCGCGTTCTGCGGCAAAAACTTGTTTGTCGTGCCGACCGATGACAAAATCCTTAAGGCCGGATTCTTTTTCAATGGTGGCGCGCCAGCGCTCAATCAGGCCGTCGAATCGAGCCGCCTGCGGACCGCTTGCGGAAAACCACACGAGCACCCGGTCTTGCGGCTTGCAGCCCGCATCGCGCCGGAGGTCTTGAATGTTGCGGATAAGTTCGCGAATGGTCCCCTCTTCGCGCAAGGCTTCGGTAATGTGCGTGTCGAGCTCAACGTCCTGTTTCAATTTCGGATCAACCGTAACCTCCTTCACGTTCACTTCGTCTTTCAACAGCTCCGTCAGTTCACCTCTCGACGCGGCTCGAGGTAAACTTTTTATGGTTAATGCATGCAACGGCTGGCGCACCTTCACTTTTGCTTCAGCGCGCTGACGCAGAGCGCCGGCGGCAATCTGCCGCACCTCGGTCATCGCCGTAAGCAATTTTTCATCAACCTTGCCCGGCTTAACCCAATCGACAAGATGAACGCTCTCGGGATCGCCTTTGCCCCGGACTCGAAGCCAGGTGTGTTCGGCGAGAAACGGCGTGAAGGGTGCAAGCAACGTGGCGACCCGCCGGAGCGTTTGGCGGAGCGCTTCAGCCGCTGCCGTAAGCTCACTCACACTCGTGGGGCGTTGGAATCGCCGACGCGAGCGGCGCACGTACCAATTGGACAGATCGTCCACAAGCCCGTCGAGCGCGC
>CAYPCM010000050.1:0-3531 GCA_964409225.1 uncultured Candidatus Saccharibacteria bacterium
CGGTAGCCGGCGGCTTCAAACGTCTGGGCGTCGGGAATCCAAAACCGTTGATTGTTGACAATGGCGAATACCCGCGCGTCGTTCTGCGCCCGGACCAGCGGCCGCGCCGAGCTGCGAACAGGAGATGTTTGCGACTGGGATTGCGTTTGGCTTTGGGTTTGGCTAGCCGCGCCAGTGGCAAGCGGATTTACATTCACCACCACCTGCTTTTGATCTATGACGTTTCCGCCGGCATCTTTGGCTTTGATAACCGCCACCACCTGCTGCAACTGGTTCGTCGGGTTGCGGAAGGTAACTTGCGCCGGAAAAATCGTGAGGCCAATCGGTACTGGCGAGCTCACGCCTCCCGCGCAGTAGCGCTGGCCGTTAAATTCAAGCACAATGCCGCCGGGATTGTAGGAGCATTCGAACGTGGCTGACGCGATTGTGCCTTGCGGGGCCACCCTGAACGTAGCGGTCTGGTCAGCCGCAACGGTGAGAGTCGTCTGATTGTCTGCGGTAAACGTGAGGGAACCGGTGGCCGGAGGCGGCGTTCCCGAACCAGACGCCGCCGGCAACACATCCAGAGGCAAGCTTGCCTCCTGAATCCCCTGCCGATCAGAAACGCGGAGCACCAAGACCACTCGTTTGGTCTGGGTGGTGCTCGGATTGGTCAAGATGGCAGTAAATGAATTTAATAAGACGGGATTGCGATACGGCACGTTGGCGCCCTGACGACAATAGGTAAAGTTATTAATCGTTACGTTCACCGCGTTGTCGTTCTGGCAACCGAGATCCAACCAATCACTGGCCGCCGAACCCGCGAGCGTATAGCTTCCGGTAAATGACACTGACGCGCCAGACGGCACCGAAACAACGGACTGGTTCACCGCGTCCGGATGGGAACGAGTGAATGAGCCGTAAGTGAAACGGAAGAAGTTGATCGAGGCCCGACTCGCTGGGGTGGCGGGTGTTGCCGGCGGGCTGGCCGCCCCTCCTGCCAACGTGAAGATTTCCGATCGGGAGACCCTGACGCCGTCGAGACCGACGGCGTTGAGCCGCAATTCAATGGTGCCGCCTCCGGTCGTATTGCTTGCCAGCACATTCGGCTCCGCAGTCCGAAACCCGCCCGAGTCGTTCGAAAGCGGGAAGGTATTGGTCGTTTCATCGTTGCAGGCAAGCTGCACATTGGCCACGGTCAAAATGTTGAAGCCCGCGCGGCACGGATAGTAGAGCGAAACATTCAGGGCTTGCCTGAGTGTAGCCGTCAGGCGAATGTTGGCCGTGGGAGCCGCGCTCGTGCTTGCGGGAATCACGAGGGTGTCCGGAGTGGTGACGCGAAACCCGTCAATGACGGCTCGGCCGGAAGTTACGCCGGGTTCAGTCGGAGACGGATTGATCTGCCACTCGCCCGTCATCTGACGATATTCCGAACAGGTGCCGTCGTTCCGACACGCCCTGCCCTGAAGCAAATAGAGGCCACGGGGCAAATCTGCCGGGACGGTGAAGGTTATGCCGCTCGTGCAGCTGCCTGTGGTAGAGCCGCCCCACGCCGCTTCCCCGGTGCCTTTATATTGAAAGGCGCAGGAGTCGGCGTTGAGTACTCCGTTAAAAAATACAGTGGCGGTTTGCCCGCGGATGCCGGGACGCGGATTCACGTACACTTCCGTCAGGGAGGGCGCGGGAGAGCCGGTAACTGGCGGCGCCTGGCTTACCGTGGCGGTTACCGGCTGGACGGAACTGCGCTGATTAAATTGATTTGCCACTCGGACGTAGATCGTGTTTGCGCCTGTCGAATATGTTTGAGTAATGGACGGATAAACACGCAGCGCAATCTGGGTATTGCTCCAAGTCAAATCCCATTTGTTGTATTCTCCGCGCACGTAGCTATTTTTGACCGTGCCGCCGTAACCAGTCATCTCTTCGAGCACCCCCGGGCTTGCGCCAAAATTCTCGCCCACGATGGTGATCGTCAGATATTCCCCCCGCGTGAGGGTACTGGGCGCGGCGAACACGGTGGAAATTGAAGGGGTGGGCGCCGAGCCAACGGTAATGGCGAGCGTGTCTGAACCGGTCGCGCCGCTTGTGTTGGTACAGGTGAGCGAAATCGTCCCGGATGTTTCAAAGGGCCCTGCGGTCATGGAACCGGTCGGGCCTTGCGAGTAAGGGTTAGCGCCCGGAATGATGATCGTGCAGCCGGTCGCATTCGTGCTCGTCCACGACAGGAGCACCGACTGCCGAAAGGCGATTGCAAGAGGGCCATTGGCCCCGTCTCCCCGTAAGTCAGCGCTTACCGGCGAAACAGCGGGCGCTGAAACGGTTACCGAGACGGTTTTACAGTTGTCGGTATAGGGGTCTTCATTTGACTCAGCCACACTGCCGCCCACATCCGCGCAGACGTTCACCGCGTAGGTGCCAGCAGTGGCGGGCGTGTATGAAAATGCTGCCGTGTAGGAACTGCCGGCCGCAAGCGCAGGAACCTCAAAACCGCTGATGGCGGCGTTCGAGCTGCCCTGCACGCCGACTACGGTTTGCGCCCGCGATGACGGCGCTGGTGCAGTGCCGTTATTCGTGATGACCGCCTGAACAGCAAAGGACTGATTCGCGGTGGGCGTGCCGACCGGGGTGATGGAGCTTACCGTCAGGTTGGGCAGAGTAATTGTAAAACCGTCGTAATTTTCCGTGAACATGGTATACCCGGCCTTGGTGCCGACCCAGTTGGTCTGCAGCTGGTGCGTGCCGGCCGAAAGGTTGGCGACGGTGCACGTAACCGTGTTGGTGGAGCTGCCGCAGTGGTAGGTACCGTCAATGAAAACCCTGATGTCGCTCGCGATGTCCCAGCCGGGTTTCGATGGCGGCTGGCCTTGATCAGCGCCCGAGGCATCTTTACGGACCGTCGTGGAGGTAATCGTCGCTCTCGTACCAGAGATGGTAACCGTGGTCGTGGTACAGAAGGCAAACGTTTGCAGGGTATAAGGTGGGGTACCTCCCGGCACTGCCGCACATTTCTCCGCCGCGGCCACATGGCGTGCCCCGCCCCATGCCAACCCCAAAAGGAATAACACCGGCACAAGACCGGCAAGAAAGTATGGCTTAAATTCTGGCTTTGTAATTATGATATTCTCGCGCTTCAAGGCCAGGGGCTTCGCCCCAAAAAATGCGGCCTTTATAGATCCATCATATCAAATTCCGGGACAAAAATCAAGCTTATGCAGCGTACGGTGCGCAAGTTACGCGCGGCTTGCGGGGCGCTCCAGCCCCAAGGCCTTTAATCGCTCATGATACGCGGCAAGCACCCCGACTTCCGGAGAGGCGGGATGAAACTCGAGCTGGGCGTCGTCTGCCACGACGCGCCCGCCCGGATCAAAACTGCGCGGGTCGGCCTCGATGCGTTTCTTTTGAATCTGCCTTAACCGCGCCTCCAGCCATCTGCCAAAAAGGCCCGAAAGCAGCCACTCAAAAAACTTTTGGGCGGCCGCTGACCCCGGCGGCCGACACACTGTTTTCCAAGAGCCAAGATGCGGCCGGGGTACCTGCTCAAGATACTCGTTC
>CAYPCM010000051.1:0-3465 GCA_964409225.1 uncultured Candidatus Saccharibacteria bacterium
ATGCTCCGGCGCTCCTCGCTGCCTTCGGGCTCATACATATCAAACAGGTCCATATCTTCAACAAGCTCGCCACCGACGATGGAAATCACGTTTTCAACCTCAACGATCCGCGTCTCTGCCGGAACGAACAGCGAAATATCTCGGACAAGCGCCGGGTACTTGGGCAACGGCTCGAACTCGCGCTCGGCTTCGGTGAGTTCTTCAAGGAGCGCTGGATCAAGCTCGAAGAACGCCACTGGATCGGCAAGACCGTAATACTCCGCCACTTTAACCGCAACTTCCCCGACCCTGCCCACCACCCGCTCGCCCACTTTTACCTCGACCCATCGCCCCTCGGCAAAGAACGGTGCGGGGGTCGCCGGCGCATCGTCAAACCATGCATCATCAATGCCGAGCGATTCCGTGAGACCCTCAGCCAGCCCCTTTGCCTCAAGCGCTGCGTCGTGCCGATGGCGTGCCGGTGCGTGCCGGTGCGCGACCACGCCCGCAAGACACCACCGCTCATCTACCGGCGCAGCGCCGGCGCCGCGCCGGAAGGTTTTTGCGAATTCGAAAAGTTTAACCTGCGGGAAGAACCGGAGGTTATCCGCTACGTTCTGCATAAGCCGCGCTAGGAGCGAGGGTGAGAGAAACGGCCGCTCAGTATTGACCGAATTCATAAGCTCAAGCGCCTCGGCCCTCATACCCAAGAGATCAAGTTCGGCTGCCGAAACATAGGCGTAGTTATATACCTCGGTAAACCCAAGACCGGCGATCACCTGCTTCGCTTGCCCAACCCATTTCCGGAACTCGGACGATTCGGTGGGGGTAATCGAAGTTGTGGGGGCGACAACCGGAATCCGCTCAAAGCCGTTAAGCCGCCCCACCTCTTCAATAAGATCTTCCTCGGCGACAAGATCCGGCCGGTATGTCGGCACCGCCACGCGCCAGACGCCTGCTTTAACCCGCTTTACAGAAAACGAGAGGTGTTTCAAAAATGCGGCAACCTGCGTTTCGGTCAGCGACGTACCGAGGAGCGAATTGATGCGTTCGAGCCGAAGGTGTATCTGCCGGGACTCGCGGGGGTTTGGATACAAGTCGTGGATGCCCCACGCAACCTTACCTTGGGCAAGCTCTTGGATGAGCCCGGCCACGCGGTCGAGGGCCATGGTCGTGAGCGTCGGATCCGCGCCTCGCGAGAAACGAATCGCCGCGTCGGTGCGCAGGTTGAACCGCGCGCTCGAACGCCGGATACTCGCCTGCTGGAAATTCGCAGCTTCAATGAGGAGATCCGTCGTTGTTTCATCCACGCCCGTGCTCACCCCGCCTTTGATGCCAGCCAGACCAATCGCGCCTGAATCGTCGGCGATGACGAGCGCCTCCGGGTCGAGCTCGAGCGTCTGATTATCGAGCGTCATAAACCGCTCGCCTGCCTTCGCGCGCCGAACCTGAACGGTACCCTGCACCTTTGCGGCGTCAAACGCATGCAGCGGCTGACCGAACTCGAGCATCACATAGTTTGCCGCATCCACCACGTTGTTGATGGGCCGCAGACCGAGGGTTTCAAGGCGCTGCTTAAGCCACGCGGGAGACGGCGCAACCCGCACCCCGCGCATAGCACGCAGGCTGTAGCGAGGACACAGAACATCATCGGCAACCTTCGGCATCGGAACCTCGACAATGGGGAAAGATCTCGATTCGTTCACCTGTACCGACGGCGGCACGAATGGCTTGCCCGAAATGAGCGCGAGTTCCCGCGCGATGCCCACGTGGCTCAAGGCGTCTGCCGCACGGTTCGCCAGTACGTCCACGTCGAGAACCGTGTCTTTGCCGCACTTGTCAACGCTCTTTACCTCGAAGGCGTGCGTAGTCAAAAGTTCCGCCGCTTTCGCCGGCGCCGGCGCATCCTCGACGTATTCACGGATCCAGTCGTACGAAAATTTCACAGGTTCAAAACTGTCTAAGGAATCTCAAATCGCCCGAGTGGAACAACCGAATATCATTGATGCCGTAGCGCATCATGGTGGGTCGCTCCAAGCTCATGCCGAAAGCAAACCCCTGCCATTCGCCGCGAACATAGCCCGCGGCGGCAAACACGTTCTGGTGCACCATGCCCGCACCCATAAGTTCAATCCAACCGCTCTGTTTGCACACCACGCACCCCTTCTGTCCGCACGAGAGACACGCCATGTCCATCTCGAAGCTCGGCTCGGTAAACGGGAAATAGCCGGGCCGGAGCCGGAGTTTGACCTCTTTACGGAAGAGCCGCCGAAAGAACTCTTGCATTACGCCTCGGAAATTAGCCGCCGACACGTCCGGACCCACCATAAGACCCTCCACCTGATAGAACTGCGTCTCGTGTGTTGCGTCGGTTGCTTCATATCGGTACACGCGCCCGGGAATGACAATTCGAAAGGGCGGGGCGTGCGCCCGCATATAACGCACCTGGAATGCAGACGTATGGGCGCGCAGAAGAAGCCGTCCAGCATTTTTGATATTTGCTTTTTGATTTTTGATTTCGATTTGGCGCAGCCAAATCGTGTCCCACATCTCGCGGGCGGGGTGATCCGGGGGCATATTGAGCGAATCGAAATTGTCGTACTCGCTCACGACCTCCGGTCCATCCACGACCGCAAAACCCATGGCGCTGAAAATGTCTTCTATCTCCCACAGCACTTTCGTCAGCGGATGCAGATGGCCGCGGCTGGCACGCTTGCCCGGCTGGGTCAAATCAATGCGCTCAATGCGGCGTTCACCCTGCGTGAGTTGACCGGCCTGCCTAAATGCTTGAACCAACTCTTTTTTAAGCGCATTTAGTGCCTGGCCTGCCCGCGCCCGTTCTGGCGAGCCCAATGCCCCGATGGTCTTGGTCAAATCTGCCAGCGCGCCCTTCCGGCCAAGATACTTTACGCGCCAGGTCTCCAGATCGGCGCGACCAACAATATCTTTAATCTTCTCTCGGGCTTCGAGGCCGAGCTTCTTTAATTTCTCTTCCGTGGTGGCCATAAAAACAGCGCCTCAAGAATAATAATTCCGGACACAACAGCTCCTGCGGTAACCGGACTAATTGCTCGCGCTACCTGAAGCATGAGCAAGCCCATAACGGCAAGAGCAGCAAAGAACCCCTGCCTTAAGACAAGAGTTGCCAGTGCCTCAACCGGCCTGGCGCGCCCGCGCCGAAACGCCAAACCAAGAAGACCGAAACAGGCCGCCAGCGCAAGCCCCAATCCAAGATAAAGCAAGACTATTTCAACTCTGCCCGCAGCGCTCGCCTTGGTCGTAAGCACGATCGCCAAAACCGACCCCCACCCGAGGATGGCTGTGACTGCCAAAACCACACTGTAGCCGCCCAGCGTCATTGCCTCTCCATTCTAAAAAAATCATCGCGTCTTGCCAAGGAACAACGCAGTTGCTATCATTGAAACACAGACATCGCGGGGTGGAGCAGTCTGGTAGCTCGCAGGGCTCATAACCCTGAGGTCGTGG
>CAYPCM010000052.1:0-3412 GCA_964409225.1 uncultured Candidatus Saccharibacteria bacterium
TCCTGCTTTCGCAGGAATGACAATGGTATCGTTTTTTTCTTTTTTCTACAGTCTCGACCTTAGGTCATCCTGGGGTCCAAAGGGCCGAAGGGTCTCAAGATTCTTCGTCGCGGAGTTTACCCTCGAGCGAAGCGAAGGGCTCCCTCAGAATGACGATACCGGGTCTACAACCTCACCGCGCTTTTGCCCGCATCTGCCAGCGCGAAGGCCTCGGCAAACTGCTCGGCCAAATCCATCACGCGGTCGCCGTAGAAGGCGTACGCGGGTTTATTCCAGTTTGAACCGGCAAAGTAAATTTGGGCTGCTCGCCACTCCGCATCGGGATTCTGGGCCGTTGCGCCGTCACGGCTGAGTTTAATCGCGGCGGCGGTAAAAGCGTCTTCCGCGTTCCAGGGCGAAGGCGGCGCGTGGCCGGTCACGGCGCTGATGCGCTCCTCATACGCCACCCAGGTCGAAGGAATAAACTGCGCAATGCCCATGGCTCCGCCCCACCCGTACCACGGCTTTTTTGAGACCGGCACCTGATCTGCATTCAGACCTAAACGCGCCATTAGTTCTTGAAACACCGGCCGTTCTTTCGGGCTCATATCCACCCGCCAAGTGCCGCGCCCGACATTGCGGCCAAGGTCTGACTCAACCTTCAAAACACCCAAAAGAAACACGGGTCGAATCCCAACCGCATTCGCAATCCGCGTGGCCATGGAACGCGCCTGCTCTATAGTAAGCACTGACCCCTGCGTGTCCAGAAGATAGAGCTGCTGCTGCAAGACCGCGAGCTTGCCCTGCCCTTCTTTAACCAGCTTCTGAAAATTGGATTCTTTGCCTTTTGTGTCGGCTAGAAGTTTTTTCTTGTCATTCTCGCGCCGGAGCGCATCCTGACGCTGAAGTTCTTGGGCCTGCTTCAACGCCAATTCTGCATTCTGCTCCTCCTCCAGTTGAGCCCGCTCTAACTCAAGATCGGCTTTCAGCGCTTTAATCTCCTTTATGTCCAGTTCGATACTTTGGTAGAGCTGTTCCAGCGAAGCCAGCTCGTCAAGATAGCCGGCAAGGTGCTCGTGTCGTAAGATGGCGGTGATGGGCGAATCGTTCCCGCGTTCGGCCAACGTCCTGATGCTGCGCTCGAGATCGGCCTTGCGTTTGGCGATCCTGGCTTCGGCCACCGCAATCGCCGCTTGTTTATCTTCGATTTGGCGGTTTAATTCTTCTATCGCAAGCTTGCGGGCTTTAATTTCCAGCTCGGCTTTTTTTATCTGGGCGTTGAGTATGGAAATGTCGCGGCCTAAGGTCTTGGCCTCTTTCTGGAGGTTGGAAATTTCGCCTTTGAAGCTATTAATCTCCTCGGTGAGCTGCCGCACCTGTTCACGAATGCCTTGCTCGAAATCAGAGATTGACGCGGCGCTTCCGACCACACCCCCCCCACCCCACAAGAGCGCGAGGAAGAATAGACCCAGAACGAATATAATCCCCGAGGAGCGCTGCCGAGAAAAGCGTCGCGCAGGCCGAGCGGGCACGGTTCGAGCGCTCACTGAGTGAGCGCTCGAGAGCGAGGCCGAGCGAGAGCGCGGCCCGCTCGCTGGGCGGGCCGACGCGTCTTTTCGAGGCAGCACCCGAGGGGTAAACATGCGTCTTTTGATCCTATCAAGATTCCTTCTCTTCCTCCCGTTCTGTCTCGCGCTCTTTCCGCTTCTCTTCTCCTTCCACCTTAACCTGCTCCACCTGTTCCGCGAGCGTCTCGGTTGGCGGCGGTACAACTTCTTCTTCGATGCGCGGCGGCGCGACCAATGCGACAATCTCATTTGCATCAGCCAGCACTTTCACGCCCGGCGGCAAAACAACATCTTGAACGATGATGCGATCTTCGAACGTTGCCAGTTTTGAAACATCCACTGTCAGATTATGCGGCAGATCTTTGGGCAGCGCTTCAACTTCTACTTCATGAATGTTTTTGACAAGCGTCCCGCCCAACCCCTTCGTGGCCGGCGCTTCGCCGACGAAAGTTAACGACACTTTAGCGGTGAGTTTTTCGTCCATTTTCACCTCATAAAAGTCAATATGAACAAACTCACTCGTGAGCGGATCGCGGCTTACGTCGTGGATGAGCACGTTCTTGGGACTCAACCCGTCAACCGAAAGCTCAACGAGCGAACTCTCTCCGGCCTCGCGATAAACGCGAGACAACTCTCGCGAGTCAACAACCAGCGCAATGGTCGGAGCGCCGTGGCCATAGACCACGGCGGGAACCTGTCCTTGTTTTCTGAGCGTGCGGACTTTTTTCCCCAAGATCGTCCGCTGCGCTGCGGAAAGCTGAATAGTCATGGGCCTTTACGTTTTGGCGCCGGTGCCGCCTGCAAAATTTGATGCCAAACAATAACGTCGTCGGCCGTGATTGACTTGGCGCGGCTGAAACGCCCTACATCCTCTTTGGTAAAATCTGTAAGCATCCCCATGGTCACCACATAACCCGGCTCTCCGGCCACCACCGCGATTATGGCCGAGGTGCCGCACCCGGAGCAATCGGCGTGCACAAGTACGGTTTCGCCCTGACGCTCAATAACTTTAACTAAATCCGCTTTGAACTCAACCGCGCACACCGTGCACTTACCCAGAAACTGGAGGTGTTCTTCGCGTTGCGAAACGGATCGGCCTATCATACCCCTTAGAATACCTAGGACGGAACTAGTAGTCAAGAAAAGTCACGGACGACAGAACGGTCGTCCGTGACGGGCTCAAAATGTATTATCGTACCACATTCGGCGGGGTTCGCCCTTCAAGAAACTCGATGATATTCTTTGCCGCAAGTTCGGCCATCTTCGCACGCGTTTCCTCGGTCGCGGAAGCCGTATGCGGAGTGAGAACAACGTTGTCAAGCTCGGCCAAACCAGAAGTTAATTTCGGTTCGTTCTCGTAAACATCAATCGCCGCGCCCTTGATGACGCTCTTTTTGAGCGCTTGTTGAAGCGCCGCTTCGTCCACGATTGGCCCACGGGAGGTATTGATCAAATACGCGGTTTTCTTCATGTGCCCGAGCCGCTCGGCGTTGATTAGATGGCGCGTTGAGTCCATGAGCGGCACGTGAATCGAAACAAAGTCCGACTCGGCCAGCAAGTCCTCAAGCTTCTCTTTATAGATTGCGCCGTACTCTTTTTCAAAATCAGGATTGGGCTTGGGATCATGGTACAAAACCTTCATGCCAAATCCCTTAGCGGCATGATGCGCAACACGGCTGCCGATCCGTCCAAGCCCGACCACGCCGAGTGACTTTCCGGAGACATCAGTGCCCAAGAGCAGCATCGGCCCCCAGCCCACGTACTTCCCGGCTCTGGTAAAACGATCGGATTCCGGAATCCGGTGCGCAACCGAAAGCAGAAGCGCAAACGTGTGTTCAGCCACGGTTTCAGTGAGTACACCGGGG
>CAYPCM010000053.1:0-3328 GCA_964409225.1 uncultured Candidatus Saccharibacteria bacterium
CGTCCTTGAATATTGACTACCTGTTCACCGGCGGCCGCCGCATCATTCTGGGTTTCGACTAAGATAGAAGGCGGTTCAGTCTGTAGAAAACGACTCGGGTCATTGGAGGGAGAGAAGATAGCATCGCGAGAATTTTTGAAGGCAATGTCGCGGGCGGTAAGCACATTATTGAGGGTATTTTTTTCCTGTGCGGTACCGATGGCTTTTTGGTAGGCCTTGAGTGCTTCGATGTACTGAATCACCGTTCCTGAAGCAATGGGGAGAAGTGTCTCCACTTGTTGCGTATGTTGAGCATTTATTTGGTTAAGATTCGCGAGCTGCAGAGTTGCGTCAGCTTGCGGATTTACCGCCTTTCCGCCTTGGAGGGCCAACTTCCCGACTTTGTCAACTGAAATCGTTATCGGCGTCGTGCTGACGTTGATCTTCACAAAATCAAGATCGCTCAACCGGCAGGCATTATCAGAGAGTTTGGCCATTGTAGTCAGCACCTGACCCTGGAGCCGTTCAAGGTCGAGGAGTTCGAGCGAGAGATTCTGTTCGGCTGGGATAAGACTTTGCTCGAGAGTTGAGTGGAGGGTGTTTTGAGCAGTAATGAGATGCGGGGCAGCGACAGCTTCTCCCACAAGATTCAGAGATTCGGGTGGATGGATATCCGGTCCTTCGGCGCTGATAGGCGGAGTCTTTACCCCGATCGTGGCGAGGCCCTCGCGGATAACCCGGTTAATTGCCGCATTTACAATTGCGCCGACGTACTCAGAAAACTCTTTTGCTGAGACCAAAGATTCTGGGCCGAGGGCAAGCGCCTTTGAACCCAAATCACCGATAGTGCTTCCCGGTGTTCGGATATCTGGTTTTTCGCATCGAGCACCCGCTGGGAGTTGTTCGATTGCAATTTCCCCAGCCTGGATAGCCCCGTCTGGGAGCCGCCATTGGAGGCAATACGCCTGGGAGAGAAATCCTTTTCCCGCCGTTGCTTCCGCCTGGGCGGCTTCTTTGGCGGCAGCTGCTCGCTGATTTCGTTCGTCGATTGCGAGGAGGTACGCGCCGTAGATATTGTTTTGGGGCGCCGTACTCACGGTAATCCAGGCGCGCCAGCCGCCGTTGCGGAAGTTTTGGAAAAAACCGTCGACGTTCTTCACGACATCTGAAATGGAACAGCGCGCCCGTTCCGGGAATTTTTTTACCGGCGCAAGGAGGATACGGATTTGGACCGAGAACGGTTCGCAGAGAAATCCGCCCCCGAGCTCGTCAAGCGTAAGTCCGGCCGCATTATCCGCTGCCTTTTTCAAAAACCCCTGCCAATCCGTGACAAACCGAGGTTTTCCTTGGCCATTAATCCACCGGACGATGTCGTTCGTGATCATATTGAGAAGCTGTTTTTTGAGGGCATTGAATGCAACTTTTAGGGCAAAATTCACGACACGGTCGGTGACGAGGTCAATGATACCCTTGAGGCTTCCCGCGGTATTGATTGCGGTAAGAATGGATTTTGCAGTTTGAATTGGCGTATTCGGAACGAGAGCGGTAACGAGCGCTTGCCCTTGAGCTGCGTTCATGCAGTTTACACAAACGACTTCGAACGCGTGAGCTTGGCGGGCGGGCCAGAAGGCGAAAAGGGGCACACCCAGAAAGAGAAATTGAAGAACAACAAGAAAACTTGCAACGAGCCAGCCGTAACGTCGGGAAAGATTAAAGTTTGGGATACTCATTACTGATTCACAAATTGGGTATTCCGCCAAATTTGTTCCAGGATATCTCCTTGCGTTGCCATGATGCGGGGCGTTACCGAGAGCGCCAACGCTCCCTTGAGGGGATCTTCTGGTGAATGTTGCACCGCATCGGCAATTCGACTGAGAGCAAGGAAGAGTCCAATTTGTTTTTTCTGCGCTTCTTGCCATTGAGGTGGCACGGCGAGCACCTTTACTTCTGCAGCAGTTCGCTGGTACGCAGAAACATACGGGGCAAGGTCGTCGTACTCTGCGTTTTCTACGGCGTCCGCCAGCGCCTGGGGGAGTTCTTTCGGAAGCGATTTAATGTTCCGTTCAACGATAAAGACAACGCTTTGCGCATATTTCATTCCAGTCCCCGGGGCATCCGAAATGCGAATTTCCGTATCGGGGATAGGAGGAATCTCGAATTCGGCCCGATTGGCCGTTAAGGCCGCTGTAAAGGTCTTTTTGAATCCTTGGGGGGAATAGAGATCAATATTCGAAATTGTTTCCTCAACATTGGGTAGTTTTAGGTTGACGCCCGGATCGTTTAATACTCCAGAGAGCTCCTGCGCGAGAAGTTCCGTTAGGTTGCTCAAGGCTGAAGCTCCGCTCGCTTGTGTGCCGGTTCCATCATTTGGCCCGGCAACAAGGGGATCTCGATGTTGCTTTATTTCTTCTCCGTCGGTTGTCCCATCGCCATCAGTATCGGGATTGTTCGGATCCGTTCCGTACACCTTTTCTTCCCAGTCGAGGAGCCCGTCATTGTCGGAATCTTTAATAAGGTTGGTGTTTTTATTTTGGAAAGAAGTTGTTTGGGCCGCTTCCTCAACAAGGGAGGTAACGCTGATAGTTCGTTTGGCGGAATTTTTTGATAAAATAACGCCGGCAATTCCGGCTCCGGCGAGCAAAAGCAAAACCGCCAGCGCTATTCGGCTTTTCCGCACATTCACTATTTGCATTACTCCCAGTATACCACCAGCTTATCGAGGGGTTTTCGACAGTTTGTGTGGATATCTTTTTCACGCAAAAAGCCCGCAGTGGACACGGCCACTGCGGGCTTCCCCAGTCGAAGGAGGTTTAGCCTACGAGAGCGACTTTTCGCTCTCGCAAGGCGTTGTCGATGAGGATCTTGAGCCGACGGGCAATGACACCGCCCATGCTCAGGGCCCGTCTGTTCCCGGACTGAACGATGATCGAGACGTGATCTTTCCAGGCGGGATGGAAATCTACCAGGATGACCGCATACGTTTCGCCGCTAGACGAATTCCCTCTGGCGAGGAAGATCTCCTTCACCGTGGCGAGGGAATCCCCCAACCTGGCTATGTGAAGCGCCTGCTGGTTGGCCTTGACGACCTCGTCTACGATCTTGCTCACCTCGTCGAGTGGCGCCTTATAGGTGAGCATCTGCGAGCTCTCGATGTACTTAACCCGCTCTTCGGGCGAGAGCTTATCCGGGCTTGTCTTAAAGAGCCCGCTGAGGCCCACGCCACCGGCCGCCTGGCCAGCAACTGCGGCAATATCCTGGGCGGCGCAGCCGGTCAGATTGAGGCCGAGCAGGGCGGTGATGCCGAGGATAGCGAGAAGGAACTTCCCACTGATCTTCATGGTCTTCCTCC
>CAYPCM010000054.1:0-3134 GCA_964409225.1 uncultured Candidatus Saccharibacteria bacterium
TCGATCAAACTCAGCGAAATCATGAAGGTGCTTACGATCTTTGCGGCGATACTGCTGCCCATGTCGCTCGTCGTCGGCATCTTCGGGGTCTCGCTCACGCACATCCCCTTGAAGGATGAACCCGAAGCGTTCTGGCTTATGCTGGGCTCAATCGGCGCGCTGGGACTTATTATGCTCGCGGTGTTTCGGTGGAAGAAGTGGCTCTAGAGAGTTGCGAGCTGTTAGCTTTTAGTTCGTTGATTGTGGAGCGCGGAGTGTTTTGAAGGAAAAGTGAGGCGCCACGCGTAAACGCGTGGCGCCGAATGGCCGCGTCGTCGTTGTATCGATCACCCTCCCGTCTCCGTGCGCGCCTCCGACAGAAGGCCCTACCCCCGCCAACCCTTGAAAACTGGCAACTCGTGAATTTCCCGTCGGACATCCTCAAAGGCCATACGGATGATGTCGTCAACCCGCCTGTGGTCAAACGACGCCATCATCCCCCTGATCCTTACATCGTGCGTTTCAACCATCCTCGTCAGTGCGGGCAAAACCTCTTCGAGCAGCTTCCGCCGCACCTCCCGCTCAAGCATCGCCTGAGCGGCGAGGATCTCCTTGGCGTTCTCCATCGTCTTTGCCCTCCCTGCGATTCACCTGCCGCCCGATCCCTCGTTACCAACCAGCTTTCCCAAGAAGAACTCGGCGCCTTCCCGCACCAACTTCCGCACCGCCGCCTCCACGACATGCGGACCCGGATTGCCGGTCGCTTGCGCGTATGCGGCCGCATGATACAGGATCGCCCCGCGCCGACCCTCAAGGGCAGTTGCAACCACCGTCATGAGCGCGGTCTTGGCCGATGCCGCTGCCAGTTCGTCCACTCCTTTTTCCGGTTGGCGCAACTGCCCCCTCAAAGCTCCGCCGCATCTTCCCGTACCCATCGCTACCCTCCAATCTAGGTTTGACAGCCGAGTTGTGGCATCATTGTTTGTTAGAGGCATATATACTAGAAATAAAAGATCTAATCAAGATGCTCCACCTCTACAACACCCTTACCCGCTCCAAAGAGTTATTTACCCCGCTCGAAGACAAGCGCGTGGGTTTGTACGCTTGCGGCCCCACGGTCTACAACTACATTCACATCGGCAATTTCCGCGCCTACATTTTTGAAGACATTCTGCGCCGCGTGCTTGAGCGAAACGGCTATACGGTGAAACACGTGATGAACATCACCGACGTGGGCCACCTCACGTCGGACGCCGACGAGGGCGAGGACAAAATGGAAGTGGGCGCCCGGCGCGAGGGCAAAACCGCTTGGGAAATCGCTGCGTTTTACACCGGGCAATTCATTGAGGACTTGAAGGCCCTCAGCATCAAAATGCCGGACGTAATGCCCAAAGCTACCGACCACATTGCCGAACAAATTTCGCTTATCGAAACGCTCGAAGGCAAAGGGTATACATACAGAACTCTCGATGGCATTTATTTCGACACGTCGCATTTGAACGATTACGGAAAACTCGCTCGGCTCAACGTAGCCGGCCAAGAAGCTGGCGCGCGTATCGAGATGGGCGAGAAAAAACATCCGACTGACTTTGCGCTCTGGAAGTTCTCGCCGCCAGCTGACGGCGCCGGCTCACACCGCCAGATGGAATGGGAAT
The DNA here is from genome assembly GCA_964409225.1 of uncultured Candidatus Saccharibacteria bacterium. Classification (GTDB taxonomy): domain Bacteria; phylum Patescibacteriota; class Minisyncoccia; order JACPXH01; family JACPXH01; genus JACPXH01. Next base: position 1,635 of record CAYPCM010000054.1, read on the forward strand.
CCCCGTGGGGTACTGGCTTCCCGGGCTGGCACATTGAATGTTCGGCCATGTCGGTCAAATACTTGGGCCAGCCATTTGACATCCATGCAGGCGGCATTGACCACATTCCGGTCCACCACACGAACGAAATCGCCCAGTCCGAAGCCGCGTACGGCAAGGCGCTGGCACGCTTCTGGCTGCACAACGACCATATGGTCATCGACGGCGAGAAGATGTCGAAATCGCTCGGCAACGTCTATACCGTAAGCGATTTGGTTCAGAAGGGTTTCGCTCCGCTCGATTTCCGATTTTTTGTCCTGATGGCGCACTACCGCGCGAAACTCAACTTTACGTGGGAGGCGCTTGCGGCCGCGCAGGCGAGCCGCCAGACACTCATGCAACAAATCCGCGGGCTTGAACTGTGGCAGCAACTTCCGCACGTTTCCGAAAGCGATCCGCAAAAAGATGAGGCGCTGCACAAGCACATTGACGCTTTCAAGCAGAGTTTTGCCGAAGCGCTCAACGACGACCTCAACACGCCGCAGGCCATCGCACTCCTGCAAACAACCGCAGCTGACTTCCTGAACCTCCAAGAGCACGGCCAAATTACCAAAACAGGCAGCCGATTGCTCGCCGACCTGTTCCGTTCCGTTGACGAAGCACTCGGCATGAATTTCGTCTGGGACAAGGCGATACCCGCAGAAATTATCGAAGCGGTCGGCGCTCGCGAAACCGCTCGCGAGGCCAAGGACTGGACCGCCGCAGACGCCAAACGTACAGAAATAGAATCCGCCGGATTTCTGGTGGAAGATACGCCAGCCGGCCCACGACTAACCATCAACGGCTAAACCCGCAACTGACAACTGAACCCCGGAACACAAACCTGGACGTAAAAGCGTTTTCCTAATTATCTCACGTACGTGAGATAATTAGGAAAACAGAAAAGTAAAAGGAAATCGGCCAGAAAAGTTAAGCGCCCCGAGGGTAAAACCCTCGGGGCGCATCAACTACGGCTTGAGGATCTTGCAGTAGGTGATGAGATCCCGCGACTCAAACTCCCGCATGCGGCGGAAGCCCCTGACTATATACTCGAAACTCCGTGCCTCTGAATGTGGCAATCCGTCCCGGAACCTCACGGCGAATTCCTCCAGCCACTCAACCACGGCATCCCTGTCCATCCGGCCCCTAAAGCGTGGCCGTTCGTACCCAGGGGCATCGGAATACAGAGAGAAGAACCTGCCTCGGATTTGAGGTATCGCAATGCCAATGTCAAGCAACATACAGGGGTCGGCATAAAATCCCCAGGTAACCACGACATCACAACTGATACTGGCCTCAGCCCGGAACGCATGCGCAAGAGCCACCGCCACTTGCTCCAGAGCCCTACCGATGCGCCTGGAGAACCTTGCCGGGGCAACGGAACCCAACACGCTTCTGTATGTGGTGGCATCCGAAGCAACGTACGCGACGTGAAATTTCATCCTCTTGTCCCCTCCTGCCTCGTCGCGCGAGGCCACTGAT
>CAYPCM010000055.1:0-3002 GCA_964409225.1 uncultured Candidatus Saccharibacteria bacterium
CGCAGTCGTGGCGTATATACTACTCGCTAATCAAAGTAGCCGTGATCTAATTTGAACGCTATGCGGATCGCGAAATACCTCAACACGACCAAGGAAGAAGTAGAGTCCAAGAAGTTTAATATCTGGATAGGCGTCAGCTTGGGCAACCGCTATTTCACCAAAGAAAATATTGAAAAGTACATCCGCTGGGCGCTCGAACACACGAAAGAAGACGTCGCCGTGGTCATCCCGGACCGGCTCCACGCCATCAACCTTGAAGTGTTGAAGGGTCGTTCGAAACTTTCGGCATTTCGCAAGGCGTTCCAGATGGGGGACGCGAAGGCAAAAGAGGTGGCGGGTATTATCGCCACCCTGCCCGAAAACCAGCGCGAACACGTCCACATCGCGCGCTGGAGCGCCGTAACCGATACGAAATACACCGACTACCGAACGGAGATACTCTTCGAAGAGTTTAGGAAAAGGGACGACTTCTACCGGCATGTCATGGAGATTGTGACGGAAAACTTCAAAAACCACCCCAAGCCGCTGACCGATGTCGATCGCGAGAAACTCGCCGAATATGTTCTCTACGAGATACCGTTTATGCTCAACGGAGTAAAGCATAATGGCAAGACGTATCTCTTGATGCCATATCCGGGCCTCGATACATTTGACTACCTCATGCTTGGCCTCCAAGACGGTACTCTGTTTGACGAACTCGCCAAAAAACTGAAAGTCACGGACAAGATTAGCCTGCTCGAGGCGTATGTAGATTGAGGACCGAACGGCAAGCGTTCGGTCCTCTGGAACGGCGACGGGACTATAATAAAAGCCAACCTCCGTGAAGCCGAAATTTTTTGCTAACCAGAGCGATGATATGCACTGCCTGCAAGCGGCGGTGATGATGGTGCTAAATACGTTGGACGGCCCCGCAAGCTGGGAGGAAGTGAACGAAATGACAAAATATGAAGAGGGGAAGTATTCGTGGACGCCAGCAGCAACCGTTACCCTTGCAGAACGCCTGCCCGGAACAAAACTCATAAGTAATCTGGACTATCGCCAGTTTGCTGAGCGTGGCGAAGCGTACCTGCGCGAGTACTGGGATCCAGCGTGGTACAACGATCAGAAATCGTACGCTTCTCCCGGATTTGTGCGGGAGCAACAGTTCGCAAAGAATCTCGTGGCGAAAGGCTTATTCGAACACCGTCCGATTGACCGCACCGAAATTGAACGGTTACTCATGGACCACCTTCTTATCGCTTCTGTGAATGCATCAAGACTTTCGGGTGAAGAAGACACCGTCGGGCATTTGGTGGTCATCTATGAAAATCTCGGAGATGCATTCGAACTGCACGACCCCGGCCTCCCGCCGCATCCGCATTGGCGAGTGAACAAAAATGTCTTTGCGCAAACGTTCCAAAACGAGCTGATAGTCGTGCCAAGGGGTGGCTTCCGGTCGGGGGCAGCGTTGTCCCGAAACGATCCATGCTGGTGCGGGTCGGGAAAGAAATTTAAAAAGTGTCATGGAGATTGAAAGAACGTCGTCATGAAATTAGCCCGCAAAACGACTTTCACCATCCGTCCGAAACCGCCGTTTCACTTCGACGGCACGTTCCACAAGCCGTCGCACTTTCCGAACAAGCTCGAGCTCAACGAGTGGGAACCGGGGAAGTACTGGCAAATGCTGCGCATGGGCAAACAATTGTTCGGCCTGAAAATTGAAAACCGGGACACGACGAGTAAACCGCAGCTTAAGATCACGGTGTACGGATCGAAGCCGCTGACCACTAAAGCACGGAAGGAAATACGAAAAGAGATCATCTGGCGGTTTGCGCTGAACAAAGACCTCCGGGAGTTCGCGCGGCTCGCACAGAAGGACAAACGATTTTATCCTGTCTTCAAAAAATGGTTGGGGATGAGAAGCCAGAGTCCAAACACATTGTATGAATTGCTGATCATTGCGATTATGCTGCAAAACGCCACGGTTCGCCGAAGCCAGCAGATGCTTGACGCGCTGCTCGGAGCGTTCGGAACGCGTGCTACGTTTGACAGCCATGAGCTGTGGGCGATCTGGCTCCCACAGGAAATCGCAAACATCCCCGAACAAACACTGCGGGATCTAAAAATCGGCTATCGGGCAAAATTCATCAAACGGCTGTCCCAAGAATTTGCCGAGGAGAAAGTTGACGAGATGAAGCTGCGAGCACTTGATAAAGACAGCGCGAAACGCGAACTCATCAAGCTCTATGGCGTCGGCCCGGAGACAACACGCATCCTCCTGTTTGAGGCCTTTCACCACTACGGCGTTTTCGATCACATTGCGCCGTGGCAGCAAAAGATATACTCCCGATTGTTTTACGGCAAGAGCATGGTGCCAGTGGAGAAAATCCGCAACGACATCATAAAAAGATATGGAAAGTACTCCATGCTCGCGGTTCACTATATCTGGGAAGATATCTTCTGGAGACGAAAACATGAGAAAATCGAATGGCTGGAAAAAGAAATCCGGCTTTGATTCCGAATTTTAAAAATGCTTTCCATAATTTTTGATATGTATTTTTGCTTTTTACTTTTTGATATTTGATTTATGGTTGTGGGCCTTGATTGCCACCAGCTGGAAGGAGAACGCACCGGCGTGGGCCGGGTGCTGAAGAATTTGCTTTCCGAGTGGGCGGAGACCAAGCCGTTTGGGGCAAACTTGTATTTCCGGAAGACCATTGCTCACGACGTCCAGACGCTGGGGTGGGGGACGCCGCGAATCCTCGGCGGTTCAACCAACGTGTTTCGATATTTCGGCCTTGCCCGGGCGGCGCACCGAGATCGGATTGATGTACTGTTTAGCCCGATGTATTTGGTGAGTCCTTTCTACCGCGGTCAGGCGGTTCCGATGATCCAAGACATTTCCTTTGAGGCGCACCCTGAATGGGTGGGGCTTAAAACGCGACTGGTGTTCCGGAACATGGCGCGATGGTCGGCGAAAAAAGCCGCGGCGATCATTGTGCCATCAGAGTTTACGAAACACG
>CAYPCM010000056.1:0-2730 GCA_964409225.1 uncultured Candidatus Saccharibacteria bacterium
GGCCACCGGCAGCCGTTTACCGAGGTGGAGATTACGAAAATCAGCGCGGGAAAGTAATTTTTCCAGCGAAAGAAAAGGCGCTCCGTCTCGGTACGGGGCGCCTTTTAGCGTTGCTGGCTGTTGGTGGTGTGTGCAGCCAGCTATTTGCGTCCGGCCAGAGCCGCCGACAACGTTTCCTCGTCGGCGTACTCCAAGTCCCCGCCTTTGGGCAGTCCTCGGCCCAGGCGCGTTACTGGAATGTGCAATGACCCAAGCTGCTTCTCCAAATAGAGCGCAGTCAGATCTCCCTCGGTGGTGGGGTTGATCGCGAGGATCACCTCGATGACGTTGCCCGCGCGGTGGATCCGCTCGACAAGCTCTCGCACGCGCACCTGCCGGTTCGTTTCGCGGTCTGTCGCAGACACGAGTCCGCCGAGCACGTGGTACACGCCTTTGAATCGCTTGGTCTTTTCAATGGCAATGGCGTCAGTTTCTTTTTCCACAACCGCAATGAGCGCGGCGTCGCGCTTCGGATCGTCGCAGACCGCGCAGCCCTTGCCGGTTTCGTCCGACGGCAGGAAACACTTGGGGCAGCGGTACACGTCCGCATCTAACCCTTCGAGGGCGCGTGCCAGCCCCAGCCGCACCTCTTTGGGTTCTCGCAACAGCCAGTACGAAAGCCGGGCCGCGGTGCGCGGGCCGATCGTGGGAAGTCTCATGAGTTCGCTGATGAGGGCGCGGACGGGCTTGGGAAGCATTCTTAGCTTTTAGGTGTTAGGTTCTAGCGGTTAGGTTTTTGATCAGTGCATGCAGCATTTTCATAATTTGTTTGAGCAGTGAATCAATGCGACCGAAATCGATTTCTCGCATTTGCGGGAGACGTTTGGTAATCTCTACTTGTGTGGTAAGTTCTGCGCCGGAGCCGAGCGCGATTCGCAGGAATTGCGCAAAGTCTTTCCTCGTGCCTCGCGATCTTCCCTCTGCAATATTGGAAGCGATCGAAACGGCTGCCCGTCGCATCTGGATCGAGAGGCCGTACTGTTCCTCCCGTGGAAATTTATCCGTTAGCGCGTAAACCGTTATTGCCAGCTCAATGGCTTTTTGCCAAACAGTCAGATCTTTGTAGGATTTGATTGTAGTCACGTCGTAACCCCTAACAGCTAACACCTAAAAGCTAAAATCTATTCCGTCAGCGGTTCTCCCGCAAACTCACCAGTTTCTTCTTTGGCCAGATTCTTGAAACTCGTCTGTTGCTCGTTGAAGTAAAGCTCCACCCGGCCAATCGGGCCGTTGCGGTGCTTGGCTACGATGATTTCGGCAAGATTTTTCTTATTTGAAGATTCTTTATAGCGGTCTTCGCGGTAGATGAATAGCACGACGTCGCTATCTTGCTCGATTGAATTGTGTACGATGAAGTCGTTTGCTACGAAGTTGTGAGTCCCCGGAACAGTCGCATCAAATACTTCCTCGATCCCGAGGGGCGTAATTGATTCGATTTCGTCCCAGTATACTTGGGAGCGGGCGAGCACCCGAAGGGTATCGCTCTCGAGCGCTGAGGCCACGCGCTCCATTCGTTCCCGGGACAGGCCGGATTTGAAGAGCGCACTGCCGCAGTATGACATCTCAAGGTTTGCGGCGAGATCCCGCCAGCTCTGGCCGGCACTGACTTTGGCTGGCGTTATGAAGAGCTGCCAGGCCGCTACAGGGATGATGTCGCGGTTTGGGTTCGGTTCGATTGTTTCGAGGGCGCGGATGAGCTTCGGGACGAGGAGCCCGCGTTTGCCGTGCGCGCCGACAAGTCGCAGGAATTTGAGCTGCATCTCGCTCCCTTGGATGTGCACATGGTAGTTTAGTCTGTGGTCGGCTTGCGGCACGTTGCGCGCGGTTGACTGGATGCCGAGGCGCAGGAGGAGGTGCTGGACTTGCCCAGCGAGGGTTTTGCTCGTGGTTGCGTAGTAGATCGCCGCCGCTGGTTTGCGGCCCCGCAGTTTTTTCCAGGAGATGTTTCCGTCCGTAGCCCACAGGTGTTTGAGGAAGAGCTGGAGTTGGCGCCCGTTGCAGGTAAAGAGTGTTGCCGGGAGCCGCTTTTCGTAGGAACGTACTCGCTCCAGGCCGAGGGCAGCAAACCATTTCGTAATGGGGTGCGGGCGCCGATGCGTCAGGTGGTACGGCGACGGAAGGTACGCGTGCCACCAATTTTTCTGTGGTACTAGGCGCGGCGATATTCCGAAGAGACGCCTTGCCGCTTCCTGCACCGCGGTGAGGTTCTCGCGATCAGCGCTCGTGTAGTGGATTGGTTGGCGGGGGAGCACGCAGCCATCACCGATGAGGTGCGCGAGGAGTACGAGTTCGTCGTCGTTGAGCGAACTCCGGGCTTGGCGCGGCGAGAGTTCGCGAGGGAGCGCGATGGATTCATCGCGTGCCAGTTCGTCTAGGCGCCGCCAGCCGGCAAGGGTGCGGAAGGGATGGTTTGCCGACGCGCGAATGGTGCGGCCGCTCAACGTTTTGAGTTCGAAGAGTTGTTTATGGCCGCTCGAGAATACCCGGGAAATGTTCTTGACTTGAAGCTGCCAAGCATCGTCGAGGGAGTAGACGGGAATATTGGTTTCGCCGACAAGGTCTCGGATGGGAACAAGCGCGCCAGTGTCAGCCCGCATGACGAGCGTTTCGCCGGCAAGGCAGCCAGATTCGCGCAGGTCCGACAGCCGCGGCACCGGCGGATGGCGCTGCTCCACCGCGCGCGAAAGCTGA
>CAYPCM010000057.1:0-2615 GCA_964409225.1 uncultured Candidatus Saccharibacteria bacterium
TATCTTTCGCGAAGAAAGCGGCCAGCGCCTGTACCTGCTGTTGCAGTACGGCAAGCGCACAGGCGGCGGGTTCCATTGGGATTTCCCGAAGGGCCATCTTGATAAAGGAGAGACGACCGAAGCGGCAATCCGGCGTGAAGTGGCAGAAGAAACAGGGATTGCCGAGATAGAGTTGATTTCCGGCTTTCGAGAAACGCTGCGGCTTTTTTTCCGCAATCCAGACGGCAAAACCGTGCTTAAGTTCGTGGCCTTCCGGGTGGCGCGCGCCCGCACGGGCGAGGTCAAGCTTTCAAGCGAGCATATCGGTTTTGTGTGGCTTCCCTTTTCCGAGGCCGTTACCCGCGTTACTTACAAGAATGCCAAAAACCTTCTGGCGCACGTTGAGCAGTTTCTAAACGAACACGTCTCGTGAACGCTTTTACTACCGCCTTTTCCTTTGCCGCTAGTGAAGCCGCGGTTTCTCTTGCGGCTAGTTTTGCTCTGCTGTGGCAGGCGAGATGGGTTAAGCGAGCGACCCACTATTTGCTCTCGCTTGCTGCCGGGGCTCTATTGGGCCTGGCGTTTCTCGATCTTATGCCCGAAGCGCTTGAACTGATTCCCGCCGAAGCGGCTGCAGCGCTTGTGCTCGCCGGCATTGTGGGGTCGTTTCTCCTAGAAAAACTTTTGGTTTGGTATCACTGCCATGACGAACATTGTGAGCGCCATGCAGTACGGCCGCTCGTTATTGCCGGCGATAGCATCCACAATTTTATTGATGGTATTGGTATTGGCGTGGCAGTGCTTGCGGGTACGGGCGTGGGCGCGATTGCCACGCTTGCGGTTATTCTGCACGAGATTCCGCGAGAAGGCAGTGATGTGGCCATACTGCTTACAAGCGGCATGCGGCGCCGGCGCGTTTTTGTTTGGACCGTATTTGCGTCGCTCATGACCGTGGTGGGGGCAGTGGCAGCGGTTTGGTTTGGCAGGACCATCGCTGCTGTAACCGGGCCGCTCTTGGCGGTGGTGGCCGGAACGTTTATCTATATTGCTACCGCCGATCTCATTCCTGAACTGCACCGGTCTGTCGGCTGGGTGCACGCTGTTGGCGAAGCCGGGTTGTTTGTCCTGGGTATATTATTAGTGGCACTGCCCGGGTATGCGCTCGGCGCGTGAAATGCGGCTGAAGGGGTGGTGGCCGGCTTTTCTTTGGGCCGGCGTCATATTTGCGCTTTCGGCGCTGCCGGATCTTCAGTCGGGGCTTAGACAGGATTTCTTTTTGCGGAAAGCGGCACACGCCGTTGAGTTCGGGGTGCTTGCGCTTTTCGTTGCGCGCGCGCTCAGACGAACAGAGCGCTGGGACGCAAAACGCGCCCTCAAGGGCGCGCTCGTGATCGCAGTGCTCTATGCGTTTTCCGACGAGTTTCACCAGGCATTCGTGCCCGGCCGGTCTGCAGCACTTCGGGATGTGGGGGTGGACGCGCTCGGGGTCATGGTGGCGCTCGCTTTCGCTTACGCCAGAGCGCGCTTGGCGCGTTCGACCACTTGAGTGAAGGCGTCAGGATGCGCTTGGGCCAGCGCGGAGAGTGATTTGCGATCCAAGATAATGTTGGCTTTTTTCAGGCCGGCTATGAGTTCGCGGTAAGGCAGATCGTGGGAGCGGCTGGCCGCATTGATGCGGATCTGCCAGAGTTTGCGGAACTCGCCTTTTTTCTTGCGGCGGTCGCGGAAAGCATATTTCCAGGCATGCACCAGCGCTTCCTTGGCGGCGCGCTCCTTTGATTTGCGGCTCCAGCGAAACCCTTTCGTGTACTTGAGGATTTTTTCGCGTCTCTTGTGGGCAATGACGCCGCGTTTGACTCGGGGCATAGACGAGAATTTCTAATTAGTCTAATTTCTAATGCCGAAAATCGGTCATTTGGGAATTCGATCTTTTGATTAGATCAATTAGGTCAATTGGAAATTAGTTATTCGCCATTAGTCATTATCGGTTCAAGTACTGCCGGAACGCTTTCGCATCTACCGCGGCAGCGGCGAACTTCCCGCGCTTGCGCGATTTCGCGGGCGAGGTTTCTTTCGCGTTGAAGTGGTCCTGGCCGGATGGCCGGCGAACAAACTTCCCCCGCTTAGTAATTTTGAATCGTTTGAGGATGGATTTTCGAGTTTTCATTCTATTATGCTTCGAGCGAACGAGCCCGCGGGGGCGAGTGAGTCGAGAAGTACCCTTTCTCTGCGCCATTATTGTTCTCGACAAGCTCGAACAGTAATGGCGTAATCGAGTTTTGAGATGACCTCTAGTTATTGTATCGTCATTTCTTCGCGATGGTGGCGGCGATCCCCCGGCCTTGGCGTTTCGGCGGCTGCTCGATGACCGTGGGGATCGTGATTCGCTGGATAAAGGCCTCGAGATGCGCGCGGGCGCGGTCTTGAAATTGGTACTTTTCGCGGCCGCGCATCACGAGTTCCACCCGTACTTTATTGCTCTCGTTCAGGAATTTCTCGGCCTGCTTTATTTTGTGCTCGAGGTCGTTCGCGGAGATGCGCATCGTGATGCGCACGCCCTTAATCTCTCCGCCTTTGGCCTTGGCGCGTTGCTTGCGCTCGGACTTCTCCTCCTGATACAGGAATTTGCCGTAGTC
>CAYPCM010000058.1:0-2608 GCA_964409225.1 uncultured Candidatus Saccharibacteria bacterium
GCAGGTGCTGGCGGAGTTCTTCGATTTCTTCGGTAAAGAGCGCAATTTGAACCTCCGACGATCCGGTATCTTGGTCGTGGAGTTTATACTTTTTGATGACTTTTTCTTTCTCCTGCGGTTGTAGCATGATAGTAATGAAAGTGTAGCACGCTCCGCGTTAATGGGCAAGGATTTTTCAGAAACGAGTAGCGCCCAGCCGCACGAATGCGGCTGGGCGCTCTGGCTGCTGCGCCCTACAGCTACGAAAGGTGCACGAGCGCGAGACCGTTAAAGGCGTGATAAAAGAGCGTCCTCGCGCTTACTTCTCGTTCGAAGATGTTCTCCGAGCCCGCGAAATCGGTGAAGCCACTGCCCGGGCGCAGCAGGTTCTGATACGCGAGCGACTCACCCTCGGGTATGAATTCTAGGGGGCCGCGGCCGCCCAGGAAGATGCGATTCTCGTAGGCGTACCGGAGCGCTCGCTTGAGAAAGGGGATTGCCCATTTGTCTCTACACCAGCCGCTGTATTGCATGCCCCAAACCGGACCGGCCGGGAATGCTTCGTGCCAAATGCCGGTTTGACCGAAGCTCTTCTCGCCAACCGAGAAGTAACAGTCCATGTACAGGAACGGCGGCCTCTTGTATCGGAGGACCCGTGAGCCGGGTAGCTCAACAATGGTCCTCTTGGCCATGACTATGTCGCCCGCGTAGGTTTCCATCCCCGCCTCGAAAAAGAAGTCGAGCACTTCTTTTTCAGTGAGTTCGATCCCCATCGGTTTCCCCTCCTGTTTCTGTCGTTCACCGCACACTCGCAAGAACCCTGCGTTTTTGCAGTATGTTATTTGTACACTCCTTATTTTATTTCGTCAAGATGTGCCCCCACTAGGAATCGAACCTAGATACACGGATTAAGAGTCCGCTGCTTTGCCGATTAAGCTATGGGGGCTTGGGTTTATAAGTTAACAGGCCTGACGGTATTTCTCAAAGACTGCCACTTTCGCTCGGTTGGGGCAACTTCTGGGTCCAAGTTTTTTAGCGCTGCCTGTAACCAGCCAAATATTCGATAATGGAGGTCAACGCTCTTTGGTACTTCAATCCGTGCTGTTCCGTAATAGAGATTGTTCTTTTTGAAGCCCTTGCTTCTCGGTTTTATGAAGGTCTTCCCAAAGTTGCTAATCGGAATACCGGTGAGATCTGACCAAAACTTCTTTATGCTGGTCTCGTTTTGTTGCGGATAGATATTCAAGCGCATTTTGAGGTTCGTCGGGAGAATCGAAAACATGGAGGTAATCCAACGAACCATGAACAGGATGAGGCGTGGGTCTGAATTGGTTATCTCAAGCATTTTGCCCTTGCTCCCTTCTGCCCAGTAGAGCGCCACGCCCATGAGACGGAACACCTCGTGCGATATCGGAAGCCGAACCTCCTTTTTTGCTGCCGCGATTATCGCGTCGACCTCTCTTTGTCGGCGAGCTTTTTGGCTTTGGGATCCTCGCGAAAGTATGGCGATTTGCTTGGTATAAAGTCTTTCCTTGTGTTCTGGCTTAAGTGGTAATCCCTTCAACCAAGAACTCAAGGTGCTTTTTGATACCGCTACTTCCGTCCGAATTTCTCTGTAGCTCCACCCTTGTTTTCGTAATGAAATCGCTTTTTGTCTGGCGACAGTATGATTTTCCATGTACCACCATCGTACCGCACAGGAATGATGAACTCAACACTGTATTTTTTACAGGCGAGCGGGTGGTCGGTTTGGTCTGTGTCCCCGAGAGGACTCGAACCCCTAATAACTGCTCCGAAGGCAGTTGTGATATCCATTTCACTACGGGGACGGACAACGACCAATTATAGGCGTTAGTGCATTGAGCGGTCAATTGAAGCAGGGCAGTACCTGCGGTAGAATTGTGGCATGTCCGAGCAGAAAATCCCAAAAGAAGTTGCCACCTTAATCGAGCAGCTCACCGCTGCCGGATTTGAAGCTGTCGTGGTGGGCGGTTGCGTGAGGGACCTTTTGCTCCACGCGAAGCCGGCGGATTGGGACGTGGCGACCGACGCGACCCCCGAAGAGATCCAGCGGGTTTTCCCAGACAGTGTGTATGAGAATCAGTTTGGGACCGTTGGCGTGAAAACCGGCAGCGATGATCCATCACTCGCGATTGTAGAAGTAACCACGTATCGCGTGGACGAATCATACTCTGACCAACGCCATCCGGATCGGGTGCGCTTCACCAAAAATCTCGAGGAGGATTTGGCCCGAAGAGATTTTACCATCAATGCCGTAGCGTTGAAGCTCAAAAGTCAAAGCGCAAAGGTCAAAACCACAGGTCAAAATTCAAAAGTAATCGATGGTTACGAAACCGTTGATCCGTTCAATGGGCAAAAAGATTTGACCGATACAATCATCCGCGCGGTAGGGGAGTCGGCGAAACGGTTTCAAGAAGATGCTCTTCGGCTCATGCGCGCGGTGCGGCTTGCCACACAGCTTGGGTTTTCGATTGATTCTCAAACCGGCGGATCCATTCGCGAACAGGCGGCTCTGCTCAAGAAAATTGCTCCAGAGCGCATCCGCGATGAACTGGCGAAGCTCGTTATGGCAGAAAAGCCAGCGCCTGGGTTTGTGCTCCTAAAAGAC
>CAYPCM010000059.1:0-2554 GCA_964409225.1 uncultured Candidatus Saccharibacteria bacterium
CTTGCGAGAGCGTATACCGTCGGATTGCGGGAAAGGAAACTCCAGTCATTGATTATTGTTCAGTTTGTCTTTTCGATTCGATTTCCGTATGCGTTCTCGTAAGGGGTGAAAAGCCCCTGGCCCCCGGCAAAATGTGAGCTCAAAAAACATTTTGTCGGGCCCCGATGTACGGGGTCCTCAACGTTCCTCCGCTTTTAGCGGAATGGACAAGCCCTAAACCCATGCGATGGGTCGGGCAGAGGAGGAAGCCATGTTCTCCAAAACAACAACAAGTACCCAAGCCATCGCGGACGCGCTTGGGCTGGTGGAGCGCGAAGTGCTTGCGCTCTGTCAGGACAAATGCGATCCGCGCCGGCAGGTCGCGCTCAACCTTCTGCTGTTGGTTGGCGACTTAATGAAAGGCGCTGACTATCACAAGGCCGAGTTCGCGGATCGTTTCCGCGGTGTCGCTGCCACCCTTGGCTACGAGGTGCGACTGGGCTGCACGGGCAGCAATGGTTCGTCTCTCGGTGTGCTCAAGGGGATGCTGGGCGCAATGATCGCGGTCGGCGAGGTAGTGCATGATGCGCTGTAGTTGGGGGGTCATCTGCCAGGTCGCGATCGGGTTTGCGAGCGTCGTACTTACCGCATTGATCCTCGGCGCTGTCTGGCGGTATGGGATTTCTCTACTGCGAGAGGCGCTGGGCGAATGGTTGAGTCAATGTCCTGCGTTTGGGCCGATTCAGCTGCTGCCGCGCGTGGTGTGGTTGCGGCTGGGGATGGTGCGATGATCGTGCTCGTGTTTCTGCTGTTGGTCGTGATGGCTGCGGTTTTGACGTGGCGTTTCCTTAGTACTCTCGACCGGTTGATGCCGGTTGGAGAGAAGGGAGGATGGCATGATCGCCTTGGCCGCCGCGTTCTTCGTCGCGCAGGCATGCGCCGTCGGCTTCGCCTGCCTGCTATCAGCCGGTGGCGACCCGTGGCTCGAGCCGACGCTCGAGCCGCTGCCGGATCAGGCGCAGCTCGTCCGCTGGCCTGTGCCAGCGAAGCTTAACCCCAACTGATCCTTTGGTCTTTCTTTATCGGAGGCGTTTCGGGGAAGCCGCGCCTTCGAGTCCTATATATAGTGAAGGCTTCCCCCTCCATCCGAGCCCGTCTCATTTTCTAATGTATTAATACATTAGAAAATAACGTGAGGTGGGTTGTGATGGAGCCATCCGGCTCCGTGTTCTATTCATTTTACGCGAAGACCCCGCCTTGCGCGGGGTTTTCGCTTGGTGGTAATGTCTTGGAAACGCTCCATCGAGGAGCACACATGCCCATATGGGCAAGGAGGACGTATGACGACCCCTTTTTCGTTCGTGAACTTTCCAGTCGGGGTAGTCCAGTTTCGGGTCTTGGCGGTTCTGGCTGATCATCCGCACCCGGCCGGTCGGTTTCCCTGTCGGCGTTGTAACCGCCAGGATATGCCGACGTGGAGCCGGTACGCCGACACGGTGCTCAAGCTGAATGTGGCGAGTGGCTTGTTCGAGACGGTCGAGCCGGGTACGGCTGACAATGAGCTCGGCGCCAACACCTTCAAGCGCGAGCACATGGAGGCCGGGCCGCTGTGCGGGTCGTGTCTCGAGGTCGTGGATGGCCGCGCGCCGGAGGAGCCACGCTTTACCCGCGAGCCCGGGGAGGAGGCCCGGCGCGCCCAGCCGTAGCGCCTCGTCTCGTGTACCTTCCGTTACGCGCCCCGTGCCATTCTGGCACGGGGCGCCTTTGCTTCCCGTTTTTCACGTCATTCTGAGGGTGAAGCCCGAAGAATCCCGCGAGACCTTCCGAGATCCTTCACTTCGTTCAGGATGACGAACAAAACTAGCACTCTTGACACGAGAGTGCCAGTCGCTATAATGAACGCAGAGATCATGGACGATCGAACCCAAGACATTCTTTCAACCGTCGTGCGCGAGTATATCCGCCGGGCCGAGCCCATCGGTTCGGAGTGGCTGGCGGGGAATTTTGATTTTGGTATCGCGCCCGCCACGATGCGGCAAGAATTGGCGCGTCTCGACGAGACCGGTTACCTTACCCAGCTGCATACTTCTGCCGGACGCATCCCGACCGACAAGGGCTATCGGTTTTTCGTCAATTTCCTTCTGGTTGAAGAGCGTAAGCGTCATGAGCGTCTGCTGCAGGCGTTGATGCAGCAAGCGGAAGAGCTCGAGCGCGAACGTGAGGACATCATGCGGGCTGCCGCTCAGTGGCTCGGCGAGCACTCGCGGAATCTTGGCATGGTGGGCTTATCTGGTGGCGAGGATGGGGCCCTTCGACGCGGCTCAGGGCAAATGCTCTATGCATTTGGTTTCAAGCAACTCCTCCGGCAGCCGGAATTCGGTGAGGTGCAATACCTTACCCAAGCGCTTTCGCTTTTCGAGGACATTGAGGAGCGGATTGCCGAACTGGTAGATCGCGTGCCGGCTGACGAGACCAGCGTTTTCATCGGCCGCGAGAACCCGCTGCGCGAGGCCCGACAGTGGAGCATGATCGTGGGGCAGTTTGAACGGGACGGTGTGCCGGGGGTGGTGGCGAT
>CAYPCM010000060.1:0-2531 GCA_964409225.1 uncultured Candidatus Saccharibacteria bacterium
GATATTCGTTGGCGAGGATGCCGCGGCCGACCGCCACGCCCCCGGCCTGCAGCCACGCGAAGGGGCAAACCACTCCGATGCCAACGATAATCAATCCGCAAGGAATCTCTGTTCCATCCTGAAGCGTTACTCCTTCAACCGCCTCACCCCCCCGAACCTCGCGCACTTGCGCGCTTCGAAAAATCTTCACCCCGCCTTTCTCCAGAGCCGCCTCGATCATCTGGCCGGAAGGCTCATCAAGAGTCGGCTCCCAATAGTGCGGCTCTCGGAGAATGAGCGCAACTTCGAATTCGCCCCTCCGCAGCATCTCGCACATCTCGAAGCTCACAAACCCGCCGCCCACGGCTATAGCCCGTGGGGCTCGCCCCGCTTGGGCTACGGCCCGCGCGGGCCAGGTGGATTTCATCGCGGCGATAATGTTTTTGGCGTCATCCAGGGTTCGCAGAGAATGAATGCCGCGTTTGTCAGAGCCGGCGACACCGCCCCACGCGCGCGCACAGCCGCCCACGGCAAGCAAAAGCTTTCGGTATTGAAGCTCCTCGCCGTTTTCCAGAACAACGACTTTTTGCGCCGGATCCAGCCGGACCGCCTGCTTGCCCATCATGAGCTCAATTCGGTTCTCTCCGTACCATGCTTCTGATTTTAACCAAATGTGGTCAAACGGAATTTTCTCCAAAAAAAAGTTTGCCTTGGAAAGCAGAATCCGCGAATACAGACGGTGCGGTTCGTCGGAGACGATCGCGATGGAACCCGCCGGATCGCGCTGGCGAATGGTTTCGGCGGCGGTGGTGCCGGCGACTCCGCCGCCGATGATCAGGTAATCAATGACTGCCATGCGCCTTTATTGTAACGCGAGGATAACTCTCGGGCCAATCCCCGATCTCAACCGAACTCGAAATGCGCCGGCAGTTTCGCCTCCGTAGCCGGCGTCACACAAAAGCTGCCGCAGTCAAAACTCCCAGACGGTAAGCCGCGGGGTGCCGCCTGCGGCAGTAATCGTTTGAGGTACAACGCGCCGGGCGGAAAGATCGGCTGCCAGTTTCCGGTTCGGCTCGGGAGAGCCGGGAGAACGCAGGATGTCGTTTTCGCCCTGAATAAAGAGAAAACGCTTCAGCCCTTGCTGGCTAAAAAAGTCCTGACCGCGGGCGGCAAGGGTCTGTTCGTACGAGCTTGCGGCCATGATCGGCCAGCCGCGGTAGACGAGCCGACGGTGGAGCGACCAGAGCATGGCTTTGTCCGAAAGCGAATCGTCGTAGATGATGAGAAGCGCGAGGGGCTTTGCGCCTTTGGCCCGGGCGCGGGCAATGCCGGCAACCCCGAGGTCGTCTATGAACCCATAGCGCGTTTTGATGGTGACGGCCGGGCGCACTCCGGCAAGACGCCTTTCCAAAAACGCTTCCAGCTCGTTATACCCCCACGGATAGCGGTCGTACGCGAGGGGCGAAAACGCAAGCCGCGCCGTCCCGCGCGCAGGTGCCAACAGACTCGTATTCATGCTATAGGCAAGTTCAACCGCCGCGAGCACGAACGCAAATTTCCAGACAAGGCCTCGCGGGATCCGTCCAAGCCACACGCCCATAAGCAGCGCCAGCCACGGCGCTGCCGTAACGAGAAACCGGAGCGTGGGGCCGATGACCAGAAACGAAAACGCGACGAGCCCCATCGCAAGCATAAGAAACCGGTCCGGCTGGCTTTTGGAGCGTTGAGCGCGCCACAGGAACGCGAGCGAAGCCGCCACCGCGACAACAAACGCGGCCGCAGCGACGGGCGAAGTGGCGTCAACGAAACGCGGCCCAATCCGTTTGAGACGCTCGGCCCATGTTCCGATCTCCTCTTTGCCCATCAGGTTCTGCCACTCCGGAGTTCTCTGGCCGAGCAAGTATGAAAACTGAAGGTCAAAGTGCCCGACCGTTTGAAAAAGCTTCACGTTGTAGATGATAACCGGCGAGAACAGAATCGCCGCCAGCGCGCACGCCAAAGCCAGACCCTTGAAATCCCTTGAGCGCCGCTCCCAGATGAGCCATCCCAAAAATATCGGCACGAGCACGAACGCTGTATATTTGGTGAGAAAGGCAAGCCCCATCGCCACCCCAACCAGCCCCCACCGCACCCATAACAAACCACTATAATATACTAGTATATTATAGTGGTCAGATCGGTTGCGCGGACGCTCATCAAGCGCCCACAGAAATGCCCACACCGCTACAAGCTCGAAGAAAATGACGAAGGATTCCAAAAGCCCAATGCGGCTCACCCAGACCGCCGGCGTGAGAATCGCCATGACCGTAGCGGCGGCCAGACCGGTTTTCTCATCCGCTAGCCCCGTAGAATCGCGGAGTGATTTGTACGGGGCGAGCCGGCGACCGATAAGATACACGAGCCACACCGATCCCAAACCCGCCAGCGCAAAGGCGATACGCATGCCCCACAGGTTCTCGCCGAAAACCTTGAACGCCGCCCCCTGCACGAGGAACGCAAGCGGCGGGGCGTCGTGGAACGACAGATACGTCCAGGCTGGCCGCGCGTTCAAA